>JBEKNN010000171.1:0-20249 GCA_049522755.1 Bryobacteraceae bacterium | reverse complement strand
GCGATCTGATCCTTGTACCGCTCCGTTCCCGGTTCGACGCCCGTTCCGGCATCGTAACGAATTTTCCCGTTTGCTTCCGGCTACGCCCCGCTAGGGGTATTTCCGGTCGAGAATTTCCGGCCAATCGCCGATCCGTTCAATGGTCGGTTGGATCCGACGATCCGCGCGGAAAGACAGAGGCCGCGGCAGCGCAGTGAGGAGCTAGTTGGGTTTGCGCGCGGGATCGGCGAATGCCACGCCGTGGCGGCTGGCGCGGCGATTCGGTGTGGAGGGCATATTCGATGCTGACGATACGCAAAGCGCAGATGGAGGCGCTGGCGCAAGCTCTGCTGGATGCGTTTGAAACCGGAGCGCTGGCGCATGTGCGCGGCCTGTTTCCGGAAGACTGCGCGCAGTTGACCGAACAGATTCGCGCGCGCATCCGCGATGGCATCGCCCGCGGGCGATCATACGGCCTGACGGGCAAAGGCGACCTGCTCACCTTCATCGAGCACATGTTCATCCTGGGTCCGGAGTTCGATCGCGCGGCGGAGTATGGCTGGGCGCGCGAGCTTCTGACGAACCGCGAGTTTGCTTCGGCCACGAAGGCCGATCTGCCGGTCCGGCTGACGTTCCAACACCTCCGTTCCACCGCAAGCTAACCATGGCCGACAGTACGCACGGATTCCCGGAAGGCGATAAAGAGCCGTCGTCTAAAACGGAAAAGAACCCGACGCCGCTTGAGAAAGCGCTCCGAAGCGGCGAAAAGAGGGAAGGGACGGCCAAGGTGAGCACGGACGCCCCGGACGAGACAGTCCCTCGCTGTCAATGGACATTGGTCGTGACGGTGGTGGCCAAAGACCTCAACTGGACCGGCCCCGTGACAGTGAAGATCGCGGGAGCGGGCGAGCGGTTTACGCCCGACGAACAGCCGACGCAGATGGTGGAAGGCGCGACGGCGAAGGTGGTGTTCCAAGGGACAGGCGACCAGGCGCTCACGGTGACGGCGTCGGCCAAGAATTGGCGGCTGGTCGAGGCGAAGCCGGTCACACTCCAGAACGGCACGGAGAAAACGGTCGAGCTCGAGATCGAACCACTGGTCCGCATCGAGATCCGGCATCACGATGGCATGATGGCCGCCAAGAAGCACTTGCTGCTGCCCAATACCAGAAGGTTCAAGGCCGTGCTGATACCGGACATAGAGGGCGGCGAATCCACCTGGGAAAAGCTGGAGGGGAAGAATTACAGCCATGCCGGCTCGGGAGAGAACGTGGAAGTGACCGGCGCCGAGACGGAAACCGGCGACGCGGAGATCACGGTCTCGTGGAAGCGCGGGGGTTTGAGCGCGACATCTCCAGCACATCGGGCCGCTGCTCGATCAGGTATTCCGGGATGAGCGTATAGCCATCGGTACTGGCGGGTTCCTGCGGCGGCGGTTCGATGGCTTCCAAAGCTTCGGCGGCAGCCGCCGTTACGGCAAGATCCTTGATGAATCGGCGTCGGTTCACAGCACTCTCTGTGCCGATTATGATAGCGCTCTCATTGTCCCTGGGCTCCGGATCTTTCTATGAGGAACGGCCCCGCGCCCCGGGACTTAATAAGGTGTGGCGTGAGCATATGGCAGTGCAGGCTTGATCCGGATAAGAGCCTTCAGTTTGCGCACCAGGTCGATGTGGCCGAAGGGCTTCAGGATGTAATCCAACACGCCGAGATCGGCGCCATCGCTCACATGGAACGGATCGGACGACGCGGTCAGCAGAACGGTTGCGATATCGCGCGTTCCGGGATCGTTTCGCAACCGGCGAAGCACCTCGAGGCCATTCATGCCGGGCAGCCCTATATCCAGCAACAGCAGGTCGGGGAGCAACTGGCGGGCGGCGGCCAGCGCCGCTCTTCCATCGTTTACAAAATGCATTTCCACATCCAGGTTCTTGAGCACGCATGCCAGATAGATGGTGATGTTGCGGTCGTCGTCGACGGCCAGGACGATGGGCTTGGCCGATCGTACGACGGCCTCGCTGTAGACGCACTTGCCGCCGGTTATCCGGTGCAGGCGGAAAAGCAATTCGGGCGCGGAGAATGGCGACAGGATCACGTCGTCGGCATGGCTCTGCAAGGCTTCGCGGCAATAGATGGCTTCCGGCGGACCGGCCAGCAGCAGCGGCCGCGTGTGATTTCGCAATATCTCGGGCCGTTGCCAGCCCCGCTCGGAAGAATTGACGCCGACGCCGAGTATCAGCGCGTCAAATCGATCGAGATCGGAAGCCCCAGGGTCAACCGCGTCCGCCTCGATGATGGTGAACGACGCTTGCGCTTGTTTGAGGGCGCTGGTAATGGCGGCCTCGATCGCCGTACAGCCAACCAGGCCGATCCTCTTGCCTTGCATCGATTCTGAAGGGGCGTCCGTATTCAAGCTTTGTCTCACTATGATTCTTATCGGCAGGATGAACGCGATTCCGAGCCGAAAGTTACCGGGCGGCTATTTGCTCAGATGGCCGATAAGGTTATCGATGAAAGTGAACGGTGCGGCCAAGTGACTCCCAATCGGACGCCGCGCTCAGACGCGCGCCATACTCTCGCCCGCCTCATGCGGCCGCTGTTTATGGCGCTGGCCGCTGTCAGCCTCCTCTTCAGCGCCGCTACCTTTCAGGCCATCCGGCAATATCGCGACAGCACGCGCTGGGTGGAAGATACGCAACTCATCCTCGAAAAGGCGGCCGAGCTTTTGTCGACGGTCAAGGATGCGGAAACCGGCCAGCGCGGATACCTCCTGACCGGGCAGGAAAGCTACTTGACTCCGTTTCTGGCGGCGCACGACCGGATTTACGGACAATTACAAGAGCTTCGGGCACTCACATCCAAGACCAATCGCCGGCGGCAAAACGTGGAGCGATTTGCAGTGGCGATGAACGAAAAGCTCGCTGAACTGTCCGAGACTGTCCGGTTGAGGCGCGACCGGGGTTTTAATGCCGCGCTGGCGGTAGTGCTCAGCGGCAAGGGGAGCGCGCTGATGACTCAGCTGCGCGCTGAGAGCGATGGGATTCGGGCTGAATCGGAACGCTTACTCATGGCCCAAAGCCTCGAGCAAAGCAGGTATGAGCGGGAGCTGCTGTGGGCCTCGAGCGCGGCAGGGTTGACCGTTTTCCTTCTTGCCGTATTCGCGCTGCGACGCCTGAAAGGCCACAGGATTCGCCGGGAAGCGCGGGAATCCGCACTGCTTGAGCATAATCGTTATCTGGCTTTAGCCGAATTGAGCGAAGGGCTTGCCGCCGGAAAGCTGCGCTATCACGCCCTGGTCAAAGCCACGTCCCAAATTGTATGGACCATGTCTCCGGATGGCGCGCCGACCGGCGCGGAGGATGAGTGGATAGCATTCACGGGGCAAACCGGCGCGGATGTGCGCTCGGAGTCTCTGCACCCGGACGACCGGCCTATAGCCGCCGCGAAATGGGCTGAGGCAATGCGAACCGGAGTCGCCTACGAAATAGAGACGCGGGTGCGCGGGCGCGATGGCGCGTATTGCTGGATGCTGGCCCGGGTTGTACCTGTTCGCAACGACGACGGCTCCATCCTGGAATGGATTGGCGCCTGCACCGATATTAGCGAGCGTAAGCGGGCAGAAGGTGAAATTAGAAATCTGCACGAGGGTCTGGAGCGGCGGGTTCGGGAACGCACCGTTGCGCTCGCGCAGGCCGCCGGGACCGTCGCCGAGACCCGTGCGAAGTTCCAGGCGGTGCTGGACGCGGCATCGGAGGTATCGATTGTCGCCACCGATACGCAAGGGACCATTACCGTGTTCAATACGGGCGCCGAACGGATGCTGCAATATCGCGCCGAAGAAGTGACCGGCATCCGCACGCTCGACATGATCCACCTGGAATCCGAGTGGCTCGATCGTTCGGTGGTCCTGACGCAGGAGATGGGCCGCCCGGTGCGTGGTTTCGACGTCTTCGCCGAACCTGTGCGTCTACGGAACTTCGATCAGCGCGAGTGGACATACGTGCGCAAAGACGGCAGCCGGCTGGATGTACGGGTATCGGTTACGGCTGTCCGCAATCCCGACGGCAGCCTTCAGGGGTTTCTGGCCGTGGCCACCGACATCGCGGCTGCCAAGTTTCTGGAAAACGAACTGCGCGTGAACAACGAAAAGCTGGCAGAGCAGACCCGGCGCGCCGAGGAAGCCAATTTGGCCAAAAGCAACTTTCTGGCCGCGATGAGCCATGAGATACGCACGCCCATGAACGCGATTCTGGGCATGTCCGACATGCTGGCGGAATCCCAGCTTGACGCCGAGCAGTTGCAGTACGTTGAGGTGTTCCGGCGGGCCGGAGCCAATCTGCTCATACTCATCAACGACATTCTCGATTTGTCGAAGATCGAGGCGGGCCATCTGGAGCTGGAGCATGTGGATTTCGATCTCGAAGAGGTGGTGGATCACGCGGTGGAACTCACCGGAGTCAAGACGCGCGCCAAAGGCATCGGCCTGATGACCCATCTGTCGCCTGGCCTCGCCACGGCCCTGGCGGGGGACCCGGCCCGGCTGCGACAGGTGCTCATCAATCTGCTGGGGAACGCCGTGAAGTTCACCGAGGCGGGAGAGGTGCTTTTGACAGTGCAGAACCGCGAATCCGGCAAATCCGGCGAGATAGAATTCACCATCTCGGATACGGGCATCGGAATTCCGCCGGACCAGTTGGAAACGATCTTCGAAAATTTCACGCAAGCCGATTCGTCGATCACCCGAAAATACGGCGGAACCGGCCTCGGTTTGGAAATCAGCCGGCGTCTGGTGGAGCGCATGGGCGGAAGCCTGACGGTGACAAGCGGCGCGCAAGGGGGCAGCACATTCCGCTTCAACGCCCGGTTCCAGCCGGGGAGCCGGAGTGAGCGGAAAGCTCCGCTTGAATTGGCGGACTTCTATGGCCGCCGCATTCTGGTGATCGACGACAACGCCACGAACCGCTTCATCCTGGGAGAGACATTGAACGCGTGGGGCATTCAAAGCGCCGAGTTCGGCGCGCCGGCGGAGGCGCTGGCGAATCTTTCCGCCGCGATCGATGCCAGGCGGCCCTATTCGCTGGCTCTGGTGGATAGCGATATGCCCGGAATGGATGGCTTCGAAACAACGGCCCGCATCAAACATCTGGCTCCGAACCTGCCAGTGGTGATGTTCATGTCCGATGTCCGGCCGGGGGACGTCCTGCGGCGCCGGGAAGCCGGGTTATCGGGCTATGCCGTCAAGCCCGTGAAGCGCGGCGACTTGTTGCGCCTGGTGTGCAATGCCATGCAGCCTCGGGAAGGCGCGGAGTTGCAAACGCCGGGGGGCTCCAACCGCAAGGCGACGGCGTCCGTCAGGCCGCTAAGAATCCTGATCGCGGAGGATTCGCCGGACAACCGCCTCCTGGTTGAGGTGTATTTGAAGGGGAGCCCGCACCAATTGACGTTTACCGAGGACGGCGCGGCCGCGGTGGAACGGTTCGCAGCAGGCAGCTTCGATCTGATCCTTATGGATATACAGATGCCCGTGATGGACGGATTAACCGCTACGCGCGCCATACGCGCCATCGAGAAGGTTCGTCGAACCGCTGCGATTCCAATCATTGCGCTCACCGCGAACGCCCTGCCGCAAGATGTGGAGTTGAGCGCCGGCGCGGGCTGCAATCATCACCTCTCGAAGCCCGTCTCCAAGCACAAGCTGCTCAGCGCTATCGAGGAATTCGGGCAGACGATCGCTTCGGTGGATGCGCCGGAAGCGGCGTCCCCCCAGTCGATCGGGATCGAGATGCCGGACGGCCTGGAGGAGATCGTGCCCGGCTACCTGGCGGCCCGGCGGGAGGAACTGCCCGAGATGATAGCGCTTCTGGCCGCTTCCGCCTTTGAGCGGCTCGCGGTTAGGAGCCACAACATCAAAGGCAGCGGCGGCTCCTATGGATTTCCGGAACTCACCCGATTGGGCGCAGCGATGGAGCACTCCGCGAAACAAATGGACCCCGGATCTCTGAGCAGACAGTTGACCGAGCTCAAGGATTATCTGGGCCGGGTGCATTTGGTCGCCAGGGTCTGATGCGAATGCCAGCCATGGGGAATAGCGCCATCGAATATGCGAAGCTTTTGATTGTAGACGACGACGAGAGCTGCATACGCCTTCTGACGGCGGTATTGCAAAATGCCGGATACAGCCGGCTCAACAGCCTCACGGACGCTCGCGAGGCGGCGCGGCATTACACCGAATTCGAACCCGACCTTATCCTGGTGGATTTTCTCATGCCCTATCTGGATGGGCTGCAATTGATCGAGGCGTTACAGAGCCGGATTCCGCGAAGTAGTTACGTGCCCATCCTGGTTCTAACCGCGGAGGTCGATCCCTCTATCAGGCAGCGGGCGCTCTCGATGGGCGCGAACGATTTCATCACCAAGCCTTTCGATCACACGGAGCTGGTTCTGCGCATCAAGAACCTGCTGGAGACACGATTACTCTACGTTCAGATTCACGGCCGCAATCAGTTACTGGAGGAGCAGGTGCGCCAAGGGACCAGCGCTTTGGACCAGGCGCAGATCGAGGTTATCGATTGCCTGGAAAAAATGGCCGGCTACCGGGACGACGAAACCGCGCAACACGCTCAACGGGTGGGCCTTCTGGCTGCTTCTATCGGACGGGCCATGGGCTTTTCCGAAGAGCGGGTGCAGCTGATCCGGGCAGCCGCCACTCTGCACGATATCGGCAAAATCGCAATCCCCGACCGCATTCTGCTGAAACCAGGCAAGCTGACGCAGGAAGAGTTCGACCGAATCAGGAAGCACACGGCCATTGGCGCCGAGATCCTCACCATGAGTCATTTCTCGATTCTGAAGCTGGCCCAGGAGATTGCGTTCTATCACCACGAGCGCTGGGACGGCTGCGGCTACAACAGCACGAAAGGAGAGGATATACCGGTAGCGGCCCGAATTGTGACGCTGGCCGACACCTTCGACGTCCTCACCCACGATCGGCCTTACAGGCGCGCCTGGCCGGCAAATCGGGCGGTAGCGGAAATCCACCGGGAGCGGGGCCGCCAGTTCGACCCGCGCGTGGTCGACGCCTTCCTGGGCGAATTTTTCAACAGCGATCTTTACGCCCTGCATACAAGTGTGGCGGGACTCGATCAAACCCCGGCAGCGGACGTCGTGGAGACGCCGGCGGGATTCAGTTTACCCGCCCGCGACGGAATGGCGCCACGCGGCGCCATCTGAGACGCAACGTGAGGCCACATTGAAACCACCATCCGTTTCAGGCAAGCTGGGTACATGCGAAATCTTACGGCGCTCACGGCGTCACTGATCTGCGCGCCGTTGCTTGCGCAGGGGCCTATCCCAGTCCGCGTCGACGCTACCGACGCCGCCCGGCGCCTGTTTCACGTCCATATGACCATGCCGGCAAAGCCGGGTCCTATTACGCTGATGTATCCGGAATGGATTCCCGGAGAGCACGGTCCCACCGGCCCCATCATCAACATGGTAGGCCTGGAGATCAAGGCCGGGGGCCAGACGGTGGAGTGGAAACGCGACAGCGTGAACATGTTCGCGTACCACGTGACCGTGCCGGCGGGGGCGTCGTCGCTCGACATCGCATTCGATTTCATCTCGCCGCCGGAATCCTCCGGATTCTCCTCGGGCGCTTCGGCTACCACCGAGCTGGCCGTGGTCAGTTGGAACCAGCTCCTGCTTTACCCCGAAGGCGCCGACCCGGATTCGCTTCAGTATCAGGCGAATTTGCGCTTGCCGAGTGCGTGGAAGTACGGCACCGCGCTGCCCATCCGGCGCGAATCGGGCGCCGACATCGAGTTTCAGCCGGCGCCGCTCACCACGCTGGTGGATTCGCCGCTTTCGGCGGGCGCGCACTATCGCACCATCGAGCTGGGCTCCGACCGCGGCGCGCCGCATTTCCTGCATCTGGCGGCCGATAGCGACCGCGCGCTGGAGGTGAGCGCCGAGACCATCCAGCAATACAAGAATCTGGTAGCGGAAACCGGCGCGCTGTACCAATCGCGCCACTACCGCGATTATCATTTTCTGCTGACGCTCAGCGACCACGTGGCGCACTTCGGCCTGGAGCATCACGAATCGAGCGACGACCGCGTCGGCGAGCGGACCCTCATCGAGGAAGAGCCGCGAATCGCCAACGCCTTCCTGCTGCCGCATGAGTTCACGCATTCTTGGAACGGCAAATTCCGCCGTCCCCTGGGACTCACCGACCACGGGCGCGACGGCGGCTTCGATGCGCCCATGAAAGGCGATCTGCTCTGGGTCTACGAAGGGCTCACCGAATATCTGGGTGAGATACTGACGCCGCGCAGCGGCTTGTGGACGCCCGAGGAGTACCGCGAGTTTCTGGCGGAAACCGCGGCGTCGCTCGACACCGAGTACGGGCGCCGCTGGCGTCCGCTCGAAGATACGGCCGTGGCGGCGCAAGTGCTCTACACCGCTACCGACGACTACGCGGCTTATCGGCGCGGCGTGGACTATTATCCCGAAGGCACGCTGATCTGGCTCGAAGCCGACGCCACCATCCGCAAGCTGAGCCAGGGTGCGAAATCTCTCAACGATTTCTGCCGCGCGTTCCATGGCGGCGCGGGTGGCAAGCCGGAGCTGAAGACCTACACGTTCGAGGATGTTGTGGCCGGCCTCAACGCGGTTCAACCGTACGATTGGGCCGGCTTCTTCAATCAGCGGCTGCATTCCACCGCGCCGCACGCCCCGCTGGGCGGCATCGAAGGGTCCGGCTGGAAATTGGCGTACGATAACGTGCGCAGCGATTTCTGGAGGGGTTACGAAGACGTGAGCAAGGTCACCGACCTCAGCTACTCGCTCGGAATCAAGGTGCAGGACGATGGGACCATTAGCGACGTCGCCCTCGATAGTCCCGCGTTCCAGGCGGGCGTTGGGCCTTCTACGAAACTGATCGCCGTGGACAATCGCCAGTATTCGCCGACCTTGCTGCGGGAGGCGATTCAGGCGGCGGCGAAGAATTCCAAGTCGATCGAGCTGCTGACGAAATCCGGGGATTTTTATCAGGTGCATCGCATCGAGTATCACGGCGGCGAGCGCTATCCGCATCTGGTGCGGAACGCCTCGGCGCCGGATGTGCTGTCGCAGATTATCGCGCCCATGGTGGGGAAGTAGAGCGACAGCGGGCGGGCGTGGGCGCATCCGACTTGCACCGCGGAGACGTGCCGTGGAGGGCTGGCGAGCGAGCGCCGGCTCCCAGCACAGGCTCAAAGATTCGACCATTCGTATGATCCTGCGACCGCGGAGAAGAGAGCCACCCGCGCTTACTGGATGGTGTACCGGGCGCCGGCTTTGGGACGCGGTTTCAACTCTGGCGGGATATCGGCGGCGTGCAGACGGTCGTCGTGCGAGCGGATCGCCATGTGTTCGACTACGTTTCGCAGTTGCCGCGCATTGCCAGGCCATGCGTAGTCTTCGAGCGCTCTCCACGCTGCGGGCTCGAAGCTCTTGGCGCCGCAACCGCTCCGGACCCAGAAGTCTTCGAGGAAATATCGCGCCATCGGCGCAATATCCTCGGGGCGATCGCGAAGAGCCGGAATTCCGATCTGCACGCCGCTCACACAAGTAAACAAATCTTCGCGGAACCCGCTCTGCCCCAGCCTTATTGAAAGATCGCGGCAGGTCGCGGAGATCACGCGGGCTGTTATACGAATGTTCTGCCGGCCTCCCACCCGGGTGAACTCTCCCGCCTGAAGAGCGCGGGCCAGCTTCGCCTGAGAGTTGGCTTCGAGGTCGCCGATTTCATCAAGGAACACAGTGCCGTTCTGGGTGAGTTCGAGCTTCCCGTGGCGCATTGAGATCGCCCCGGCGAACGAGCCCTTCTCATATCCGAAAAGCGCGCTTTCGACCAGCGCATCCGGCATCGCGCCGCAATCCACCTTGACAAACTGACCCGAAGCGTATGGACTGCTGCGATGGATGTAAGCTGCGAGAAGGTCCTTGCCCGTGCCCGATTCGCCGGCTCGGCAACACGCTTGCGTTCGATCGCGATGCCATAGTCGCTTGCTCGATGGCGGCTTGGAACGCCGGGCTCGGCAGCGCCTTTATCAAAATCAGCTCCTATCGAAACAAGTGCGCTTGCGTGCGCCCATCGGCGGGCAACGCCTCGAGTATAGCCCGACTCAACCCGCGATCCGCCGCACTATCTCCCCCATCGCCATCCCCTCAATCTCCACCACTTTCATCCGTCCCGTCGCGCCCTGCACAATGCGGACCGAGCTCCGCGGCACACCCGCCAGTTCCGCGAAAAACCTCACGCACTCCTCATTCGCCTGGCCATCCACCGGCGACGCCTTGAGATCCAACTTATAAGCCTCGCCCAAATGCCCCGTAATGGCCGTCCGCTTCGCGCGCGGATGCACCTTTATCGCGATACGCGCCATTCCACTTTAGCCCTCAGGTTCGCCACGCCGGCGGCGACGCGCGTGTCCACCACGTCGAATGCGATGGCGTCGTCCAGCCAGTCGTGGCTCGATCCATCGGCGTTCTGCGTGGCCACGGTCAGCGTGTAACTCTGCGGCGTCAGCCAGCACTCTATCCGGAAATCCACCTCCAACTCGTCGCCCGGTTGGAAATCGCCCAGCGGCGCGTGCTCGATGCGCGTGTTCGTACCGTAAACGTCCATGCCGATGCGCGTGCGGATCAGAATGCCGGTCATGGGGTCCGCAGTGGCTTGATGGAAACGCGAGCGCACGCGCACCGTGACCGGCTCGCCGCTGGCCACGCTCTCGGCCGGCTCGCCGCGCGCGTTCAGCAGGGCCACGCTCAATATCTCGCTCGCGCCGTCGCCGTGGCGGAAGCTGGAACGCAAGCGCTCCGTCTTCTGTTCGCGAGGCTCCCGGGCCAGCACCAGGCCGATATAGCGGTTGATAACGTCGCTGGGTTTGCCCTCCGCTTCCATCCGTCCGTGAAGCAGCAGGATGGCGCGGTCCGAGAGCTGTTTCACCAGGCCGAGATCGTGGGAAACGAAGAGCACCGTGATCTTGCGCTCGCGCAGCTCCTGAAACTTGCGCACGCAGCGATTGGCGAAGACGGCATCGCCCACGGCCAGGGCTTCATCGACGATGAGAATTTCGGGATCGACATGGATGGCGGTGGAGAAGGCGAGGCGCACATACATGCCGCTCGAGTACTCCTTTACCGGGCGCTCCATGAATTCGCCAATCTCGGCGAAGGCTTCGATGGAAGGCATGGCGCGGTCGATTTCGGCGCGGCTCAGCCCGAGAATCTCGCCATTGAGGTAGACATTCTCGCGCCCCGTGAATTCGGGGTTGAAGCCGGCGCCCAGCTCCAGCAGCGCCGCGATGCGGCCGCGGGTGACCACGCGTCCGGACGTGGGCTGCAGAATGCCGCTGACGATTTGCAGCAGCGTGCTCTTGCCGCAGCCGTTGGGTCCGACGACGCTGAGCGTCTCGCCCTTTTCGACGCTGAAGCTGATATCGCGCAGGGCCCAAAAATCGGTATGCCGCGAGGCGGCGCCGGGCAGCAGCTCGCGCAGGCGGTCGGCGGGACGGCGATAGAGGCGGTAGAGCTTGGAGACGTTTTGCAGCAGGACCAAATTCGATGGTAGAACATTGCGGCCGAACCAGATCGTGGTTGAGGCAGATGTGTTTGAAGCAGATGTGGTTGAGGTAGTTCGTGGCGCACGCACTTTTGCGTGCAGCGTTCACACTCGTGTGAACGCGCTTCGGTCTTAAGTTTCCGGAGAGAGGTTCGGCGCGCGCCGCCATCGTTACATGAGTTGGCCCGAAGACTCGCCATCCCTTGTCGATCCCGCAAGGCATTGGCCGCGGCTAATGCCGCCAGCTTTCCTTCTACGCAGAGCCATTTGCCGCAGCTAACTCCGCCCCAGCTTTCCGCTTACCCAGGGGGCGCCAGCCGCACCGCCGCCTCAGTGTTCCGCGTTATTTTCCACCCACGCGGCGGCCGCAAGAGGGGTGTCGAAGCCCGTTTTGGTCTCGGTGCGGCCCATGCCCGCGCGCTGGTTCAGATAGACGTAGCCGGTCCAGAGGCTGCCCTCCCGGCGGACAGTCCCCACCGGGGAAATCCACGCGTTGGCTCCCCGGTCCCAATGTATGCGTTCCGGTTTTTCTGGCATTCACTCCACAACTTCCACCCGCGTGACAATCTCCTCGCGCGGGATTAACGCAGGCCAGTATGCCACGATTTCGCGCACCGCGGGGCGGCCTTCGCCGAAACCGGTAGCCCCCGGCGGCCCGTTGAGTACTAGCGGAATCAGCTCCCGCGTGAACCGGTCCAAGGCTTTCCTGTCCTGGCCGCGCACGCCGATGCGAATTTGTACCTCCGGCGGGTCCGGATTCGGCGGCGCCGCCGGCCCATGGCACGCATTCACGCCGAAATACTCGGTGTAGATCTCGTCGAATCGCAGCCCGAGGCGCTCCAGCCGCTCGCGCACAATCCGGTCCGCCGCGCGCGCTTTCTCCAGGGCTTGCGGCCACGAATAAACCAGCGTGCCGATAGCTTTCCATCCATTCGAGTAACTGATGGATAGCTTGAGCGAAGGCGGCCGCGCGCCGCCGCGGATGCCGGTGACGCGCACGCGATCCGGGCCGTCCGCGGCGAGCCGGATGCTGGTGAAATCGGCCACGCAATCGGGCGTGATGTAATTCTGCGGGTCGCCCAGTTCGTAAAGCAGTTGCTCCTTGACGCTGTGGGTAGTGACGCGGCCGCCGGCCCCGGCGTGCTTCGTTACCACAAACGTTCCGTCCGCCTCGGCTTCCACAATGGGGTAGCCGATGTCCGCCATATTGGGGATGCTCTGCCAATCCACCTGGCAGTTGCCGCCGGTACACTGCGCGCCGCATTCGATGATATGCCCGGCGATAGTTCCCGCGGCGAGCTTGTCATACTCGTCGGGCTGCCAGCCAAACCGGTGGACCATCGGCGCCAGTGTGAGCGCGGTATCGGTCGACCGGCCGGCCACCACCACATGCGCGCCAGTCGCCAGCGCCTCGGCCAATGGGAACGCCCCGATGTAAACATTCGCGCTCTGTATCCGGCCGCGGATGGCGCCGATGGCCTCGCCGGTATCCATGTCGCGCATCTGGTAGCCCTTGGCGAGGAATTCGTCAAGGCGCGGATAGACGTCGTCGCCCAGCACCACGGCTACTTTCAGTCCCGGCGCCTGCCGCACCACTTCACGCGCGCAGGCGATCGGATTCACGCCGCCGGCATTGGCGATCACGCGCACGCCGCGTTCTCGGATGTGGCCGGCGATGCGCGCAATCAGTGGCGGAAAATCGCGGGCGTAGCCCAAGTTGGAGTCGGCCTGCTTCTGCTTCTGCAGGATCGACATGGTGATCTCGGCCAGATAGTCGAGCGCCAGATAGTCGATGGGCCCCTGCTCCACGAGGCGCACCGGCGCTTCCAGCCAGTCGCCCCAGAAGCCCTGCCCGTTGGCGATGCGGATCATTGACGGACCTCCAGGGCACCGGCGGCAAGACCGCCGGCGCTGCCGGGCTGGCTGTTGGCGATGCGGATCATTCGTAAGACTCCAGCCCGGAGGTGTGGCGCAAGCACTCGTGCTTGCAGCGTTCACACTCGTGTGAACGCGTTCTCGGGGCGTCCCCGTGAGTGGGAACGCTGCCAGCGCGAGTCCTCGCGCCACGGCGCAATCGATTAATCACAAGCGCTCCGAGGCGCCACCGCTGCACTCCAGCGCGAAACTGAGAACCTGGCGGGACGTGAGCGGGTCGATGACGCCATCGCAGTGGCCGCGCGCGGCGGCGTATTTGGCGTCCAGCCAGCGCTCGTAATCGGCGCGCGTCTTGGCGATGGAATCCTGCAGCTCCTGCGGCATCGGACCGCCTTTGTGCTTTTCGATCTCCACCGCGAAGAGCGCCTGCACGGCCGATTCGCCTTCCATCACGCCGATGCGCGCCGTGGGCCAGCTGAAGATGAAGTTGGGGTCGAAGCCCTGCCCGGCCATGGCGTAATACCCGGCTCCGCTGGCGTGGTTGAGCGTCAGTACAATCTTGGGCACGGTGGCGCAGGACATCGTCTCCACCATCTCGGCCCCCGCGCGGATAATGCCCGCCCGCTCGGCTTCCGGGCCCACCATGAAGCCGGAGACGTCCTGCAAATACATCAGCGGGTGGCGCAGGCGCTCGGCGGTTTCGACGAAGTACGCCACCTTGCGCGCGCTTTCCGCGTAGACAATGCCGCCGATGCGCGGGCGCCCTTCGGCTTTCAGGAATCCGCGGCGGTTGGCGATGATGGCCACCGGCCGCCCGCACAGGCGCGCATCGGCGCAGAGAAATTCCGGCGCATATTCGGGCTGGAACTCCACGTAATCCTGCGCATCGAAGATGCGAAGGATCACGTCCTCCACCTCGTAAGGCAAGCGATGGTCCGAGGGCAGCACGCTATGCAGCTCGGCTGGATTGCGTAGAGGGTTGTGCGCAGGGTGATCGCCATCCGGCGGCGCCGGCGCGGGTTCCGGCAACTGGCGGACGCGCTGGCGAATGCGCGCCAGGCAATCGGCATCGTCTTTAGCCATGTAGTGCGCCACGCCGCTGACCGCCGTGTGCATCTGCGCCCCGCCCAGCGGCTCCGATTCGATCACCTGCCCGGTGGCGCCTTTCACCAGGTTGGGGCCGCCCAGCCCCATGAAGCTCACGCCCTCCACCATGATGATCACGTCGCTCAGCGCGGGCAGATACGCGCCGCCCGCGATGCACGGGCCCATCACGGCCGCGATCTGCGGAATGCGCAGGCGGCGCCGCATGATCGAGTTGTAGTAGAAGATTCTGCCCGCGCCGTACTGGCCCGGAAAAATGCCGTCCTGATAGGGAAGGTTCACGCCCGCGGAATCCACCAGGTAAACAATGGGCAGCTTGTTGCGCATGGCGATTTCCTGCGCGCGCAGAATCTTGGTGATGGTCTCGGGCCACCACGCGCCGGCCTTGACCGTGGCGTCGTTGGCCACCACCACCGCGGGGCGTCCTTCAATCCGGCCGAGCCCGGTGACCACGCCCGCGGCCGGGGCTTGACCTTCGTACCGGTCATAGGCGATCAGCAGGCCGATTTCGAGGAAGAAGGCGCCGGGGTCGAGCAGCGCCGCGATGCGCTCGCGCGCGGTCATCTTTCCCGCGCGATGCTGCTTCTCGATGCGCATGGCTCCGCCGCCCTCGCGCAAGCGCTCCTCGAGCGCGGCAAGTTGATCCACCATCAGGCGCATGTGCGCCGTGCGTGCGGCGTCCACGTTATTTGAGGGGAGAAAAATCCGTCGGATCGAGGAACACGGAATCCACCTTGATTACAATTTTGCCATCCTTCTCGGAGTCGGCGGAAACCTTCTTCCATTCCGGATCGTTGCGGAAGTCGGCCCAATTCTTGTCCGCGTCGGCGCGGCTGGGGTGGACGATGAGATAGGTCAGCGTGTTCTTGGAAGTCTCCGGGTCTTGCGGCGTCCAGTAACCGATGCTCTCGATGCCGTGGCGCTTGAAGATTTCTATAGTGTGGTCGCGGAAGCGGGCTTTGAGAGCTTCCAGCTTACCGGGGTAGCAGTGGTACGTGCGAAGTTCGTAGACGCGGTTCTGCCCCATGGCGCAGGCAGCCAGCAACGCGAAAAGCAGAAAGAAGTGTCGGGTCATGAGGATAGTGTAGCCAAGATTCCATCCGGGCCATGATGTCGCGTTCGGCGGCCGGGCGAATCGTTAGCCCAAATCGAGCATAATAATCTGGAGAGGAATTCGTGAACACCAAGAGAGAAAGATTGAAGTACCTCGGCTCCCGGCTGGATGTTCTCAGCCGGCAGATCCAGGACGCAAAGCGCGAAGACGAGTATCTGGCGCTGGCGAAGGACATTGCAGAAGGACGAATCGAGCCGCCGTTAGTGGACGAGGATTCGTGGAATCTGATGCTGCCGAAAGAGCGGGAAATCAACCTGCTGCTGCACTACCATACAATGCGCGCAGAAGCCTTTGCACTCACCGAGGAACTCAAGAAACCGACGACCGTGCAGACCGTAAAAGACGTCCTGGACAGCCCGTACGTAAAAGGGCCCATCGCCATAGCTGCACTGGTCAAGGTGGCCGCAGCGGTGGTCGCCTTGGCCGGCACGCTGGGACTCTTCTTCAAGGAAGACGGCCGCACAAATAAATCTTTCTTTGTCTAGAGATTAATCGCGTGTCACAGGTTGTCTCGCGTAATTTTGGGGCCCTGCGAGTCGAGTGCCTGGAGCCTCCGCCCGAGTCGGGGCTGCCGGCCATCCGAATCTCATCCACGGATTTCGACTGGCAGAAGCACCGCTGGCTGTCCGTCTTTGTTGTGATCGGTTTTGGCGGAGCGCATCTCTCGGCCACGGACGGTGCGTGCGCCCGGCGCACATTCCCCGTGGGAACCGCTCATTTCCTGGAACACCTGGTGTTCTGGAGCAATCTTCATTCCCGCCTGATCCCGATCGAGCAGAGATTCTATTCTTCGCCCAACGCGGTAGTCACTCACAACCAGACGCTCTGGTACGTCACAGGCGTAGAACTGCCCGTCGCGGATCGGCTCGATAGCGCCGTTGCCCTGGTTAAAGGCCTGTGGGACGTCGTCCAGGCTTCACCGCCCGCCGCCGAACTTGACGATGCATTCCTGAAGCGTGTCCGTTCCGACATCCACGCCGAAATCACAGATCGCAGCGGCGATCTGGAGCGTCTCGAAGCCATCCAGTTACTGGGAAGCTTGTATCCGGATCGCCCAATGAAATACGACATGCTTGGCACCGAAGAGTCTCTCGAAAGGATTACCAGTGAAGACGTCCAATTGGCCCTGGCTGTACTTCGGGCAAGCGTCGTCTCTATCGATTTGATCGGCACGCACCTGCCGGCAGACCTGATGCAGCGCGTCGCAGAGATCGTCCACATGCGGCGGCAGCGCCCGTATGTGCAAGTCATTCCCATCGAACCATCGAGCTCCGGCGGACTGACGGGCCCCGGTTCGGCCTTTCCGTCACGTCGCGAAAGCGGACGCGCCCTCGTCGGGTTGACCCTGCCTCCACTACGCCATGGACGCGAGTTCCGAACCGGCATGCGCCGGTTTCTAACCGAAGAATTCTGTTGCCTCGGGCAGCTCGCCGGAGGCGAAAGCTACGCGCCCAGTCGCATCAGTTGGCCGCACGCTCGAGCATTTTTCGGAGCGAGCGATTGTCCGCCCCTCTTTTTCATCGATCCACAGCAGCGCGGCGAGGTCGTCGCCGCCGTGTGCGCCAAGATCGCCGGCACTCCTCATCGGGTTGGAACCAGTCCTGGATTCGAAAGTGTGCGCGAACTGTCGTTCCTGCACCTTCGCGATGAATGGGATCGGATGCTCAAACTCATCACTGCAGCCGATCTGTTTGGGTGGTCGCTGCTCGACATGCTGGAAACATGGCAGCTTCTCGATCCTCGGGACTGCGAAGAGTTGCAGGCAGAGTTGCAGGCGGCTGTCCCACGAGCATGCCTGGTGTACACAAGCCCGTTCGTGGGACTTCTTTAAGGCGCTGCCCGTCCCACTCTACTCGTCAGCGATCGCTCACTCCTCCCGGAGCGCAGTCACCGGTTCCAGCCGCGCTGCGCGTCGTGCGGGCACATAACTAGCCACCACTGTTACCGCCGCCAGCACAGCGCCGGCCGCGCCAAGGGTTGCGGCGTCGTATGGCTTCAGCCCGAAAAGCATGGAACGCGCCGCCTGCGCTGCGGCCAATGCCATCACCGTGCCGGCCGCGAGCCCGATTCCCAGCAGGGTTGCGGCTTGCCTCATGATCAGCGCCAGAACGTCGCGCCCGCTCGCGCCCAGCGCCATGCGGATTCCAATCTCGTTCGTCCGCCGCGCCACCAGGTACGACATTACGCCGTAGAGCCCCACCGAAGCGATCAGCGCCGCCAGAAATCCGAAGAAGCCCGATAATGTCGCCATCAGGCGCTCGCGCAGCAGTCCTTCCTCAATTGTCGTGTCGAACCTTCGAAAATCGATGGTCATCGCCGGATGGATCACCGTGGCGAGGTTCCGCATCCGCGCCGTCAGGTCGGCCAATGGCGAAGTGGAATGGATCAGGACTTGCGCATCCGAGTCGGGCTGCCGGTCCTGCGCCATCGAAAGGAATGCGATCGGCAGGAATTCCTCGCGCAGGCTGTAATACTTTGTGTCCTTGACCAGCCCGATCACCTCAAAGATGGTTTCAGGTTCTGAAGGCGTCGCCTCTCTGCGAAACCTCTTGCCCACCGGGTCCGCGCCCAGACCGAGCCTGCGCGCGAACGACTGGTTCACAATCGCTACCTTCGGAGACTGAGGCAGGTCGTGATCGTCAAAATCCCTGCCCGCCAGCAGGTTCATGCCGATCGTTTTCAGGTAGCCGCCGCCGATCCAATCGAAGTTCGATTCCAGCTTCCGGCTCCCATCCGAACCATCCATCCATACGCTGTTACCGATGCCGCCTCCGCTCAACGGCAGTATCCCCACTTCGGCCGCCGCATCCACTCCGGGCAGCGCTCTGACTCTCTCCACCAGGTCGTGCTTGAAAGCCGCCCGGCGGGCCGAAGGAATCGTCAATCGCCGGAAATCCAGATCCGCGATCAACAGTCCGCTGCGCTGGAATCCAGCGTCCACTGCCAGCAGATTGCGGAGGCTGCCGGAAAACAGCAGCGCGCCCACCAGCAGCACCAGCGAGAGCGCCACCTGCGATACCACCAGCGCCTGCCGCAGCCCAAACCGTTCGCGGCCGGCCGTGAGGCTGCGGCCACTCGCCTTCATGACGCCGCCCGGAGCGATGCGCGTCGCCCGAAACGCCGGCAGCAGCCCGAAGAGGATGCACGTCAGCGCCGCCAGCCCCATCGCAAAGGCGAGCACGCGCCGGTTCGGTTCCAGATCGAGAAACAGCCCGCTGCCCGAAGGGCCCAGCAACGCCACCAGCACTTGGCTCAACACGCCGGCAAGAAGCAACCCGGCCGCTCCCCCGGCCGCCGTCAGCAGCACGCTCTCGGCCATTAATTCCCGGATCAGCCTGCCGCGCGACGCCCCGATGGCCACCCGGATGGCGATCTCGTGTTCGCGGGCCGTGGCGCGCGCCAGCATCAGGTTCGCCAGGTTGGCGCACGCGATCAGCAGGACCAGCGCCGCTGTCGCCAGCAGCAGCAAAAGCGGATCTCCGTACTGGGTCCGTAGCCACGACACTCCGTTTCCAGCGGGAACCGCCGACAGTCGGAACCTGAGATAGTCCTTCACATTGATAGATGGATAATTCGCCGGCAGCGTCGCCTGAAACAGTCCCGGCGAACTCACCTGCAATTGTGCGTTGGTTTTTTCCAGCGTCCAGCCCGGCTTCAGCCGGCCTATTACGGTAAGCCACCAGACTGTGCCCGCATCCAGCCAGCTTCCCTCGGTCCACAGCGCTGCCTGCGAGCAGATCGGCACTGCGACATCGTACGAGCGTCCGATCTCGACTCCGAAAAAACCTGCGGGGGTAACTCCGATGACTTCCACCGGCTGGTAGTTAAGCGTCAGTTTCCTCCCCACCGCGGAAGCGTCTCCGCCCATTTCGCGCTGCCAGAACGAGTAGCTCACTACCGCGCCGGGCAGACCGCAGTCGCGCCGGTCGTCGTCTGCGGTGAAGACGCGGCCCATCATCGGCTGCACTCCCAGCACGCGGAAAAAATCGCCGTTGACGAACAGACCCCGGGCCAATCGCACCTCGCCGCCCGGCGCCAGGTTGAACTCGTTGTTCCACCAGGCCAGCAATCCGGCAAACGCGGTCTGGCTATCGCGAAATCGCTCCCAGATGGGGTTGCTCAGCGCGGGATACGCGCTGGCCTGATTTCCCCTCCATCCGGTTCTGTCCGCGAGTTGCACCAAGGCAAGCTGCTGCGGATCTTTCACCGGAATGCTGCGCAGACGTACGGTTTCGAGAATCTGGAAGATCGCGGTATTCGCGCCGATCCCCAGGGCGAGCGAGAGCACCGCCACAAAAGTAAAGCCGGGGTTCTTGCGCAGCATCCGCACCCCGAGCTGGAGCTGCCGCAGCGTGGTCCACATAGGCGCCAGAGAGAGCAGATGACGGGCCACCGCCGGAGCGGCTAACGGCCGCCGATACCAAGCGATTTGCGGCCCGCAAAGGTCAGCTTGATGTCCGAAATTTCAATTCCGCGTTCGGAACCGGACAGTCCTTGACGACAGGCTGGAGGCGTACCGAAAGAGTTCCAGCGCCGTACACTCCGAAAAAGTCCACCGCCATGTGCTCCCTG
>JBEKNN010000170.1:0-20250 GCA_049522755.1 Bryobacteraceae bacterium | reverse complement strand
AAGCCCTCGCCGCGGAAGGGCTGTGCGCCAGGGAGGGTATCAGCGTCGGCGTGGTCGACATGCCCTCCATCGACGACGAGCTGCTGCTGGAGTTGTTCGATTCGGGAAAGCTGATTATTTTCGCGGAGCAGAACAACGGATACATCTGGCAGAACTTTCTGAAGGTTTTGTACCGCCATCGCAAGAAAATCGGCGGAGGGGATCTGGGGCGGGTGGTCACCGTCAACACTCTGGACGCCGAAGGCCGCCCCCGGTTCATCCATTCCGGAACCTACGAGGAACTGGTGGCTGCGTTCGGATTGTCGTCCTCGCAACTCGCCCGAACGGTCACGGAGCGGGCAGTCCGCGGAGGCGCTGCTTCTTCCCTCGCCGTAAATTAGCTGCGCCCGAAATCCTGAGGAGATCGATATGAGCGTTCCTGTTTTGCATGAAGCGGAAGTGGAGGAGTTGGATCTGCCCGGGCGGCATCTCCGTTGGCTGGTAGGCGACGACCGTCTGCATGCCGCGCACTGTTCCACGTGCGTGATTCGCGTGGCGCCCGGAGAAAAAGTCCGTCCGGCGCACAGCCATCCCCATGGCGAAGAAGTGATTTACATCATCCGCGGATCGGGACGAGTGTTGGTCGCAGGTGAAATCGCGCCTGTCCGGGAGGGTTCCGCGGTCGTGTTTCCGCAGGGCGCGGTTCACATGCTCCACAACACGGGCATTGAGGAGATGAAGGTAGTGTGCTTCTTCGCTCCATCCACGAACCTCGACAACTACAAGTTTTATGAAGAAGTCGATTTCCCCGACTGAAGCGGCTCTCAATTTTCAGATTTCCATGACGCCCCTGGCGATCAGATCCGCGAGCGATTCCCGGACCGCTTCGAGCGAGCGGTAGCGCGGCTGGTAGTCGAGCAGCCGCTGCGCCTTGCGAATGCTGCAACTGGGCGAACGGGCGATGTGGTCCCATGTCACCTGCGCTTCCTTTTCGGAAACCGATTTGCGCCAGTCATCCCAGGGTAGAAATCGCAGCCGCGCTTTTTGTCCGAACCAGGCCGCGAGAGACTCGGCATATCCACCAAGACTGAGTGCGGCGGGCGACACAACGTGAAAGCTCTCTCCCACTGCGGCGCCCCGATTCGCCAGACTCTTTACGAACGCCTGCGCCACATCGTCCGCGTGGACGTGATGAACGGTCTCTCTGCCAAGGTTCGGCAGACTGACTTCCCTGCCCTTGGCTAAATCGGCGAAGATCTGCGGGTTGAAATTCGCCGCGGGGTTTAAGGGAACCCATCCGGGCCCCACCAGATGGCCGGGGTGAAGGATAGTCGCCGGAAAACCATTGAGCCGCGCTTCCATAAGCAGATAGGCTTCAATCGCCGCCTTGCGGCAGCCATAATCGCCCAACGGGCGGCGCGGCTGTTCCTCGGTGACGGGCACTTCGATACTCGGACCGTGGACCCAGATTGTTCCACAGTGGAGAAAGTGACCCACGCGTCCGCGCAACGCCTCCACCAGTGCGCGGGCGCTATCCAGGGTGTAACAGGTGAGATCGATCACCGCGTCCGGCTGGAACTCCAGAATCCGTCGGCCGAATGTACCGGAAGCCTCCTCCGCGGCGCGGTCCAAGGTCGCCTGCTCCACCTTCTCCCATGCCCCGTGCGGCAGATAAGGCTTGCGCAGCGATCGGCTGACATTGATCACCACGTAGCCGGCCTCGACCAGACGCGGCGTCAGGAATGTACCGATGTGCCCCGTTCCGCCGATCACCACCACGCGCGTGGCGAAGTTATCCACCGAAAGCCTGCCGCTGCAAATTCATGTGTTCCAGTTTTTTTGCCGATCGCTTCACTCTCTACCGCGGACGGCGTCCGTCGCTGGGACCCAGCGCAGTACTATCGGGTTCGTTAGCCGGGCTCTCCTGTAGAGAGTATATATGGAAGCGACGCTCGCAGTGCGCAAGGCTTCGGTGCTCCGCCCGTTGCCTTTCTAGTTTTCGTAGTACAATGCACGTTGCGCAGTGTGCATTGACGATGCTGCGGCGTATCCGCCGTTTCGGCGAGCCGCCATCCTCAGCGCGCAAGAAAGGGAAGCCGATGTCTTCGAAACGCGCGTATCCGATCGCGGCAACGTCGGCCGCATCGCTGCTTCTGTTGGCCCCGCTCTTCGGCGTAGGTCCATCGTTTAAGCCGGACGCAACCGTCAAAGGTTCGAGCTTGACCGGGTGGCACGTCCTCGGGCAGGCGGCTTGGAAGGCGCAGGACGGCGAGATCTCCGGAACGGTCAAGCCGGGGGGCCAGGGCGGTTGGCTCGTGCTGGATCATTCCTATCAGGATGCCGGGTTCTACGCTTCATTCCGCTGCGCCGAGGGTTGCAAGACCGGCGTTCTGTTGCGCGCCGAAAAGACCCCTCAAGGCATGAAGGGAATCTTCGTCTCACTCACCGCGGGCGACGTAGCGCCGTACCGGATCACGCTCGATGCCGAGGGTAAGGAGCTCACACGCGAGAAGCTTAGGGCTTTCGGCGGAATGACGCGAATCGCGACCCCGCCGGACCCGAATGCGCCAGGTCGTGGCGGCCGCGGCGCCGTCGGAAGAGGCCGTGGAGCCGCGGCGGCAGGCCCGACTCTCCCCTTCACCCGCCCCTCAACCGACTTTCGCACGGACGACTGGAATCAAGTCGAGATCTCGCTCGACGCTAACATGGTCCACACGATTCTCAACAACGGGGGCGAAAGCAGCGGCGTGGCGGAGGATGAGGATGGTAAGTACGGGCCGGTGGCTTTGTACGCAGGCGGCGCCGGAGAAGTGAAGTTTAAGGATGTTTCCTATAAGGATCTCGGGGTGAGGGAAACTCCCCGCGAGCAAGTCTCCAACAACTTCCGGATACAACGTTTGAGTCCGTTTTACTATGCTTGGGGCGCCGCGGCAGCCGACTTCAATCACGATGGCATCCTGGATGTGGTGGCTGGTCCATACATCTATTACGGGCCCGACTACACCAAGAGAAGAGAAATCTATCCCGCGGTGGTTCGTAATCCAGGAACCGAATTTACGACGGACTGCTGGATGACGTTTGCCGGCGACTTCACGGGCGATGGATGGCCCGATGTGATAACCGCCAGTTTTTCGAACGACGGAGGACCTGGCGGCGATGTTGGGGTCTGGCTGTATGTCAATCCTAAAGGCGAGTCGCGCCGTTGGGATAAGTACCTGGTTGTGCCGGCTTTCCAAAGTGAAATTGCCGTCCTGAGAGATGTGGATGGCGATGGCAAACCCGCGTTGGTATATATGGCTGAGGGGTTCGTCCGTTATGCGAAGCCCGATCCCGCCAATCCGACTGGTCCGTGGACCGTGCATACGATTTCCGAAAGAGGCTTCGGAACAGCCCACGGCATCGGAGTGGGCGATATCAATGGCGATGGACGGATGGATATCGTCAACGCCTACGGATGGTGGGAGCATCCTCCGGCCGGCAGCAATCAAGAGCCGTGGACATATCATCCGCAGGCGTTCTCCAGGTTCAGCCGAACTGCCCCCGGTGGCAGCGTAATGGCCGTCTATGACGTGAACGGCGACGGGTTGAACGATGTAGTGACCGTACTCAACGCACATGGCTATGGACTGGCATGGTTCGAGCAGAAACGCGATGCGGCCGGCAAGATTTCGTTCGTGGAGCACATGATCATGGATGATTCCTCGACCAAGAATGCCGGCGGCGTGACCTTCAGCGAACCGCACGGCTCGACCTTCGCCGACGTCGATGGCGACGGGATACCCGATTTCATCGTGGGCAAGCGCTTTTGGGCTCACAAAGATAGTTACCTGGATCCCGATCCTTACGGACCGGCTGTCCTCTATGTATACAAGACCGTTCGCAATCCGAAAGCGTCTGGGGGTGCGGAGTTTGTTCCGGAGCTGATCCACAATTGGTCTGGCGCCGGTTCCGATGTGCTGGCGGTAGATCTGAACAAAGACGGCGCCATGGACATCGTCACCTCGACCAAACTCGGTACGTTTATTTTCTGGGGCAAGCCGCATGCGAAAGCGGCCGGAACGCCGCTACGGAAATAGCGGCAATGCTGAGCTTGTCTGACGTTGTGGGGTCGGCTGCATTAGTTTTCGAGAGTTGCGGGATAACACTTGGACCTCGGATGATTGCGGCTGGAAGCAAGACAATCACAAAGCGAGCATATTCTAACGTGTGCGCGTTTGCGACTGTCAGTCTGAAATTAACAGCTATTCCCACCTTAAAGCCACCAGGGGATCGACTCTAGTCGCCCGTCGGGCCGGCAGCAAACCGGCAAAGAGCGCGACAGTCACCAGCACCGCGGCTACCATCGCCAACGTGGCGGGGTCGGTGGGCTTGACGTCGAACAAGAACCTGGCGAGGACGCGAGTCACTGTGAGAGCGCCTGCAACACCGAGGGCGACGCCGGCCGCCGCCAGCAGCAGACTGCGCCTCAGGACCATGTGAGTGATGTCGCTTTTCTCCGCGCCCAGCGCCATCCGAATTCCTATCTCGCGCGTGCGCTCTGTAACTGCGTAAGCCAGCACTCCGTAAATGCCGATCGCCGATAAGAGAAGCGCGAGTATCGAGAACACCGAAATCAGGCGTGCCTGGAACCAGGGCTCCGCCGTCGTGGCGTCGAGCAGATCGGTCATGGCGGCGATCGATTCCACAGGCTGGTTCCGATCCACTTCCTGGAGCACTCTGCGCATGGCGGCTGCAAGGCCCTGCATATTCGCGGCCGTGCGAACTGCGAAAGTCATGTGGCTCAGAAAGAACGGTCTGCGCACCTGTTGATAGGGCTGATAGATGGCCGGATGCCGATGCTCCGTCAGGCTCTGCTGGTTGACGTCATCGACTACGCCGACAACCGTAAGCCAATCCTGCGGCTTAGGATCTTCTTCCAGAGTGATGCGCTTTCCCAGCGGATTCTCGTTGGGCCAGAGAGTTCGCGCGACGAACTCGCTGATCAATGCCACGCCCGGGGCGTCACTATTGTCCCGATCGCTAAAGCCCCTGCCGCTCAATAGCCGGATTCCGATAACATGGAAGTAGTCCGGACTTACCGCAGGCTTATCGACAATGTAACCCGGCGGCAGACGACGGCCACCTTCCAGATGGAAGTCTCCCCGTATTAACGCGTCGCCCAGAGGAAGCCAGTTCACAGCGCCTGCCGAGAGTACGCCGGGCAGGTTGGAAAGCTTCGTCAGAGTACGTGTGTGAAATGCTTGCATGGCGGTGGTGGTGGGATAGCTGGACTCTGGAAGATCCACAGTCATCGTTAGAATATTCTCCGGGCGGAAACCGGGATTCACGGCGCGCATCCGCAAGAAGCTTTTCAGCATCAGGCCGGCTCCGGTGAGTAACACCAGCGCCAACGCGATCTCCGCGACCACCAAGGCGCTCCGAAGCCATTCGCGCCCGCTGGTGACGGTGCGGCCGCTCTGACTCAGATAGTCGCGCAACTCGCGTCCGGTTGCCTGAAACGCCGGAACCAGGCCAAACAGAATCCCGGTGAATGCCCCCAGGCCAAGCGCGAACGCCAGCACCCAGCCATCGATGTGAATTTCTTCCATGCGAGGAACTCTGCCGGCGGGCGCAAGCGCGAGTAAAGCTGGCACGCCCAATATCGCTAATAGCAGTCCGGCAGCCGCGCCACCCAGCGACACCAGCGTACTTTCGGTCAGCAACTGGCGGACCAGCCGCGACCGGCGCGCTCCCAGTGCGGTGCGCACGGCGATCTCCTGGCGCCTCGATGTCGCTCTCATCAGCAGCAGGTTGGCCACGTTGGCGCACGCAATCAGCAGTACGAAGACCACGGCGCCCATGAAGATCAGTAGCGATTTCCGAATCTTTCCCACCAGCAAGTCCTGGAACGGAAGAACCTCCGCGATCGTCTCGCTCTTGTCTTCACTGCTTGCGCCAGATAAATGCTGCGCGAAGGCTTCCAATTCCGCCTGAGCCTGCTGCCGCGAAACGGACGGCCGCAAACGGCCTACGGCAGGCCGGAAAAATGAGTTGCAAGGCTCCGGGCGGCCATGGAACGAGACGCAAACCGCGAGCTCGTCTCGCACCTCGAGCGGCAACCACAACTCGGCATCGTAAGGAAACGCAAAACCACGCGGCATGATGCCGATCACCGTGTGTCCGATTCCGTCGAGCACGATAGTTTTTCCCAGGATGTTCGGATCGGCGCCGAAACGGCTTCGCCAGATCCTGTCGCCGATCAGAGCCACGCCGGCGCCGCCTTGCCTCTCTTCTTCCGGCGAAAATGCTCTGCCAATCGCCGGATTCACCCGAAGCACGGGAAAGAAACTGGACGTTACCATCGCCGCCGGCACGCGCACGGCGCTGCCTGCGCCAGTCAGCGCCACAGAGTCTTGTCCGAAAGTCGCAACCCGCTCGAAGGCCCGGTTCTGGCGCAGAAAAGCGAGGTAATGCTGGTCCTCGAGGCCCGGCCCATCAAACCCACCGCGCTGCGGCTTATACGAAATCAAAAATAGCCGCCCCGGTTCGGGAAAAGGCAGGGGACGCAGCAGCACCCCGTTCACCACCGTGAAGACTGCAGTGTTCGCTCCAATGCCGAGCGCCATCGCCAGGATGGCCACCGCGGTAAACCCTCGGGACTTGCGCAGACTGCGGAGAGCGTAACGCAGGTCCTGGCCAAGCGTTTCCATTGACACTGCAATATCTGCCACGACAATCTCCATCTCGTGCGTCCTTTCCTTCGCCAGCGTCCGATTGCCGAAGCGCCTTCGGGCGTCCAGGCGAGCCGCTTCGGGAGCCATGCCGGCGGCGATATTGTCGCGGGTCCGCGCTTCCAGGTGAAATTCCAGTTCCTCGTCGAGCTCCCCGCTCAGCTTGCCGCCGCGCCACAGATTCGATAGCCGGTTGAGCCAACTCATGGCAGCCTCTTTTTAAGCGAAACGCAGCACGCGAGCTACGGCCTCCGTCAGCTGCGCCCAACCGCGCTCTTCCTCCGCTAATTGCTTGCGGCCGGCCGCGGTGATGGAGTAGTAACGCGCGCGGCGGTTGTTCTCCGAAGCGCCCCAGTCGGCTCGCAGCCAGCCCGACTGCGCCATCCGGTGAAGCGCGGGATAGAGGGAGCCTTCTTCCAGCCGAAGAACGCTTTCGGAGATCTGTTCGATTCGAAGAGTCAGGGCGTAGCCGTGCATCCGGCCTTGCGAGGCCAAGGTCTTCAGCACCAGCAGGTCAAGGGTTCCTTGCAGGCGGTCGTTGGCGTGTTTGCGCATACTCCCCTATAGCCAGCTATGGGAACAGCGTAAGCCAGATTTGCCTGGACGTCAAGGCAGAAACCGCAATCGTTACAATCGAGCCATCAAGTCACGGAACAGTTCCGCCAGTTGCTCGGCCGGGTCCGCTCTATCCGATGGCTTGAAGCTTGGTTGGAGGCACTCGGAATACCCTTCGGTGTTGGCGGCTCGAATGCCCGCCAGGCTCCGGTAGCCCATCCACCATTCCGGAAAGATGCGCCCTGCCAGCCGCCCCGTCCCCACTAAGCGCGCCGAATGGTGGCGTCCGTCCATCGTGATGTGTGCGTAGGTCGTGGAAACAGCATCTTGCGGCCCTTCCAGATACTGTAAGAAGTGGCCATCGCGGTACAGCAGCAGACCGGTGATGCCGCGCGGCTCGTTGTTGCGACGGCTGATTTCGAGCAGCCGCTTCAAGCCGGATTGATTAAAACGTTCGACTGCCGAACTAAAGTAGGTCAGATACCCCAGGTCATTGCTTGCACCATCGATTGCGCTCATGTAGACCTTATCGGCGAGCGGAGCGATCTCTTTAGAGCGACGTGCGGCTCCCAAATAAGTGACGGCGCATTTGCGCATAACATCGGCGGCCCGGAGTTCCCGGCGCTATACTCGGAACGTGCGGTTGGCTGGCGTGCTGCTGGTTTCAGCGCTGATCTCCGCGGCGCAGATTCCGCCGCAAAATGCGGGACAGCTGCGCGGCGTTCTTCTGGAGCGCGACGCGCCGACGGATGGCGGCGAATTTAGCGTGCGCGCGGACGGCAACCAGGTGGTCCGCTACCGCTTCGACGCCAAGACTTTTGTGGAGCGCGAAGACAGGCCGATCGACGTTCCCCGCCTGCGGCCCGGCGAAAAGGTGGAGGTTCTTTCCGATCCGCTTGCCGGCTCGCTGTTGAGATACGCGCGCACAATCCATGTGATCGATCCCGCTCCGCCGCCGCACGCGGCGACCCGGCCGGGCTCGAGGCTTGACCCATTACTCACTCTGGGACTCACCCCAGGGCTTCGCGTTTCCACCGAACCGCTCTCTCCTCGAGGCGACATGACGTTCTCCGGCGTGGTATCGCGCCTGAGCGATGGACGGCTGGTGCTGCGCACGCGCAACGCGGGCGAGCAGACCCTTCTGCTGCGGCGCGACACGCGATTCGTGGCGGATGGCGAAACTGTGGCGGCCGCCGAACTCAAGACCAACATGCGCGTATTCGTACGGGCTGGTAAGGATGTGTTCGGCCACGTAGAAGCGTACCAGGTGGCTTGGGGCGAAATTCTCTTGCCGCCGGAAATGTAGTACACTGTAATGCATGAAGACCGAAGTCTATACTTTGCGCCTGTCGCGCGATTTGAAAGAGGCCTTGGAATCGGAAGCGCGCCGTGAAAAAGTCAGCATTGCCGCTCTACTGGATCGTGGCGCCCGCCAGTTGCTCCAAAAAGATTCTGCCCAAGGGACTAGTGACGATGCCGAGCAACTTCGGCTGCATGCGCAAGCCCGCAAGTCGATCGGCAGGATAGCGGGCGTAAATCCCCTCCGCGCGGAGTCTGCCCGGTCTCTTGTTCGCGAGCGCCTGGCCCGGAGACATGGCGCTTAATTGTCTGATCGACACCGGCGCCATACTTGCGCTGCTCGATTCCCATGACCGTTGGCACGCCCTTTGCGTGGAGGCATTTGAGGGTCTGCGCCTCCCCTTGCTGACATCGTCCGCCGTCTTGACCGAGCTATTTCACCTGGTGGGCGACAGCCGGCGGGACATGGAAGCGGCCTGGGCGTTCATTCGCTCCGGGGCGCTCATGCTCGGCGCCATCCCGGGCGGCGAGCTCCCCGAAGTTCACGCTTTAATGTCGCGCTACTGGGACCGCCCGATGGATTTCGCCGACGCGACCCTGGTGTATCTGGCCCGCCGCGAATCCATTTCGACCATTCTGACGGTGGATCACTCCGATTTCCAAACGTATTGCATCGAAGGCCGCCGGAAGTTTCGCATATTGCCCTCACGGCGTCCTTAGTGGGGCAGGCGCGGTTCGGTCAGCTTCGATGTCACGGAAACATATCGCGTTCACATGATTGTGAACGCTGCACGCAGGAGTGCGTGCGCCACGGTTTGGTTTTAGGGGTACAGCCGCCGGTACATCTCCGCATTCCGAATCACCGCCTGCACATAATCGCGCGTCTCGGTGAAGGGAATCGATTCGACAAATTCAGCCGGCTCGCGATATTTATTCCACGTGATCCATTCAGCCGCGCGGTTCGGTCCGGCATTGTACGCCGCCAGCGTCTGCTCCACGCTGCCGCCGTTCTTGTCTAGCATGGAACGGAAGATGGCGGTCCCAAGCTTCAAATTCACCTCCGGCTGAAATAGCATGCGCGAAGTGAAACCCTGGATGCCGGCCGCGCGCGCGAACTGGGCGCCGGTGCCGGGGCGCACTTGCATCAATCCATCGGCGTTGGCGGGCGAAACGGCATCGGGATTGAATTCGGATTCCTGGCGGATCAGACCCGCGACCAGATTGGGGTCCAGGTTGTGGGCCTGCGCGTCGGCCACCAGCTCGGGGCGATAGGGCATGGGAAAAAGATACTGCCAGAATTCGCGCGGGGCATCGGGCACCGGGAGGTTGAGATAGTCGGGCACAAGCGCCTTCATCGCTTTCACGCCCAGATAAGGAACCGCGTCGGCGGTATCGGCGCCGGCCATCTCCATCGCGACCAGCGCGGGTTGCGCATCCGTGCGGGCGGCATAGCGCAGTTCGGCATCTGCCAGGTCCGTCAGACCCGCGCCGCGCAGCAGCCGTGAGCGCTCGATGCGCAGAGCCGTGGCATGCGTACTTTCGGTGGGAATGGGATTAGGCTGCGGAGTCTTCAACGCCTCAAGAAATTTTACGGTCTCATCCGCGGCGCCGGGTTTCTGCAGCTCGGGCGCGCGCAGCCGGCCGCGCGCCAGCATGGCGTAATAGCCGTTCTGGAATCCCTCAGCCAGGCGTTGGTAGCAGGCGCGGGCGGCGGCGATATTGTTCCCGCGCTCGTGAACTCGGCCCAGAAAATAGAGCGCGGCGCCGGCCGTGCCGTGCGCCGGATAGCTCTCCAGGTGCTCTTGCAGCAGCCGCCCGGCATCGCCTCGATCGTGCAGATACGCGTGGAAGGCCACTTTCCAATGGCTCGTGGCCGCGGCGGGGTCAGCCGGAAAGCCCTCGTAAACCGCCTTATAGAGCGGCAGATAATCTTCGACCCGGTTCGCCACCAGAAACCGATTGGCCTGCGAAATAAGCGCTCTCAACCGCCACGGCGACTTGGGATGCTTCTCGCCGAGATGCCGTAAGGCGGCGGCCGCTCCATCGTCGTTGTTCAGGCGATGGGCGCACTCCCCCATGTAGTAAAGGCGCTCCGCATCCGCTTCCGATCGGCCCGCGGATTCCGGCAAATCGAGGGCGGCCAGGTAGGAGTATGCCGCGGCCGCCTTGCCGTTCAAATAATCGGCGGCGCCCATGCGGACCCGCGCCGTGTCGCGCTCAAAGCCAGCCAATTGATCGAGCGCCGCTTCGTACTCTGTGCGCGCCTGCGCATAAGCGTGCAGCTCCAGCAGACGATCGGCCCGGCGCAGCAGTTGCTGTGGCAGCGGCGCGGGAAAAGCCGCGCCCATCGCGTCTTTGAGCGCGAGTAGCGCAGCCTCCGCCGTGGCAGCCGCATCGCTGTTGGGGTATTGAATATAGACGCGGCGGTAGAAGTCGCTCGCGTTGGCCAGATCGTTGGCGGCCTGGTAGGAATCGGCCAGCACCAGCGCTCCATCCGGCTGCGGCAATTGAGTGTAGTGCTCGCGCAGGGTCTTGACCGCATCGGCCGCGGCGGTCGATTGCAGCGCGCGCGCTTCCAGCAGCCACGCTTTCCCCGCGAGTGGCGAGCGCGCTTCGCCCGCGTGCGACGGGCCGAGGTCTTGCGCCACGCCACCGAAATCGTTCGATTCCACGCGCGCCGCGGCCAGATAAAACGCGGCGTAGTCGGCAATCTGCGGCAACTTGGCGGGCAGCGGCTGCAGCGCGGCGATGGCGGCGGCGTAATCCTTCTGCTCATACGAGACCACGCCCAGCGCCAGGCGCGCCAGCGCGTCTTCATCGGGGTGCGCCGCCGCGTAGGATTCCACGGCTGCGCGGCCGGCCGGCGTAGGGTCCGCACGATAGGCGCGGACCAGCGATTTGAGATCGCCGGTGGCCGCCGCATGCAGCAACGCAGCGGCGGCCAGCGCGAGAGCGAGAATCGCTGAGACCACCGAAATTCTGAGCAAATCGTAGGGCGGACCCCCTGGTCCGCGCGGGTCCCCCCGGACCCGCTCCTCGCCCGACAAAATCAGCCTCATTAAATCCCCGAGAGGCCGACGGGGGCGTCGGCCGCGGACCAGGGGGTCCGCCCTACTAACAGCCCTACTAGCGGTGTCCCGGCCTTCTGCCGCAAGCGGCTAAACCATCGGACCGGGATAATTTTCGCCCAGAAGTTCCGCATCGTCGTTAGCCAGCGTGCGCACCAGTTCCACATGGAGATAATCCACCATGCTTGGACAGCGCGCGAAGAAATCCCTCTGGAATTGTTCGCGGGCCGCATCGATGTGGTCGCGCAGCGCCTCATACAAGTTGCGCCGCGAGCGGCCCGTGAGCACTGCCGGCCCTTCGTGCAGCCGCATTTCCGCCGCCTGAACCCGTGCGAAACGCTGCGCGCGAAGATGAATCCGCTGTTCCTCCGGCGCCAGCGACTCCCACGAAGACGCTGCCTTCACCAGGCCTAACGGCGCAATGCTCACCAATTCCATCGACGGCGGCGGAGGCAGCAATTGAAGCCACTGCGCCGCCGCCACCTGCGTCACCAACTCCAGCGCAGGGCCGTGCGCCGCGCGCTGCGGTCCACCCCATGCGTAGAGCAGCGCGGGGACGCCGTCTTTGACCACGAGGGGATAAATGTGTGCGCGCGCGTCGGGTGAATGTTTCAGCCGTTCCACCAGCGCCGCCGAGACTTCCCGCGCGGTGGTGAGCGCGGTGACCGGATCGCGGCTCTCCACCGCGCCGGCCAGCGCGGCCGCGGAGGCAAGCGGTATTTCCAGCTCCATCTTCTCCGATTTCGCCATGCCATCCGAGATCAGGAACACCTCGGCGCCGCCGGCAAACCGCGCCGCGGTATCGGCAAGAGTCGCCGCGAGTTCCTCGAGGCCAGTCGATTGGCGAAGCCGCCGCACAGCCTGATTAAGTTCCGCAGCAATCTCACGGCGCGCCTGATCGCGCGTTTCCGCGTAGAGCGTCTCCGCGCCGGCGGCAAACTTCTCCAGAAACTGACGTAAAGGGGATGTGGGGGGACTCACACGGGCGCCGTCGACCTATTCTACCAAGCCCGCTGTCGAATTCCGCGCTCCCCGTTCGTTTATATTGTGGAGACACACACGTGGATACAAACATGCATCAATACCTTCTCATTCTTCGCGACGACCCTGCGATCTTCCACCAGATGAGCCCGCAGCAGATCCAGGAGGTGTTCGCCAAGTACGTCGCTTGGCGAGTGCGGATGCAAGAGGCCGGGCGCCTCGTAGGCGGCAATAAACTGGAAGACAACACGGGCCGCGTGCTCAGCGCCGGTCCATCGAACCAGATGCGCATCACCGATGGCCCCTTCGCCGAATCGAAGGAGTTAATCGGCGGGTACTTTATGATAAACGCGGACAGCTACGAAGACGCCGTCGAATTGTGTCGCGATTGCCCGCATTTGGAATACGGCGCTATCGAAGTGCGGCGCGTCGACAAGATGTGAGCGGAGGGCGGGCGATGGACGGCGAAATTGTGGAGGCCCTGTTCCGCCGCGAATTCGGGCGGGTGGTTTCCACACTGACCCGCATTTTCGGCCCGCGGCATCTGGCGCTGGCCGAAGACGTGGCTCAAGACGCGCTCATCAAAGCACTGCAACAGTGGCCCCACCGCGGCGTGCCGGCCAATCCCGCGGCGTGGCTGATTCTGGTGGCGAAGAACCTGGCGCTCGATTCCTTGCGCCGGGAAGCGTCGTTGACCGCCAAAGCCGATGAGATTGCGCGCGCGCTTTCGCCGGCCGCGACCACGCCGGAAGTTATCGACGACCAACTCGCCATGATGTTTCTGTGCTGCCACCCCGAAATTCCGCGCGATGGCGGAATCGCGCTGACGTTGAAGACGGTGTGCGGTTTCGGAACGGGCGAAATCGCGCGCGCTTTCCTTATCCAGGAAACTACCGCCGCGCAGCGCATCGTGCGCGCGAAGAAGCTGATCCGCGAGCGCGATCTGAGGTTCGAGCTGCCGGACCACGAATTGCCGCCCGAGCGCCTCGACGCGGTGTTGGAAACGCTCTACCTGATGTTTAACGAGGGCTACGCCAGCGGCGGCGACCAACTGCTGCGCCGCGATCTGTGCGGAGAGGCGATCCGGCTGGCGCGGCTGACGGCCGGCCATGCAGCCACTCGCGCGCCGGAATGCGACGCGCTGTTGGCGCTGTTTCTGTTGCAATCCGCGCGTGAGCCGGCGCGGGTGGACGAGCGCGGCGACCTGTTCCTGTTGCGCGATCAGGACCGGTCGCGCTGGGACCATTCACGCATCGCAGAAGGCATCCTGCGTCTCGGCCGCAGTGCGTCCGGCGACCGCTTGACGCGCTATCACCTGGAAGCCGGAATCGCCGCCGAACACGCCGCGGCCCCTGATTTCGCATCCACCGATTGGGCATCGATTGCGGAACAATACGAGCAGCTGCATGAGTTGAATCCCTCGCCAGTCGTCGCGCTGAACCGCGCGGTGGCGTTGGCGCAGGCCCAAGGCGCCGCCGTCGGACTGCGCGAATTGGAAAAGATCGAGCATCACCCGGCGCTGGAGCGCTACCATCTGCTGCCGGCCGCGATGGGCGCCCTGTGGCGCGAAATGGGCGACGCGGCCCGGGCTGCACGGTACTTCGAGCGCGCGCTGGCGTGCGAATGCTCTGCGCCGGAGCGGAGGCACTTGGAAAAGCAGCTGGGGGAATTGGCTCTAGCCTGATCCTGCCGATTGAGGCGCTCAGTAGGACAGGCCTCCTGGCCTGTCGTCGATGGCTTGACAGGCTAGCTTAGTACACCGTTTCAGAAATACGGTGGCGTATTCCAAACACTCCGCTCCCTCACGGTCACGGCTCTGCTCGGAGCCGCGCGCGTAAGCAAGCGGTCTTTCGATACGTTGGCGAACTTCTGAAACGGTGTACTTTCCCCAATCCGGAAGGGGCGGCAATGCAGGTACCCGTTGCGGTCTGCGCTGCGAGGCGCCCTGCGCCCATACACAGAAAGATGGTGAGGCATTTGAAGACCGCGGTTGTTGGAAGATGTGCTCGACGGATAGCGAGGCGTAGAGCATGAAGAAGCGAAAAGCTTGCTCCTGGCATGGATCGGATGATCCCACATCTTGTGATGGCAATCGAGGATTTTTCAGCCCGCGGGCCCCTTCATTGCTAAAGCCGTCGCGGCCGCACCGGCCACGTCCTCCTTCCTACCGGTTATACTTCGGCGTAACTCCGCGCAGCTCCTGCCACACCCGTTCGCACACCGCCAGCAACTCTGCCGAAAGCGGCCCGCCCTTCTCAAACGCCGCCAGATTCTGTTCCAGTTGCTCCAGCTTCGACGCGCCCAGAATGATGCAGTCCGCCGCCGTATGGTGCAGCAGCCAGCTCAGCGAAACGTCGATCAACGCCCGCCCCTCCTTCTCCCCCGCCGCGCGCAATTCCTCCACCGCATCGAAGTATCCCTGATGCCAATAGCGGTCCAGATACAATTGGTTTTTATCGAAGCGCGTCCCCGTGATCGGTTCCTGCCGCGGCTGCTTGCCCGTCAGCAGCCCGCCCGCCAATGGATTGTACACAACCGTCGAAACGCCGAACTGCTTGCACATAGCAAGGTACTCCTGCTCGATGCCGCGCGCCAGCAGGTTGTACATCGGCTGCGACACGTAGGGCGGCTTGTACCCATTCTTCTCGCCGATCCACAGCATCTGCGCCACCTGCCAGCCGGCGTAATTCGAGCAGCCCGGATAACGCACCTTGCCCGCGCGCACCAACTGGTCCATGGCTTCGAGCGATTCCTCCAGCGGAACGGACCAATCGGGCACATGCAGGTAGTAGAGGTCCACGTAATCGGTTTGCAGCCGCGCCAGGCTCTCGTCGATGGCGCGCAGAATCGCCGCACGCGATAGCCCCCGTTGATCGGGCGCATCCCCCATGGGAAAGCCGACCTTGCTGGCCAGCGCCACGCGATCGCGCCGGCCCTTGAGCACATTGCCCAGCACCGTTTCCGCCACGCCTTTGTTGTACATGTTGGCGGTGTCGAAAAAGTTGAGGCCGTGGTCGATACAGCAATCCACCATCTTGCGGCAATGCGCTTCGTCCGCCTGCGTTCCGAACGGCATGGTGCCAAACGCCGCCCTTGAGACAGTCAAATCGGTATGTTGAAGAGTGCGGGTTTCCATCGAACTCATAGTATCGTAGCCCTATGCGGATCACGCTGTTTTTCTATGTTGCCGCCGTCGCTTGCGCGCAAGATCGCGCCGCCATCGAGAGCTACGCCGCCGCTCATCAGCCGCAAATCATGGCGGAATTCATCCAGTTGCTTTCCATCCCCAACGTCGGAACCGACCGCCCCAACATCCGCCGCAACGCCGAGTTCATCCGCGCCATGCTTCAGCGCCACGGCCTCAACGCCGAGCTGCTCGAAACCGCCGGCAACCCGCTGATATACGCCGAAAAAAAACAGCCGGGCGCCGCCAGCACCATCCTCTTCTACATTCACTACGATGGCCAACCCGTCGACCCCGCCCGCTGGAAGCAGGCCAGCCCCTTCCAGCCCATCATGCGCGATGGCCGCATGGAGGAAGACGCGAAGCTCGTTCCCAACTTCGCCGCCAGCGCCGCATTCCCCGATAACTGGCGCCTCTACGCCCGCTCCGCTTCCGACGATAAAGCCCCCATCGTGGCCCTCTGCGCCGCTCTCGACGCGTTGCAGGGCCGCACCGCCGTCAACATCCACGTGGTGATCGATGGTGAAGAAGAGATGAGCTCGCCCAGCCTGCCCGCGGCCATCGCGCGCTATCGCGACAAGCTGCGGGCCTCGCTGCTGTTGATTCTCGACGGCCCCGTGCACCCCAGCGGACGCCCCACGCTCAGCTTCGGCGCGCGCGGCATTGTCACGCTCGGCCTCACCGTCTACGGCCCCAAGATGGCCCTGCACAGCGGCCATTATGGCAACTGGATTCCCAATCCCGCCGTGCGCCTGGCGCAGTTAATCGCCTCCATGAAGGACGACCAGGGGCGCACCACCATCGCCGGCTTTTATAGCGATGTGCCGCCGCTCACCGCTCAACAGCGCAGCGTTTTGAAATCCGTCCCCGACGATGAGCCGGCGTTGTTGAAGCTCTTCGGCGTCGCCCGTCCCGACGCCGTCGGCGAAAGCTTGCAGGAGGCCATTCAATACCCTAGCCTCAACATCCGCGGCATGCACAGCGGCTATGACGACCGCACCATCATCCCGCCCGATGCCACCGCCGCCATCGATATCCGCCTCGTCAAGGAGACGCCATCCGCGCGCATGGTGGCGTTGGTCCGCGCGCACATCGAAAAGCAGGGCTATCACATCGTGGAAAGCGACCCCACCGATGCCGAGCGCATGCGCTATCCGAAACTGGCGCGCCTCAACGCCGGCGAGGCCGAAGAGGCATTCCGCACCGAGCCCGAATCGCCCGCCGCCATGCAAGTAGCCCGCGCCATGGAGCGCATGTGGGGCGCGCCGCCAGTGTTGATCCGCACCATGGGCGGCACCGTTCCCATCGCGCCTTTCATTCGTGAGCTCAACGTGCCGGCCGTCGGCGTGCCCATCGTCAACTTCGACAACAACCAGCACGGCGACAACGAGAACCTGCGCCTGGGAAACCTGTGGAGCGGAATTGTCTCATTGGCCGCCATGCTGGAAATGCGGTGACCCAGCCGGGTTTTCCCGGCGCACTCGAAGCGGTCTCGTAATCGACGCAACTTTTCAGGCGTCAAATAATCGGCCGGCCGCCATTCAAGGCGTATAATCGGATTTATGTCCATGCGTCCTCTACACGATCGCGTTCTGGTTCGCCGCCTGGAAGAAGGCGAGCAACGCCGCGGCGGCATCATCATTCCCGACAGCGCCAAGGAAAAGCCGCAGCAGGCCGAAGTCAAGGCTGTCGGCAGCGGCAAGCTGCTCGATTCCGGCGAGCGCGTCGCTCCCGAAGTGAAGGCCGGCGACCGCATTCTGTTCGGCAAGTATTCCGGCGCCGAGATCAAGCTCGATGGCGAAGAATACCTCATTCTGCGGGAGGACGAGATACTCGGGGTGGTGGAATAAGCTGTGGAATAGGCCGTCGATCAGGGTTGTGCTAACCTAAGGGTCTAAACACCACTTCAGGAGTTGTTTTCATGTCCTTACACATGGGCTTCAGGCCGTTCCTGGTTTGTTCCGCCTTATTGGCCCTGAGCCAGATCGCGCCCGCGCAGGTCAAAGTTGCGGTCATCGACACCCAAAAGGCCGTCTTCGAAACGGCGGAGATCAAGAAAGCCGATGCCGATTTGCAGGCGACGCTCAAGCCACGCAACGACCGGTTACTTCAGTTGAACAGTGAGCTCCAAAGCATTCAGCAACAGTTGCAAGCCGGTGGGGCGAAACTCACCCAACAGCAGTCCGACGATCTGCAAAGCGACGGCCAGCGCAAGCAGCGCGAGTTGCAGCGCTTGCAGACCGAGTTGCAGGAAGCCGCCGATGCAGCGCGCCAGGAAGTGATTCCCAAATGCACGCTACGGATGAAGGAAGTCGTGAAAAAACTGGCCGAAGAGAAAGGCGTCGATTTGGTGATGGATACCCAGGTCGCGCTCTACTTCAAGCCCGCCATGGATATTACCGCGGACGCCACCGCCGCGTATAACAAGGCATACCCGGTAGCTGGAGCCCCGGCCCCCGCAGCCAAGCCCGACAGGTAAAGGAATGGCCGGATATCTCGATCATTACGGCGCCGGAGAAGAGCGCCGCGAGAATCGCGTCAAGAAAGCGTTGATCGCGCTGGCCGTCTTAATCGTGGTGGGCGCGCCCCTGCTCTACTATTTTCACAACATCCGCCAGGAACGGCAGCTCAAGCAGTTCTTCTCGCTGCTGGCGGCGCACGATTATAAGGGCGCCTACGCCCTGTGGGGCTGCACCGATGCGAAGCCTTGCGCGGGGTATTCCATAGAGGCTTTCATGCAGGATTGGGGTCCGCAAAAGGGCGACCCCGCGAGTTACCGGATCACACGCAGCAAATCGTGCGGCTCTGGCGTGATACTTAATGTGAATTTTGGAAATGAGTTGAACATACTCTGGGTGCAGCGGAACAATCTGGTGATCGGGTTTTCGCCATTTCCGGGGTGCCCCGCGCCTACCGCCCTGCTGGGAGGCAAGGCGCCGCGCTAAAATTGGGTCGGGACAAAGATAACTATATGGGAACCACAGCAGCAGGTCTGGAAGGGGTAGTCGCCGGCGAGTCCGAGATTTGTTATATCGACGGATATCAGGGCATACTGAGCTATCGCGGCTTTAACATTCACACGCTGGCAGACAACGCCACGTTCGAGGAAGTGATCTTCCTTCTCTGGAACGGCTGGCTGCCCAAACAGGCGGAGCTCGACCAGCTCGCTAAGCAACTGGTGGCCGAGCGCGAGCTGCCCGGCGGCGTGGTCGATTTCCTCAAGGGAGTGTCCCAGGCCAACGCCATGGACGTGCTGCGCACAGCCGTTTCCATGTTGAGCCTGTACGACGCCGAAGCCCAGGATATGTCGACCGGCGCCAACCACCGCAAAGCCGTGCGGCTGATGGCCAAGACCGCGACCATCGTCACCACCTTCGACCGTTTGCGCAAGAGCCAGCCGGTGGTCGCGGGCGACCCGGCGCTGGGCTTCGCCGCGAACTTCCTCTACACCCTGGGCGGCAAGCGGCCGGACGACGTGATGGAGCACGCCTTCGACGTGGCTTTGACGCTGCACGCCGATCACGAATTGAACGCCTCCACCTTCGCCGCGCGCGTAACCGCGGCGACGCTTTCCGATATTTACTCTTGCGTCACCAGCGGCATCGGCGCTCTGAAAGGCCCCTTGCACGGCGGCGCCAACCAGGATGTGATCAAGGAGCTGCTGGACCTGGGCGACGAGCAGGCAGCCGAGCAGAAGGTGCTCGACAAGCTGGCGGCCAAGATCAAGGTTCCCGGCTTCGGCCATCGCGTATACCGCACCGAAGACCCGCGCGCCACGCACCTGCGCGTGCTTTCCGAAGAGTTGGGCAAACGCACCGGCCATGAAAAGCTGTACCGCCTTTCGCGCACCATGGAGAACACGGTGATGGCGCAGAAGCATTTGAATCCCAACGTGGATTTCTACTCGGCTTCCACGTATTACTCGCTGGGAATTCCGGTGGACCTGTTCACGCCCATCTTCGCCGTAAGCCGCATGGCGGGCTGGACCGCGCACGTGCTGGAGCAATATCACAACAACCGGCTCATCCGCCCGCGCGCCGAATACAAAGGCAAGCCCGACGGCCAGGCGTGGGTTCCCATGGCGCAGCGGTAGTATGGACGAACGCGCATATTATTCGGAGTCGCAGGCCACCAAGCCCGCACTTTTGAACTGCCCGCACTGCCGGACGCAAGACACGTATGAGCTTCGCTGGGCCGTGCGCAAAAAGAAGGACCGCCTGCCGCCCGGCGGCGACGAGCGCGACCGCGCCAAGTTTCAAAAAGCGCAAAGCTACATGGTGCTGCTGGACGATAAAGCGTCGTGCAAGAATCCTCGCTGCCGCCGTCCATTCGACATCTCGGGCGTTAAGACGATGGCGTTTCTATAGCCGCATTTGCTTCGTAGGGCGGACCCCCTTGGTCCGCGCGGGTCCCCCTGGACCCGCTCTTCGCTCTGCAGATTCCGCCTCCGGCTATCGACGGCCTTTTTTGTAGC
>JBEKNN010000169.1:0-20256 GCA_049522755.1 Bryobacteraceae bacterium | reverse complement strand
GCCCGCTCGCGCTGCTGACGCTCCTGCGCCTTAGTGCGGTAACCGTCCTTCAAGTTGTACGTGATAATCGCGCCGACCGGCGGATTCGGCGCCGTGAAAAAATTCTCGCCCTGGTCGCCTTTGCCGCCGCCGAAAATCGAGCCGGGGATGTAAGAGAGCGCCGTCTTCACAGGGAAGAGCATGCTCTCCTGACTCAGGTTCTGAGCCGTGGCGTCGCGCAGCGGGCTGTAATCGTCGAGGATGTAGATACTGCGGCCGAACGTGCCGATGACTAAGTCATCCATCTGCTTCTGAATGGCTAAGTCGCGCACCATGATGGTCGGCAGGCCGTTGCGCAAAGGTATCCACTTTTCGCCGCCGATTTTGGTGAAGTATAGGCCGAATTCGGTACCGGCAAAGAGTAACTTGGGGTCCTTATAGTCCTCGGCGATAGCGTAGACGCCGCCGCGCTCGGGTAAGTTGCCCGATATGTCGGTCCAACTCTTGCCTTTATCGGTACTCTTGATCAGGTAGGGTTTGAAATCGCCATTCTGGTGATTCTCGTAAGCCACATACACGGTTCCGGCATCGTGCTGCGAGGCGGTGATGCGCTGCACATAGGCATCCTCGGGCACGCCCGCGGGCTTCTCCACTTTGCGCCAGGTTTTGCCGCCGTCTTCGGTGATCTGCAACAGGCCGTCGTCGGTACCGACGTAGATGAGCCCCTCTTGTTTAGGCGATTCGGCAATGGAGGAAATGTTGTCGTAGAGCGCGGTGGATACGTTCTTCTGGATGGCGTCAATGGGCCAGATTTTGCCCATCAGGGGCAGGGTATTCCGGTCGAGATTGCGCGTCAGGTCGGGACTGATGGCGCGCCAACTGTCGCCGCGGTCGTCGCTGCGGTAGAGCTTTTGCGAGCCGAAATAGAGGCGCGTGTTGGAGTGCGGGCTGACGATCACCGGGGCATCCCAGTTCCAGCGCGCCGCCGGATCGCCCTTGGAGGGCTGCGGCTGGATGCTGACGCGCTCGCCGGTGCGGCGGTCGAAGCGCACCATGCCGCCGTTCTGCATGTTGGCGTAGATGGTGTTGGGGTCCTTGGGATCCACGCGGCTGTAGAATCCGTCGCCGCCCATGGTAACGAAGCAATCCGAATTCATGATGCCGGCGGAACTCCGGGTGCGCGCGGGACAGCCGAAACTGTTGTTATCCTGAGTGCCGCCATAGACGTAATAGAACGGCGCGTCTTCACTTACAGCTACATCGTACATTTGCGCTGTGGGCAGGTTAGATTTGAAGATCCAATTCTGCGCGCGGTCGAAGCTCTCGTAAATGCCGCCATCGCAACCTACTAAGTAGTGATCGTTGTTATGCGGGTCCACCCAGATTTCGTGATTGTCGACGTGCTTGTAGCGCGTGGGCAGACTGGTCTCGGTGCGGCCGCCATCGTCGGACACCATGATGTTAGTGTTCATCACATAGACGCGGTCGGGATTGCCGGGGTCCACTACCACTTTGGCGTAATACTGACCCTGTACGTCATAGCTATTACGCTTCTCCCAGGTGGCGCCGCCATCGGACGAGCGATAGAGCCCGCCGCGGCCGGCGCCGCCTTCCACTTGCGCGTACATGATGGACGGGTTCGAGGGCGCATAGTTCAAGCCGATGCGGCCCAGATCGCCCATGTTAGGAAACCCGCCGCCCACTTTGTTCCAGGTCTTACCGGCGTCGTTGGAGCGCCAGAGAGCGCTCTCGGGTCCGCCGTGAATCATGCCGAAGTACCGGCGCTCGCGCTGATGCGTGGCGGCGAAGAGGACGTCGGGGTTTTTGGGGTCCATAACAACGTCGGAACAACCCGTGTAGTCACCCACTTTGATGAGACTCTGCGACCATGTCTTACCGCCATCGGTGGTCTTATAGAGACCGCGCTCGCCGCCGCCCTTCCACAGCGGTCCGGGCGCGGCGACATAGACAACGTTGGAGTCACGCGGGTCGATCACAATGCGGGCAATGTGCTCGGTGAGTTTGAGGCCCACGTTGCGATAAGTGAGTCCGCCGTCTTCGCTCTTATAGACGCCGTCGCCGAAGGAGACGCTGCGCTGGTCGTTGTTCTCGCCCGAACCGACCCAGACGATGGAGGGATTCTTGGGGTCGATAGCGATCCACCCGATGGAATAGGAGCCGTAGTTATCGAATACGGGCGTCCACGAAGTACCGTTATTGCGGGTGAGCCAGATGCCTCCGGAGGCTTCCGCGGCTAAGTAATGGCTGGTGGAATCGGGGAAGACGGCGATCTGGGAAACGCGGCCGGAGACGAAGGCCGGGCCGATGTTACGCACGCGTAAGCCGGCGAAGGTGCGGGCGTTGATGGGGTCGCTGGAATCGGCGCCGCCGCGGCGTCCACCCGATGGGGCGGGCTCGTCCTGAGCGAAGGCAGTCCGGGTAAAAACGATCTGGGTCAAGGCAAGGGCGATGCGGAAAAGCAGTGGCAGCAGTCTCATTGTGGGTGAGTATAACGCACAGAGGGGCGTGTAGTCTGGTGTGGCGCCACACCGCGGGCCACACCGCGCGGGTCAGATCCTTCCAGTGTGCCACAGCGCCACTCACCAGTTCTTCTCCCAAACCCGCACAATAGGGTACCTTCCATTCTCCTCCGGCTCATACTTCGACTTCGCGAACCACCATGCCAGCCGCGCGCGCGAATCCGCCGCGAACTTCGGATCGGCCGCTAACTGCGCCTCGAACTCCTTCCGTAGCTCCGGGAAATCCGCCATGACTCGCCGCGCAATCGGCTCCGAGAGATACTCGCCCGCATCCAGGCCGCCGCGTCCTCCGCGCCCGCCACCCGCGCCTTCGGAGAAGAATACCGCGTTCATCAATCCCCACGCCGCCATCGAATCCGGCGCGGCCGGCTCCAGCAGCGCCAGAATCAATCGCGACCGCCGCTGCTTCATCGGCACGTAATACGACCCTGCCGGAATCGCGATCTTCTCCTTCACCAGACGCGGCTCCATGGTCAGCATCACGTGGCCTTCGGTCCCGCCCCGGCCCAGAGTCACGTTCGCGAAGCGATAGGTCTCAAACACCTCTTCGATGGGCTTAGTGGTGCGCTCCATTTCCACGCCATGCAGCCACAACAGATCCGCCACCGGGCTGAACGCACGGGGAATCAGGTATCCCAGCGGCATCTGCGCTTCCACCGTAGTATCGATCTGGTCGTGAATCACAGTCGTGATATCGTCCAGCTCGCCCGTGTAGCGCGTCACCATCGAGCCGGTCACTTCACTCTGGAACGGCGCGTTCTTCAGCGCGTGGTACACCAGCGGACGGCTCTTCTCGGCGCTCACTTTGCCCGCGAGATACACCGCCGGCGCGGACCGGTCGCCCGCGCGCGCCATCATTTGCTTGTCGGCCTCGCGTACCGCGTGGCGCAGCGCTTCCGGATCGGCCGCGATGATGTCGAACGTGTGCTTCATGATGTCGTAATGCGCCCACGCGCGTGTTTTCGCGGTCTTCAAGCTGTGGCTTTCCACCAGCAGGCATGGGCGGTTCTGCACCGCCGAATACAGATGCGAATACCGCGGCGTAAACACTTCCATGAAGAATTCGCGCTTGCCGTTCACGTTGCGCAACGCGCCGTAGGGCGCCACCAGATGCCCATCGGCGGCCATGCGCTTATCCAGCTCCGGGACGTAGCGGTCGCGCACCCACGCGCCGGCCGGCTCGGCGATATCCTGGTTGCGCGCCATGTCCCAGGTTACGTCGTACTGCATGTCGGAGCCGTCGGTGACGTGATTATCGATGAGGAAGTCGGGATTCCACGTATTGAAGATTTTGAGCCACGCGTGCATCTCCGGCGTATCGGCCTTCATATAGTCGCGATTCAGATTGAGGCGTTGCGCGTTGGAGCGCGTCCCGGTGGACCTCGGCCCGTTCTGGCTCGGCCGATGATACAAGCTGATATTCTCGTGGCCATCGATATTGAAGACCGGGATGATCACGAAAATCACATGGTCCAGCCACCCCGCGAAGCGCTTGCTCACGGTCATGTCGCGCACCAGCATCAGTACAGGATCTTTGCCTTCGATCTCGCCGGCGTGGATGCCGCTTTGGATCATGATCACGGCCTTATTCGTCTTAGCCGCGGCATCCGGCGTAAACGCGCGGTCCTTGGAAACCACCAGCGCGATCATGGTGCGGCCCTCGGGCGTCGTGCCGATTTCGAGCACTTTCACAAACCGTGACGCGCGCTCCAGCCGGTGAGAGATCTCGACGGTTTCCGCGTACGGAGCAGTCTCGTTAAAATCCGTCTTTTCGCCTGTAGTGAGCAGGTCGCTCGGGGAATCCTTGGTGCTGGCCGCAAGCGACGCCGCAGCCTTCGCAGCTGGCGGCTCAAATGCGGAATGGGGCGCGATGGGGTCTTGCGCGGCGGCCATGGCAGCCAGCGCTAACAGAGCGGAAAAGCGAAGCATCTGTAAATTGTAGAACAGTGCGGAGACAAGTCGTTGTTCGCCTGCCGTCCGCCGGACTAAGGTCGGGCGCGGCCTCTCCGCTCTTGTGCATGCTCAATCGCTGTAAGTGAGAACTTCCACAGCTTGCCTTCCTTAAATGCCCCCTGGATCCACCCGCGGCTTGCCTGGTAACGCAGCGTGCGTTCCGGCATCCGAAGCCGCTTCGCCGCGGCATGTAGACATAGCACGCGGCCGTAGTCAGTGCTCGGCAAATTCATACGCCTCTCCCTTGTGATCGAGTTACCGCTCTTGTATTTACTTGAGAGGCAGCTTCTAAACGCGCAGAGGTAGAGACGCCAAGGATGTTACTTCAGGCTGGTTAGTTATGGATACGAACTGCGCTCGCGGACGGTTGAGTGCGCCGGAATCTTCCCGCCGCGCCAGAATGGCTGTGAAAAGTCTTCTCGCGGGTATCCAGACCGCGTCCTGGGTTATGGGAACATCTCCGGCAGCGCCCGGTGACCCCAGCCCGGCCGGGTCCACCACGATCACACTCGGCGCCAGCGCTACAAACTTCGCATAAACCCGGATGGTCGCGATAGGCGGCGGCAAGAATGACGCCAGCATCGTCCGCCCAAACGCATCCCGCTTTCGCCGCCAGGAGCAGTGAATCTCACACGCCGCGGAATCGTAATCGGCTGTGACTTCCCACTCCGCCGAAGCCTGCGCCACGGACACTTCGATTCTCGCGACCGGCTCGGAACCGTAAAGATGGATAGTGTAAGTCCGGCCGCTCTCTTGCATTACATCCGCGGAGTGGTACCGCGCATGCAACAGACCAGGCAGGAAGATGAACAACAATCCCGCCAGCCGGAGTCTTCCGCAGCTATCCACGCGGTCCAGTATAAGCCGCAAAGCCCACCCGCTTCAATAGAGGTTGCCGGAAATCTTGCAACCGTGATCCACACTCGGGCGTGTTCACACGAGTGTGAACGCTGCACGCGAGAGCGCGTGCGCCACGACGCCCTTTCGACCACCTATCGCTTACGCCCAATCCAGCCCAGTTCCGCTTCGAGTTCCATCACGTTGACCGCGGGTCCACCCGCAGCCGGTAAGCGCACCAGAGCGGAATCCACCTTGCGCGCCCGTAGCGCGAAATCCATTTCATCCGCCGCCGGGCTGTCCCCCACCACCAGTGTGGGCGTCTGAAAGTTCCGGGCGAAGTAGACCGGCGAATGCTTTACATATTGGTCGGGTTCGTCCCAAGGCATTGCGCCCATCCACGACGCCGCGCGGCGCAAGCCATCGGGTTGAGTCGCGATGTCGATGAGCCAGTCGGCAATGGGATCGCGCAGAACCGCGGCGGAAAACCGGTCGGTATGTCCGATGATCCACGCCGCCACCAGGCCCCCGGATACTGCCAGATGCTTCGCGTCGATAAATCCCCTTGTCACTGCATAGTCGACGCCGCGAAGTAAGTCGTCGGCATCGTCACCCGGATACCGGGTCCTCAGTAAGCTGCCGAACTCCTCGCCGTATCCCGGGGACCCCCTTGGGTTAGCGAGCAACAACGCATAACCCGCCGCGGCAAGTATCTGCGCTCTTAGTTGAAACTCATATCCGTACATGGCGCGCGGAGTGTCTTGTATGTCGACTAACAGCGGGTACTTTACTGACTGATCGAATCCGGAAGGCTTGACTATCCAGCCTTGAATCGTGTGGCCGCCGGAATCGTAGTGGATCTCTTCCATCGCCGCGATATGGCGTTCCGCTAATAAGTGTTCGTTGGGCGCGGCAAGAGTAGTAACTCCGCCGGGCAGATCGGCCGCGAACGAGATCGCGTCGCCGCCCTCGGTGGCGCTGGAGCGGATAGCGGCGGCGCGCCCGTTATCCGCCAGCGAAAAATCGCGCAGGCGCTCGTGTCCCTTGGTCACCGGGTGCACGGTGCCATCGAGGCGCGCCAGATAGACGTGGGCCGCGCCGCTATCCTCGGCCAGAAAGTAGATGGTCCGCGAATCGGAGCTCCATTGCGGCCTCGCCACGTCGCGGTCGAAACCCCCGGTCAGCAGCTTGATCCGGCTGCCATCGGGATTCATCACGTACAGATTGCGCACCACGTAGCTTTGCGCTTTGGCATCGGCGGAGACCCAGGCGATGCGGCTGCCGTCCGGTGAGGGCGTGGGCTGCTCGTCGGGCCCTTCGTGCTGGGTCATCTGCTTCATGGCCCCATCGGCGGGCCGGACGCTGAAGATTTCGCCGCCTTCCAGCGGGTGTTCGGGGTCTGGATCGGCCGCGGCCTCGCAAAGGATCGACTGGCCGTTGGGCATCCACGCCGGCTCGCCCAGCCAGTTGAGATCGCCGGTCGTGATCTGGCGGGCCGTTGCGCCAGGCGCCGTTGCCCCATGTGTCGTTGCCCCAGGTGTCGTTGCCCCAGGTGTCGTTGCCCCAGATAGATCCGCCCCAGTCACCGGGATCACCCAGAGCTGCGGATGCCCCGCCGGCGCCTTGAGGAACCGCAAAATCGCTTCCGGGGCCCACGCCGCGGATGGTTTGGCGACGACGGGCGCCGTGAATGCCAGCGCATCCCCGTTGGGGGACCAAGTCAGCGCGAGGGGTCCCTGAGCGAGTTGGCCGAGCTGGGAATCCTGGCCGGATTCGATGCGGCGGATCCGTATCTGGGCGCTGCCCGTGCGGTTGGATATGTAAGCCATCGCGTCGGAGTTGGCCGACCACCTTGGCGACCAGTCACGCCACGCTCCATCCGTAAGTTGACGCCGCTCGCGCCCATCCGCCGAGGCCAGCCAGAGGTTTTGGTAAACCGCATTCGCCGCGCGGTCGTTCCAATTCTCCGTGTAAACCACCCAGCGCCCGTCCGGACTGATCCGGGTCTCCGATATGGTGCGCCACAGCCAAAGATCGCCGGGCGTGAAGGTCTTCCGCTGCGCCCAGGCGCCCGACGTCAATAAGGTAGTCGCGAGGCTAGCCGCCAGAATCGCCCTGCCCAAAGAAGCTCTCCGTGGGATGCGCCCGAGGCTTGGTCCAAGGCCTGCCTTGTCCCAGCCGCTCCGAGCGCTCGGCTTGCGGTTGTCAGTCTCCGATTGAAGCTCGTTGTTGGCCTCGCCGGGCCAGCCCCCATGAGCCCGTCCCACTTGTCCAATCCCCCAATTTGATCCCGCCACTTAGTCCAGCTACTATCTTAAAGCTGGTTCAACGAATCTATAGCTCAAACAACTGATTATAAACATACTGCTGCCCCCGGTTCAGTCCGCCGCGCCGGGTCCTCGACGCGAGTTAACCTATCCCCCCGGTACTAACCTTAGTTATGAACTGCTTACCCGGAAGATCGTCCATATAATCAGGTTCATTCCCACGTATCATAGGTACCAGGACTAGTAGTAATATTCGGCACAATTCATGGGATGCACTTATTGCGGGAAGGAAATCGGGACGTTGCGGTTGCTCCGCGACAACGAATTCTGCACCTCCAAGCATCGCAAGCTCTATCGGGACCGTCTGAACAGGGTACTGGGCGAAGCGTTGGCTGACGGGTCGGCCCCGGGCAGCGTCGCGGATTTCGTCACTCTGTTGTCGCCCCGCGAGTGCCTGCCGCATCCGTTCCCGGATCTCATGCCGCTGGATTGGGATGCCGTGAACGCGCCGGCCGAGTGGCATTTCCCGCTGCATATCGATCCGGTAGCAGGCCACCGCCCAAAGCATATTCCTTATCTCGCAGCCGATCGCCCGGCTACGCCTCACATGGCCGATCAGGTGATCGAGATAGGCGCCCAAATTGGTGCGGAAGAGGTTGAGATTGGGCCGCCAGTCCCGCCTTCGATGCTGCCTGGCGCGCCGGTGCTACCCAATATTCCTTACCCCGCAATTGCCGCGCAATCGAGTTGGAGCGTTAGGCCGGAATCCGAACCGGCGATAGGCAGTCTGATCCCGGCCGGCGTCGCACCGCCTTCGTTCACTGCCTCCGCCCCGCGTCTGCCGGAGTGTCTCACGCCGGCGCCGAATTCTCCGCTGACGCTCGTTATCGACAGCAGTCCGAAGCTTCTTGCTTTTCATGCGGCCGATCGCCCGTCTGCACCTCGCATCACCGATCGAGACATCCCATCGCCAACTCCGCCTTCGCTGCAGCTTAATGCTTCGGCTCTACCCGGGATTCCCCATCCCGCAATGGCGGCGCCAGCGAACTGGAGCGATGGATTGGGAGCCATACCGGCGATGGGCACGCTGTTGCCAACCAGCCTCGCGTCGCCCCTGTTCTCCGCTGCCGCCCAACGCCTGCCGGCGTGCCTCACGCTGGATGCGAATTCTGCGCTGACGCCCGGTGCGCTTATCGACCGTCTTGCGGAGCTTCCTATTCAAGCGGCCGATCGCCCGGCTGCGCCTCGCATGCCCGATCGGGAGATTGCGTCGCCAATTCTGCCATCGCTGCAGCTTACCGCTTCGGCACTACCTGGGATTCCCCATCCCGAAATGGCCGCGCCAGCGAACTGGAGCAATGGACTGGCAGCCACGCCGGTGATGGGCACGCTGTTGGCGGCAAGACCGGCGGCGCCTTGGCTCTCCTCTGCCGTCCAACGCCTGCCGGCGTGCCTCACGCTCGATTCGAACTCTGCGCTGGCGCTCGGTGCGCCTATCGACCATCTTGCGGAGCTTCCTATTCAAGCGGCCGATCGCCCGGCCGCGCCTCGCATGGCTGATCGAGCGACTGCGGCGGCAATTCCGGCTTCGCTGCCGCTTACGGCTTCGGCGCTACTCGGCATTCCCGATTCCGCCATGGCGGCGCCAGCGAATTGGAGCGACGCGCTGCAAGCCATACCGGCGATGGGCATGCTGTTGCCGGCCGGCGCCGCGGCGCCTTCGTTCTCCGCTGCTGCCCTACGCCTGCCGGCGTGCCTCACGCTGCATTCGAATTCTCCGCTGTCAGTTGCTTTCGACGGCGCCGCGAAGCTGCTTCCTTTGATGAACGCGGCCGATCGCCCGGCTGCGCCCCGCATGGCCAGTCAAGAGATCGCATCGCCAGTTCCGGCTTCGCTGCTGCTTGGTGCGCCGGCGCTGCCCGCGATTCCCCAACCCGCGATGGCCGCCCCATTGAATTGGAGCGACGGAGTGCAAGCCGCACCGGCGATGGGCATACTGTTTCCGGCCGTCCCCGAGCCTTCGTTCTCCGCAGCCGCCCCACTCCTGCCGGCGTTCCTCACGCTGTGCTGGGATTCTGCGCTGGTGCTCGGTCCGGTTATCGACAACCGCTTGCAGCTTCTGACTTTCCACGCGGCCGATCGCCCGGCTGCGCTGCGCTCCGGCGATCGGGAAATTGCGCCGTCCACTTCGCACTTGCTGCAGTTTACGGCTTCGACGCTACCCGGCATTCCTTATCCCGCCATAGCCGCACAAGCGAATTGGAGCGATGGGCTGCGAGCCGAACCGGCGTTGGGCAAGATGGGTCTGGCTGCCGCCGCGCCGCCTTCGTTCTCCACGGCCGCCCCACGTCTGCCCGCCTTCCTCACGCTGGAGCCGGTTCAAGCCGTCCAGAGCCAGGAGCCTCCGAAAGAGGCCGATTTCATTCCCCTCGAATACTATTGTGCAGCGGCGATATCCGGCCCCTCGTTCACGCAGGAATGGAAGTGGCGCTCGCCGGTTTGCGCCCTGCTGCCGCTTCGGTTGAAACTCGTCGGCGAGAAGCTCGAAACGCCGGCCGCCGTAAAGAAGGCAGTCGTGCCTTTCCTCGCGCCCGCCCCGGCGGTAGCGAAGAAGACCAAGTGGGAAGGGCGCGTGATCCAGTATGCCGCCGCCGCGGTCTTACTGGTTGCGCTGACGGGATTCGCCGTGCGGTTCACGGCAGGCATCGGAATCGGGACCCCCGACGTCAAAGCCAATGACGTCGCCGGCTCCACAACCGCGGTGAATTCGGGCGGTCCGATCGAGAACATTCGCCACGCCATCGCCACCCGCGCCAAAGTGGAGCTGAACGACACCTTCGATCGGGGAATGACAGACTGGGGCCACACCGCGTCCTGGGCGCCCGGTTGGAGCCGCCACGCCGAAGGCTATGTTCAGCCCGGCCAGTTGGCGTTGTTCCAGCCCTCCATGAAATTCACCGATTACCGCATGGAGTTCTTCGGCCAGATCGAAACGAAGAGCATCGGCTGGGTGGTGCGCGCTCACGACCCCCAAAATTACTACGCCATGAAGTTCACCGTCATCCAATCCGGTCTGCGGCCGATTATCGCCATGGTGCATTATCCAGTCACTGACGGCCATGCCGGCAAGCCCATTGAGACTCCGTTGATGGACGTGATGGTGCACAACAACACCCCGTATCATGTGGCGGTGACGGTAGCCGGCAACCGCATCATCACCTCCATCGAGGGTCAGGAAGTGGACCGCTGGGTTGAAGATCAGATCCCCTCGGGCGGCGTGGGCTTCTACAGCGACGCCGGCGAGCGGGCGCGGCTTTACTGGATGAAAGTATCCAAGAACGAAGATTTTCTGGGGAAGGTATGCGCATACCTCTCCGGCTCCGCGGACGCATCGCGTGTATTTGCGACATTGTTACCTCCAGGGTGGAAATATGACAAACGATAACTCTTTGAATACGCTTACAGCCATTGACGGCGGCCGCCCGAAACGCTCCGGGCGCACCATCGCCAAAGCCGTTTCGCTGCACTTAGAAGGGAACCGCGAAGGCGCAGCCGACGTGCTGTGCAAGGCCATCGACCAGGGCGAACAGGACCCGGCGCTCTTTTCCGCGCTGGGCCATATCTATTACGAAAAAGGCGATCACCAGGCCGCCGCCCGCGTCTACCGGCAACTGACCGAAATCGAGCCGGAGCACCGCACGGCGCACTTCAACCTCGCCGTATGCCTGGGGAATCTGAAGCAATTTGGCGCGGCCGCGGAATCGTTCCGCACAGCGGTTAAGACCGATCCTGCCCGCGCGGATGCAGCCCTGGGGCTGGGAATTTCGTTATTGCACGCCGGGAAAGCGGCCGAGGCGCTGGAGCCGCTGGAAGAATACCTGCTTCTGTTTCCCGACCGTGAACAGGCGCTCTTCGCCAAAGCCGCCGCGCTGCAGCAAACCGGACGCACCGCTATCGCCGTGGAAATGTACCGCAAGACCATAGCGCGCAACCCCAAGAATACCGACGCCCTTTCCAACCTGGTTTCGATTTTCCTCGATAAGAAGGATTCCGAATCCGTCAAGCGCTACTCGGAAATGCTGCTCGAAGTGCAGCCCGATGCGCCCATGGCCATGGAAGCGCTGGCCGCGCTGGCATTCGCCGCCGACGATGCGCCGGCCGCCGCGCAGCAGTGCCGCAACCTGGCCGGCGTGGCGCCCGATCAATTCGAAAACTGGTGCAATCTGGGCGTTGCCTATCACCGCATGGGCGATCACGGCAAAGCCGCCGAAGCGTATAAAAAAGCCTGCACGCTCAATCCGTCGGCCGCCCAGGCCAGCCTCAATCTGGGCGTGGTTCATCAGGAGATGGGCGATCTCGCGGCGGCGCGCGCATGTTACGAGCGGGCGCTCGAGTGCGACCCGAACCAGACCGCGGCCTCCTGGAACCTGGCTCTGACTTTGGAGCAGTTGGGCGAGCGAAATTGGGCCGAGAAACTTTATGGACGCATCCCGGAGACCGCGCCCGAATGGTGCGACGCCTGCTTCCGCGTAGGCTACCTGCAATTGCTGCGCGGCGATTACGCCACCAGCGCCGCCAACTTCGAAGCCTGCATCGCCAAGCGCCCGGAATGGCCCGAGGCCTATTTGAACGCCGGCATCGCCTACGCGCGTTCGGGCGATAGCGAATCCGCGCGCCGCTCACTGCTGGAAGCTTTGATGATCCGGCCGGATTCCACCGAAGCCGCGCGCGGCCTGGCGGCGCTGGCCCTCGAGCAACAGGATTATCCCCAGGCATTCGAAATGCACCAGAAGCTGATCGAGATGGGCGACCACAGCCCGGAGCTCTTCTTCAACGCCGGCCTGATCTGCCAGAAACGCGGCCAGTTGGACGACGCGGCCACGCTCTACCGCCAGGCCATCCAGGAAAACGCTACCTTCGCGGAAGCGCTACTGAACCTGGGCCACACACTGATGGCGATAGGCCAGGAGGACGAAGCGCGTTCCTGCTGGCGCCGCGCCCTCCGCGAAAAGCCCGAGATGGCCCAGAGCTACTTCGAGCCCACCGCGTAGGGCCTTCGGAGCCGCGACCGTGAGGGAGCGTTCAACGCCATGTAGGGCGGACCCCCTGGTCCGCGCGGGTCCCCCTGGACCCGCTCTTCGCTCCGCAGAAGCAGCCTTCATGAAGAGACTGGCGGCGCCCTCTAACGCGCAAACTTCATCACGGTATCGATGCGTAGCGGCGAGAACTTGATATACCGCCCCGCATGGTATTGCGGCTGGGCGGCCAGCCGGCACATCTCAACGATCTGCCCCGGGTTTCCGCGAGCGCTCTCGAGCGCCTTCTCACGAAACTCATTGAGGTCCATGTGACGCAAGTTGAAATAATCGGCGGCGCTCTCGAACAGTTCTTCGGCGTCCCGCCCGGGAAGCGGCGCGATACTTAGCGCCTTCGCCGGATTCCAGAAGAGCCTCGCTAATGCTCCCAAACTGACAGCGTCCCTCGCGGCAGCGAACAGAGTCATGCCGGCCGTATGGTAGATTCGCTGCAGAAAACGGTAAGTAGGGAAACCCGCGCCCGCAACCCCATCGAGCATCATCGGAACAGGCGAAGTTTCCAGCGCAGTCCAGAGAAGCCCTTTGAGGTGAAGACTGGTTTGCGCCGCAAGCCATGCTTCGCGATCGGCGCCGGGCTTGGCAAGGCCGATGAAACCCGCATGGCGCGCGGTCATCAGAGCACGCGCCATTGCGGTCAGTAAGTCATGTAAAGTTGGAGCCCAGGCAATGCGTAGCACGCGGGGATTAGTGGAGAGAGCTTCTTGAATGAGCCTCGTCTTACCGCCGCCCTGAGGACCCAGCAGTAACAGCGGGTCGCCCGCGCCAAACGCCAGGCTTAGGCGCTGCCTCTCCTTCGCCATCCCCACGAAAGGAAGGTGCGGTTCCATCGAGCTATCCCGCTACTTCACCACCAGCACGCTGCAGCGCACGGTGCTGGTCAGGTTGTGGGCCGTGCCGCCCCAAATGTGCTCGTAAATCCGGGAGTGTCCCGTGAAGCCGATTACCAGCAGATCGATGGCGTTCTCGCGGACGAAATCGCCAATGATCTTGACCACATGTCCGGGGACAATTACGGTCTGAAGATCTACCGAATGCATCGCCGCGCGCGTCCGGCAATGCTCGGCAAGCTGCCCGAAGTAGCTATCGGCGCGATCCTTCTCTTCGCGCAGCTCGTCGATCACTTCGGCGTGGCGGGGAATCTCCTCCTCCACGCAAATCATGCGCAGACGCGCGCCCAGGCGCGCTGTCAGCTCCACCGCAAAATCAAATGCCTTGCGGCCGCTATCTGAGCCATCGTGTGCAACCAGGATTTGCTCGATCATATTATTCACCAGCTTATTCAGCAGGTCCGGCGTCTTCGACCAGCATCGGCCGGACCACCGCCTCCGCCTTCGGTAGCAGATGCCTGGGCATGAACCAGGCGTTGGCGATCGCCGTCGGTATAACGGCGCTGGCGATCACGGTCGCCACCAGGTGTGAGTACTGCGCATCCGTAATGATATGGTGGTTCAATCCGAACAGAGCGGAGATCGTCCCGAAGGTCAGTCCCGTCGACATCATCAGAGAGTAATAGAGTCCCTGGTGTCCCTGATGGTTGAACGCACGGACGGTAGGAACCAGCGGGACCATCTTACTGACCATCTTGGTCGCCAACAGCGTGAGAAAGACCAGCGGCGTAGCGGCCAGAGCCGGCACTGAAACCAGCGATCCCGCGCGAATGAAATAGAACGGAGTCAGCAGGCCGAATGTCAAGGTTCGCAGACGCCTGATCAGCACGTGATCCTTTCCCACTGTCCCGGCTAACACCATCCCGATGATGTAAGCCGGCAGCACCGCCTCGCTTCCAGCCCAGGTCGACAGGCCGCCCATCCCGAATAACAGGAAGAGGATGTACTTCGCTTCCAGCTCAGACACGCGTCCGCCGTATTTTCGAAAGAACCAGTGAGTGACAAACGGCAGCGCCGCGAATACAACCACACACACCACTACAAAGATGAGTGTCCGCACAGTAAAGGGCGCGAAGATGAGACCCAACGCGATTACAGTTCCCAGATCGTTCACAAAACACGCCGCGAGAATTCCCTTGCCGAAATCGGTCCGGTTCAAGCCGAGTTCCAGCATCACGGCATATACGACGGCAACCGAAGTGGTGGACAGGGCGACTCCGGCGAGCCAGCTTGACTGGACGGACCACCCCAACAGGAAGCGCGCCACGGCCGCGGCTCCCAGAAATGGCGCGAAAAAGCCCACCAGGCCCACCACCATGGCTTCCTTCCACTTCGTGCGGAATATGGCGGGATCGAGTTCGGCCCCCGCGAGAAACGTGAGCACGATCGCTCCCGTGCCGGCCAGAAAACCCACCCAGGCAGACTTCGCGCCCAGCACTTCAGTGCCGATCAATGCGCCGATGATCACCTGCGCTACCGTGCCAACCACGATCTCGGACAGCGCCGTCGAGATCCTGAACCAAATCGATAGCAGCGTGGCGATCAACGCAAGGATCAGCCAGAGCGCCGCTGAAAACCAGACCTGTTCCATGCCGGTCTCCTATATTCAAATTTAGCTATAGGGATTCGGCCGAAGCCCTACAGCGGGTAGTGCTGTAGGAGTCATTGGCCGCTCGAGAAAGCGACAGTTTGGCGAACTCCACCGCCTAACCACAGGATACAGCAAGAAGTCCCCCTGTGGGGCAGATTGTCAGGGGTACCCTCTGGGTCCGGCGGATTGGCAATCCGCCTATCTCTGGCGATCAGCCGCTTTCACAGCCAGCCCGCGCGCCACTGAGGTAAACTCATTTCCGGTGCGAATCCTGGCGGCGCCAAAACGTGTTTCGAAGATCCGCCTTACGGCCGGCACAAACGATGACCCGCCGGTCAGAAACACCATGTCCACGTCTTCAGCTCCGGCTCCCGACGCAGCCATGAGGGAATCGACGCAGGCCTCGATTTGCCCCAGCTCCTCGGCGATCCAATCCTCGAAATCAATTCGTTCCACGGTGGATTCGATCTCGATGACGCCATCGGAAAACCGGAATTGAGCCGCCGCATTCTCCGACAGATCGCACTTCACCTTTTGGACCGCGCGATGCAGATCGTACCCCAGATCCTCTTTGATCAGGTGTACCAACGCTGCGATCTTTTCCGGTTCGAATGCCGCCGCTCGGCTGCCATTCAGCATGTTCATCACGCTGCTGGTGCGCAGAAAAGAGAGATGATGCCAGTGCTCGAGTTTGGCGTACACCCAATTCGGAACGGCCGGCAGCACTTTCTTCATCGACCGCGCCGAAGACCCTCGGCCCAGGGCAGGGGAGACCAGATTCCGGACAATCTTGGCATCAAAGGCGTCGCCGGCCAACCCGACGCCGCTGTTGCCGAGCAAATCCGCGGGAGTTCTGCCTCGCTTGCGGATGTCGGGGCCGACGTGCAGCAGTGAGAAGTCACTTGTACCTCCGCCGAAGTCTCCGATCAGAATCAACTCGTCGTGATCCAGCGTTGATTCATAGTAATGCGCCGCCGCGACCGGCTCTAACTCGAAGGTCACGTGTTCGTATCCGGCAAGGTGGAAGGCCGCCATCAGGCGTTCTTCGGCAAAGCTGCTGTCCTCTTCCTTATCGGCGCCAACGAAGCGCACCGGCCGCCCGGCCACCGCGCTCCGAATCTTCATTCCGAACTGACTCTCGGCCTTTTCCCGCAGATCCCGAAGGATCCGGGCGATGAGATCCTCAATAGTCATGCGCCTTCCGAAAACCTCGGTGCTCTTGAGACTGCGGCTGGTCAGGAACGACTTAAGCGATTGAATTAAGCGGCCCTTACTCTCGGCGGCAAGATACTCCTCAATGGCGGTTGGCCCGCTCCAGGATTTGATTCTGGTAACTCCCCGTTCCTTCACTTGTTCGAGATATAGCAACGAGCGATAAGCATCGGTGAAGCCGCCCGCATGCGAAAATCGGGCCAGCTCGATTTCGCCGGAGCCGTTCGCGCGAGCGATGGAGCTGTTCGTCGTGCCAAAGTCAATGCCGATGCTTTGCGTCAAGTGTGTTTTCAGACTCGATTCTACTATGTGGGGCAGCCAATCCTGGCTGCAGCCGGCTTTCAGCCGGCTCTCCAGCCTTGAACTTGACAGAGGTCTTACTACGTCGTACGATATATTCAGTGGAACGTAATAAATGACCGACCCGACGCTTCTGGTTCTCGCCAGCCTGGCCGATGGCGATAAGCACGGCTACGCCATGATGGATGATATCCAGCGGTTCGCCGCCGTCCGGCTAGGTCCTGGCACGCTTTACGGCGCCATCACGCGGCTCGAAGAGCGCGGCTGGATCCGTCCCGTGGCTGCCGAGGACCGGCGCCAGCCTTACACCATCACGGCGCTTGGCCGCCGCCATCTTGAGGAACAGGTGAGCAGCCTGAACGCTGTAGTGAAAGCCGCTCAGCGGAGGCTCAAACACGCATGAAACAGTGGGTCCGCGTCGCGTCCTGTTTCTACCCTGCCTCATGGCGCAGGCGCTACGCCATGGAATTCGACGCCCTCCTGGACGAAGTGGACGCCAATTGGAAAGACGTTTTCGACATCCTCAAAGGAGCCCTTACCATGCAGTTCACTTCCTGGAATCTCAAGAGTATCGCTGTCGCCTTCGCTGTGACCGGCGCCGCGATTGCCGCCGCCGTCGCGTTCAGCATTCCGAGTCAGTATCAATCCACATCCGTCATGCAGATCACCACTGCCGGATCCGCCCAAGGAGATGCACGGAGCGATTTCACTAAACACATCAACAAGATGGAGCAGGAGGTTCTGAGTCGAACATCCTTGCAAAGGTTAATCGTCGGACTGGGCCTGTACCAATCCCAGCGCCGCGAGAAGCCCATAGAAGACATCGTCCAGGACATGCGCAACCACGAAATAAACATCAAGCCGATCCACGAAGCGGGGGGCAATCGGCAAGACGCGGTGGCGTTCTCCATCAGCACTACCTACCCCGATGCCAAACTGGCGCAGGCCATGAACCGGGAACTGGTTAGTAGATTCACGGAGCAGAACGTGATAGCTGCGCGCGCCGGCTACCTCCGGATGGGGGAAAACCTGGAGGTACTCGACCCGGCCAGTTTACCTCGGAAACCGTTCTACCCGGCCCGCGGTTGGTTTGCCTTCACGGGCTTGTTCGCCGGCCTGCTCGCAGGCTTGGCAGTATCCTACGCGTTGCGGTGGCGAATCACGATCGTGCGCAGGCCCGCACACTAGCCGCTTACAATAAGTTCATGTCCAAGATGCTGGAGGAAACGCGCCAGCAACCGGAAGCTCTCTCGCGCACCCTTGAAGAAGCATCGGACGCTTTGCAGAAGCTCCGCCACCGCTTCCAACGCCACCGGCCCAAGCTGGTGATCCTGGTAGCCCGCGGCACGTCCGACAACGCCGCGCAGTTCGGCCGCTACCTCATCGAAATCACCACACAGATTCCGGTTTCGATGGCCGCGCCCTCGGTGGTGACGCTCTATCATTCCGAGCTCGACCTCACGGACGCGCTGATGGTGGGCATCTCGCAATCCGGCGAATCCACCGACACCAACGCGGTGCTGGAAGACGCGCGTAGCCGCGGCGCCGTGACCTTGGGCATCACCAACGAGCCATCGAGCGCCATGGCCCGCATCTGCGAATATGCGCTGTTTGCGCGCGCGGAAAAGGAAGCGAGCGTCGCCGCCACCAAGACCTACGCGTGCCAGCTTATGGCGTTCTATCTGCTGGCCTGCGCGCTAGGCGGCAAGGTGGATCCGGAAGCCCTGCGGCGCCTGCCCGATCAAGTGGACCGTGCACTGCGCCTCGAAGATTCCATCGCCCAGTTGGCCGCCGAGTATGCCGCCATGACGCGCGCCGTCACCGTGGGCCGCGGCCTGAACTACGCCAATGCGCTCGAGTTCGGCCTCAAGCTGATGGAGACCTGCTACGTGGTGGCCGAGCGATTCTCCGCCGCGGATCTGATGCACGGCCCCATCGCCATGGTGGAGCGCGCTTTTCCAGTATTCGTCTTCGCGCCCGCGGGCGTCACGTGGCCGTCGATTTCTTACGTGCTCGACCGCGTGCGGGAACTGCGCGCACAGACGCTGGTGATCACCGATTCCACCAACGCCGAGGCCGCCGCGCGAGGCTCGCGCATCATCCAACTGCCGGACGCGGTGGAAGAGATCTACACGCCCATCCCTTACATTGTGCCCGCCCAGTTGTTCGCGGCGCACCTCGCAGCCATCAAGGGCCTCGATGCGGACCGGCCGCGCACGCTGCAAAAAGTCACGCTGACCATGTAGAGTGGAAGCATCTTGTACTCCGCCAACTCTCAACGTTACGACTCCATGACTTACCGCCGCTGCGGCCACAGCGGGCTCTTGCTTCCCGGCATCTCGCTCGGCCTCTGGCACAATTTCGGAGGCGTCGATACCTTCGAAAACGGCCGCGCCATGCTCCGCCGCGCGTTCGACCTGGGCATCACGCACTTCGACCTTGCCAACAATTACGGGCCGCCGCCGGGCTCGGCCGAGGAGAATTTCGGCCGCGCCTTCCAGCTCGATTTCGCGCCCTACCGCGACCAGTTGATCCTTTCCACCAAGGCCGGCTACGACATGTGGCCCGGCCCTTACGGCAGTTGGGGCTCGCGCAAATACTTGCTGGCGAGTCTCGATCAAAGCCTCGCGCGCATGGGCGTCAATTACGTGGATATCTTCTACTCGCACCGGTTCGACCCGCACACGCCCATCGAAGAAACCATGGGCGCGCTCGACCAGGCGGTACGGTCGGGCCGCGCGCTGTATGCCGGAATCTCGAACTATCCACCGGCCGAGACTGCGCAGGCCGCCGCGATTCTTCGCCGTATGGGCACGCCGTGCCTGATCCATCAGTTCAAATACTCGATGCTGCTGCGCACGCCCGAAGAGGGCTTGCTGAACGAGCTGCGGCGGTCAGGCATTGGCGGCATTGCATTTTCCCCGATGGCGCAGGGCCTGCTCTCCGACCGGTATCTGGAAGGCATCCCCGCGGACGCGCGCGCGGGCAAACCGCACGGGTTCCTCAAGGCGAATGAAGTCAGCGGACAACGCATTGGGCAGGCGCTGGCATTAAGCGCGATTGCGCGCGAGCGCGGCCAGACGCTGGCGCAGATGGCCCTGGCATGGGTGCTGCGCGACCCGGCGGTGACCAGCGCGCTCATCGGCGCCAGCAAGTTGGAGCAGGTGGAACAGAACATCGCGGCGCTGGCCAACCTGCGATTCTCGGAGGAAGAGCTGCGCCGGATCGACGAAATCGTCTGACGCAGTTGCCTGTGCCTGCCTGTGCCGTGGTTGCCTGTGCCGTGGTTGCCTGTTCCGTGGCGCACGCACTCCTGCGTGCCGCGTTCACACTCGTGTGAACGCGTCTTCGCCGCTGGATTCCCAATTCCGCCATCCCCCAAAACTCCGTTCACAGCACTTTCAACTATATTTTTCGCCCCTTTTTAGGCCCTTTTCAACCACTTACGCCCCACCGCTCCCTTGCAGCCCCAAAAGCGCCTGCTAGTGTCGAATCGAGAGAGGCTTTATATGCCATCACCGAAACAAACCGCAGCGAACCACACTAATTCACAAAAATCCACCGCTTCACCCACCACCGGGACCCAAGCCGCAT
>JBEKNN010000168.1:0-20285 GCA_049522755.1 Bryobacteraceae bacterium | reverse complement strand
CATTGAGAACACCTTGCCGTCCGTTGGCGCCAACCTCGCCCTGGACGGCACGCTCCTATCCCACCAGTCAGACTATAAGCCATAACCTTGCCGAACGGCAACTTTATCGTTTAGGTCACAAGGCGGTCGTCTGGCGGCGCCTGACAGGATCGCTATGCTGACGGGAACTGCGGAAGCTCGGCCATACGAATCGAGGGGAAGCCAGTTTGATCGCGCACCGAACCGGACGTTGTCGAGAGTGCGGCGGATTGCGAATCGCCCTGCTGGCTCTGAGTCTCAATGCTACCTAGCCGCCCGGACGCTTTCTGCGGTTGCAACATGGGGTTGGCCGGCCATCTTAACTCGAGCAGGCGGATTAACAATCCCCACAAATCAGGCCGGCAGTTTTACCACGAAGGTGGCGCCGGCTCCGGGTTGGCTTTGCACCGCGATGGAGCCGCCGTGCATTTCCACCACCTTCTTCGCGATCGAAAGGCCCAGGCCGTTACCGCCTTCTGAAGCGCGCCGCGATTTGTCGGCCTTGTAAAAGCGCTCGAAGATGTGCGGCTGATCTTCAAGGGCAATGCCGATGCCCGTATCGGCGATGCTCACCTCCAGCCGATCCGCCCTGCGATGCAGATCGACCCGCACGCAGCCGCCCTCCGGCGTGTATTTGATGCTGTTATGGATGAGGTTGATCCACACCTGGCTCAGCAGGTCTTCATCGGCCGTAATGCTCGCCTCGTCCAGCGTCGCGTCCATTTCCAGGCGCTTGCCCGCCCATTGCGGCTCGCACGCCAGAATCAGGCTCCGCATCTGAGTGTCCAGCCTATAGGGCTTGGGCTCGAACTTCACCTGCTCCGATTCCAGCGAGGCCAGCTTGAGCAGATTCGCGCTCAGTTTGGACAGGCGTGTGCTCTCCGCTGCGATGATGTCGAGATAGTGGCGGCGATCTTCGACGCTCAGATTGTCCTGTTGCAAGGCGCAGGCAAACCCGCGAATCGAGGTAAGCGGCGATTGGATTTCGTGCGAGACGTCGGAGATGAACTCCTGCCGCATCTTCTCCATCTGATCGAGCTTCAGGGCCATGTTGTTCACGGTATGGACTAACTCGCCGACGGCTCCGTGCTTCGCATGACGGTTATCCAGCCGGGTGCTGAAGTCTCCTTTGGCGATTCGCTCGAGCGCGTCGATGATAGGCGCGAAAGGGCCTCTGCTGCGCAACCGGAATAACACTCCGGCAATCACTCCGAACAGGACTGCGATTATCATGCCGAGCAGAGTGTTGACTAGCTGGACTACCAGAGCGGACGGGCGGCCGGTACGCTGGTAGACAAAGGCGGTCGCATAAAAGGCGATCGTCAGGGACGCTATCAGGAAGGCCAGCGGGACCGCCGCGCGAACTGAGTGCCGGACTGCCCGCGGCATCTTCATATGCGAGCCTCGAGGCGGTAACCCAGTCCCCGGATCGTCCGTATCTGGAAGGAATGGTGTTCGGGTGGGAACCGTTCGCGCAGCCGGTTGATATGTACGTCGAGAGTCCGCTCATTACCTTCGAAATCGTAGCCCCAGATGTCTTCGATAAGCTGATCGCGCGAGAGAGTCTTACCCGCATGGCTGGCCAGCTTGAATAACAGCTCAAACTCTTTGAGTGGGAGAGTCAGTGACTCACCGTTGACAGTCAGCTCGTGCGTCTTGCGGTTCATCGCCAACAGTCCGAGCTGTACCGTCTGCGAACTGGCAATGCGGTAGCGCTTCAGCAGCGCCTTGACCCGAGCCACCAGTTCCTCCGGCTCGAATGGCTTGACCAGGTAGTCGTCGGTTCCCAACTGGAATCCCTTGATCTTCTGGCTGGTCTCTCCTTTGGCGGTGATCATGAGCAACGGGAAATCGCCGGACTGTCTCAACTGGCGGCACAACTCCCACCCGTCCATATTGGGCATCATGACGTCCAAGATGACCATATCGGATCTTACGGACTCGAGTTTCGCGAGTGCCTCCACGCCGTCCGCGGCCTCATGGACCTCAAGACCTTCGCGCTCCAGGAAGACACGCACCAGCTCCCGAATATGCGGATCGTCGTCGACCACCAGTACTTTGCTCATCGGATATATCGGATATGGTCCGCTGTCGTTCCGGCGGCCCTATACAAGAGATACGCTACGCATGTAAACCGAACGTAAACCGGGGCGCCGCCGCAGTTACTCGAATCCATCGTACTTCGGACGGGCGTTCCGGCGCGCAAGGAGCGCGAGTGCCGTGGTCACCTAGCGCGTCATACCGCCGTCCGCGCCGGCCGGCACGCCCCCAGCGGCCCTTTCCATCCGACTGTAAGGCGCCGCACCTGAGTGAGCCCGATGCCATCCTGCTATCCTCAAACAGTGAGAGGAATCGTTAACAGTGAAAGGAATCGTTCTTGGAGTGACGCTACTCGCAGCGTCGCTATCTTTATCGTCTCAAGACCTTAAGGAATTCGAAAAGAAAGTCACCGAATTCACCTTGCCCAACGGGCTCCATTTCCTCATTGTGGAGCGTCATGAAGCGCCCGTGGTTTCGTTCCACACTTACGTGAATGCGGGCTCGGCGGACGATCCGGCCGGCCTGACCGGCTTGGCGCACATGTTCGAACACATGGCGTTTAAGGGCACGGAGACCATCGGAACCACCAATTGGGCCGAGGAGAAGAAGGCGCTGCAATCCATCGAGGACGCGTACGATCAATTGGAAGCTGAGCGCAATAAGGGGCCCAAGGCCAACCCGGTCAAACTGGGATCGCTCGAAGGGTCTTTGAAGCTGCTGATCGGCCGCGCCGAAGACTACGTCGACCCCAACAAGTACACCACGGTCATCGAAGAAAACGGCGGCGCGGGAGTCAACGCCGATACCAACCTTGGTTATACCGAGTATTACTATAGTCTGCCCTCGAACCGCATCGAGTTATGGTTCCTGATGGAATCGCAGCGTTTTCTGCACCCCGTATTTCGCGAATTTTACAAGGAGCGCGATGTGGTGATGGAAGAGCATCGCAGGAATGTGGATTCGAGCGTGCAAGGCCTGCTGACGCAAAGTTTCAAAGCTGCGGCGTTCGAAGCGTCGCCTTACCGCAACCCGCCCGGCGGCTGGCCCAGCGATATCGCCAACCTGAGAGTGAGCGATGCCCGCGCCTTTTTCGAGAAGTACTACGTTCCGGCCAACATCAATATCGCCATCGTGGGGGATGTCATGCCAGCTGACGCGAAGCGGATGGCGGAACGCTATTTCGGCCCGCTGCCCACGCGCGCGCTGCCGCCCACGATTCATACTCAGGAGCCGCCGCAGCCCGGGCCGAAAACGGTGGTGGTGGAATCTCCCAGCCAGCCGCTGGCGTTGATCGGTTACAAGCGGCCCGACCAATTCGACAAGGACGACGCGGTGTTCGACGCGATTTCGATGATCCTTTCGAGCGGACGCACCGGCCTGCTTTACAAGGACATGGTGCAGGAAAAACGCCTTGCGCTGGGCATACAGGCGATCCCCACTTTTCCGGATGGTCAGTATGCCAACCTGTTCGTCTTTTTTCTGGCGCCGGCGCAGGGCCACAATATCGACGATAATCAGCGCGAGTTGGAAGCGTTGCTGGGGCGCTTCGAGGCAAAGCCGGTGGACGCTGAGACGCTGGCGCGCGTGAAGACCAAAGCGCGGGCGGCGGTAATCGGCCGATTGGACAGCAACGCGGGCCTGGCTTCGCTGTTGACGCGCTATTACGGCAGTTACGGCGACTGGCGCAAACTGTTCACCTCAATCGACGACATCAATAGGGTAACTGCCGAGGACGTTCAGCGCGTGGCCGTGAAGTACTTTGTAACGAAGGGCCGGACGATGGCGTATACTAGCGCAGGAGCGCGCCAGTGATGAGATTTCCGGTCGCATTTTGCTTGGCCGCCACCGCCGCGTTTGCGCAGGGCGACGTGTTCCAAAGACCGACCGCGGCGCCCGCTACGCCACAGGCCACCGCCACTCAGACGGCGGCGCCGGCGGCAGTTCCGGCGAGGAAGCCCAGCGCCGCGGCCGCCGCCGCTTCCGGTACGCCTAATTACAAGGATCTGAAGTTTCCGCCGCTTCACGCCATCGAGACTCCCAAAATAGACGTCGTCGCGCTGCCCAACGGAATGCGGCTCTATCTGCTGGAAGATCGCGAGCTGCCGTTGATCCACGGCACGGCGCTGGTGCGCACGGGCAATCTCTTCGATCCGCCGGACAAAGTCGGACTGGCCGGTATGACCGGCATGGTGATGCGCACCGGCGGCACGGCCGCGAAGACCGGCGAACAATTGGACGAGGAGCTGGAAAACGCCGCGGCGCGCGTGGAGAGCGATATCGGCGAGGGTTCCGGCTCGGTGTCGTTTTCCGCCCTGAAGGAAAATGCGGCAGCGGTGATGAGCGCCTTCCACGACGTGCTGACGTCACCCGAATTCCGCCAGGACAAGATCGACCTCGCCAAGTCGCAGCTCCATAGCTCCATCGCGCGGCGAAACGACGACCCGCATGGCATCCTGGAGCGCGAGTTCGCATCAGTTCTGTACGGCAGGGACAACCCATACGGCTGGGACGATACGCACGCCGCCATCGACCGCATCACGCGCGCCGACCTGCAGAATTTCTACAAGCGCTATTTCTTCCCTAAAAACGTCATGCTGGCGGTTTGGGGCGATTTCGACAGCGCACAGATGAAGGCGCAAGTGGAAAAGCTGTTCGCCGATTGGACTGTGGAGCAGCAGCCCGTGCCGGAGTTTCCAAAGGTGACGCAGCGGAATGCGGCGGGCACGTACCTGGCGGAAAAGCGGGACGTCACGCAGACGTTCTTCTCGATGGGCGAGCTGGGCGGCGAGCTCAATGACAAGGACTATCCGGCGCTGGTGATCATGGCCGATATCCTGGGCGGCGGGTTCCACAGCAGGCTGATGGAGCAGATCCGCACGAAGATGGGCAACGCCTACGACATCTCGGCGTCGTGGGGCGCGAACTACGATCACCCCGGGCTGTTTCAGATCACCGGCAGCACTAAATTGTCGTCCACGGTGGAAACCATCCAGGCGGTGAAGCAGGAAGTGGAGCGCATCCGCACCACCGAAGTGAGTGAAGATGAGCTGAACACGGCCAAGGAAACCGCGCTCAACAGCCTGGTCTTCGCGTTCGATACCAAGACCAAGACCTTGAGCCGCATGCTGCGTTACGAATATTACGGTTATCCGAAGGACTTCATCCAGCAGTATCAAAAAGCGCTGGCGGCGGTGACGCGCGCCGACATACTGCGCGTGGCGAAGGACCATTTGGATCCGGCGAAGTTCGCGCTGGTTGCGGTGGCCAATCCGGCCGGGTTTGTGGAGGGGCTGGACAAGCTGGGCCATCCGGTAACGCCGATCGATTTGACCATTCCGAAAGCAAAGCCGGCAGCGGCGCCATCCGACCCGGCCAGCCTCGAAAAGGGAAAGCAGCTTCTGGCGGCGGCGCAAGAGGCGGTGGGCGGCGAGGCGAAGTTGGCGGCCGTGAAAGATTACGTGGAGACGGCGCAGTTTGAAGCAAGGAATCCCAACGTCCGCGTCAAGAAGACCCTCCGATGGGCAGCGCCCAACTATCTCCGCGAGGAGGACGAACTGCCGGGCATGAAGGCGACAGTCTACACAGACGGGGAGACGGGCTGGCTGGCGCAGGGGCAGCAATCGACCACGCTCGCCGGGCCGCAGGCGAAGCAGTCGAAGGGCGAATTGTTCCGCTCTTATGTCGGCCTGCTGCTCAGCAGCCGGACCGAAGGCCGGACGGTGAGCGCCATCGATGCAAACACGGTGGAGATCGGCGATAAAGACGGCAACGTGGCGCGGTTGACGTTCGACCCGCAGACGCATCTGCCTGCCAGATTGAGCTACGCCGCCGTCAGCGTGGCGGGTTCGCCGCCCAACGTGCAGGAGATATATTCGGATTTCCGCGACGTGGACGGCCTCAAGATTCCGTTCCAGGTTTCCATGACGAATGGCGGCAATCCATACGGCGATTTGACCGTCTCGGATTTCCGCATCAACACCGGGCAGAAGCCCGAGGATTTGCAAAAACGGCCATGAAGCGAGCTCCTGGATTTCGTGGTAATGGAAGCTTAGATCTTGACGCAGAGACGCTGAGACGCGGAGCCAACGCGGCGCTATTTAAGCGAGGAATGTCTTCTCCGCGTCGTCTCTGCGTCTCTGCGTCGAAGATGTTAGCCTCGACCATCCTCATCATCCTCACCGCCAGCCTCTCCTTCGCCGCCGAGACCGCGGAGCAGCGCGGCAAACGGGTGGTGGACGAAGCCATCGCTGCGCTGGGCGGCGATGCGTTTTTGCACGTGCAGGACTTCGTGGAATCGGGCCGTACCTACTCGTTTTACAACGGTCGGATTTCGGGGCTCTCCATCGCCGCCATTTACACTCGGTACCTGAGCCATCCCGGACCTCCGGTGATCGGCCGGCTCGAAGTGGAAGAGAAGGAAGCCTTCGGCAGGGACGAGAAATCGGGCTTCGTGCTTTTCACGGACAAGCCCGAAGGGTGGGATGTCACCTACCGCGGCGCGCGCTCGCTCGACGATGAACGGCTGGCCAGCTACGTGGACAACACGCTGCACAATATCTTTTACATGCTGCGCAAGCGGCTGAGCGAGCCCGGATTATCGTATTACTATAAGGGATCGGATCTCTACGAAAACCGGCCGGTGAATATTGTGGAGATCACCGGCGGCGACGACGTCACGGTAACGGTGTACTTCGACCAGTTCACCAAGCTGCCGACCCGCCAGATCCATAAGCGCCGCAATAACGAGTATCATGATTTCGACACGCTGGTGTCCGCGTATGCCAGGTACCGTGACGTGGGCGGCGGCGTGCAGTGGCCCTTAGATATCCGACGCGAGCGCAACGGGGACAAGATTTACGAGATGTTTTCGGAATCCGTCGAAGTCAACAAGGGACTAAGGGACGAGTTGTTTCATTTGCCGGGTAATGTCAAGATTCTGACCGGTAAGTAAGGTAGGGTATGCTTTAGGTTGCCCCCGTACTACTCAAAAATCGGCGATACCATCCCAGCGTTTAGAAACTTCCCAGTCTCCACCCACAGGCTCTTACCGTCGGTTCGCACCGTCACCAAACCGTCCTGATCCGTACGGTAGACCGCAGTATGGTGTTCCGCCAGCCGCTCCAATACATCGCGGTTCGGATGTCCGTAGCTGTTATCGGTCCCCACCGAAATCACCGCGAACTCGGGCGCCGCGGCATCCAGAAATCCTTCCGTGCTGGATGTCCGGCTGCCATGGTGGCCCACTTTCAGAACGTCGGTGCGCTCGATTTCGTTGTCGTCCACCATGCGCCGCTCGATGGGCTTCTCCACGTCGCCACACAGCAGGAACGAGCGCGCGCCGTAGCGGATGCGCATCACCAGCGAGTCGTCGTTCTTGGGAGTATCGCCGGGAACATAATCCGTCAGCGGCGCCAATATCTCGACTTCCGCGCCGCCGAATTGGAACTTCCGCGGCCCGGTCAGGGGAATGATCCTGGTCCCGAGCTTCGCCGCTTCGCCCTGCAGCTTTCGCCAGGTTGCGCTATCGGGAGTGGCGCCGGTCCACAGTTCTTTGGGATGGAAATCGTCCTCGATCGAAGGCAAGCCGCCGATGTGGTCCTCATGCGCATGAGTCAATGCTACGACATCGAGCGAGCGGATGGAGCGCTCCCACAAATAGGGCGCCACCACATCTTCGCCGATATCGAGCTGCGTCCGTGAATGCGCGCCGAATGAGGGGATTCCACCGCCATCCACAAGCATCCTTTTGCCATCCGGGAAGACCACCAGGATGCTGTCCCCCTGGCCGACGTCGATGGCGGTCATTTCGAGCTCGCCGCGGCGGGTGTCCGGCGGAAATGGGTGCCAGAGCAGCAGCGTGAGAAACACGCCCAGCGCGGCGCCCGTGGCGATGCGCCAGGGGAGTCCCCGGGATATGGCGAAGGCGATCAGCGCCGCGGCGATCGCTACGCCGAGCCATACCGGCGGCGGAGGAATGCGCCAGTGCGGCTCAATAGCGGCGTGCCATCCGACGATGGTTCGCGAAATTCCCAACAGCCATCCAGCCAGCCAGGCGACCCACGTCCAGCCGGTGAACATGGCGACGAATCCGATGGGAACAGCAATGCCGAGAATGGGAATGATGAAGGCGTTGGCAGAGAGACCCGAGAGGCCAACGCGATGGAAGTAGACCACCATGGGCAGCGCCAGCCCGACCTGGCTGACGGCCGAAACCGCGGCCACTTCGAGGAAGAAGAGAATGCATCGCGCGGGCGTAGTGACCGCAAGCGATGCCAGGCGCGCCGGCATCTTCAGAGCGAGCCGCAGGGTCTCGATGAGCAGCCGCATTTCGATGCGGAATTGCGCGGCGCGCGGCGCCAGATGCATGTCGCGGCCAATATCGCCGAGCTCGGAAAGGCCGCGCATCAGCGGGCCGGTGGTACCGTTGAGCAGCGGCGTGGCGAACGCGCCCAGAAAACCCACCGCCAGAAATGTGAGCTGAAACCCGGCGTCGAAAAGCTGGTCCGGATCGAGCAGCAGGAACCCCAGCGCCACCGCCGCGAGCAAATTCAGTGGACGCCGCTCACGGTAGAAATAGCGTGCGATGGCGAAGAGCGTCAAGGCAGCCGCCGCGCGGACGCACGGCGCGCCCCATCCGGCGATGACGGCGTACAGCCACGCGGCGCCCGCGGTGAGGAACCAGGCGGCCTGTTCCGGCACGAAGCAGATGCGCAGCAGGAACAGGAAAAATGCCGCCAAAATCGCCACATGCGTTCCCGAAACCACCAGCGTGTGAAATGTTCCGGTGTTGCGGTAATCCTCGGTCCAGACGCGCTGAAGCTGGTAGTTTTGACCAAGCAGGATGGCCTCTACCATGGCGGTCTGGTAGTCGCGCCCCTGGTACATGCGCGCGATGCGGTCGAGCGCGTTGGCGCGCAGATCCATAGTGAACTTCGCGAAGGCCGAACCGCAACGCCCGGGCAGGATGCGGAGCGAGCCGGCCGCGCCCGATGCGGTCCAATAGATATCGCGGCGCGCCAGATAGTGCGCGTAATCGAACGCGCCCGGATTGCCGTAATTGTGCGGCTTGCGGACGCGCGCATCCAGCTCGATGTTTTGCCCGTAGCGCAGCGGCGGCAGCGCCTCGTCTTTGCGGGTATACAGCGTGACTTGAGCGCGGGCGTGCGGTTCCAGTTCGAGCACGAAGCGTTCGCGGTCGCCGGAAACCGCGGGCGGCTCGACGACGCATCCGCCCAGGATCACGACCTCGCGGCCTTCGGCGTCAAGCTCGGGCGCGGGGCCCGGTTCATGCACTACGGAGGTCAACGCGCCGGTGAAGAACAGGCCGAGGCAGCAGCAGGTGCCCGCGAGGATGCGCGAATGGCGCAGCACAGCCACCACGCCGAGCAAGAGGAAGGCGCCGATGACGAGCAGGAGTTCGGTTTGCTGGAAGGGTACGAAGCGGGCAACCAGGATCCCCGAGGCAATGGCAGCCAGGGGACCAAGCAATGGATCTTTCAGGAAGGCTGATTGTAGCAGGCGGCGCCGTGGGGTGGGCCCATGGCCTGCCGTGTTCCGAGCCGCTCCGAGCGCTCGGCCCAGGCTCGTAACTTTCCCGGGCTCGTAACTTTATAGGGCGAGGCGACGCCTGGCAACTCAGCGCGAGCAGAACATTCCGGAGGCGCAACGTTGACGGGCCGGCAGAGTGTAAGGGCTGTAGCGGGATTGGCGTGTTGCGCGTCGTTCCTGGCCGCACCGGCAGCCGCATTCGGCCAGGAGACTGTGCCGTTCGATTCCGACCTGGTGATTCGCTCGAACACCAGCCTGGTCCAGGTCCGCGTGGTGGCGGAAGATTCCAAAGGCAAGCCTGTTACCGATCTGCAAAGGGCGGATTTCCGAATCGAAGACGACCGTAAGCCGCAGCCCGTCACGTTGTTCTCAGCAGATCGCGGCACGCGCCCGGCGTCGTCCGCAGCGTCCAATCCATCTGCCGATCCGTCAGCCGCCTCCGCGGACGCGCCCGCCGGTTATTCGCCGCTGTTGCTCGATTGGCTGAATACCAAATATACCGATCGCCTCTTTGCGCAGGAGCAGGTTCTGAAGTTGCTGAAGAATTTCCAGCCGCGGTTGCGATCTATCTGCTGGATCGCGAGCCTCGATTGCTTCACGATTTCACTACGGACATGGACGTGCTGCGGCAGGCGGTGGAAGACGCGGGCGTTGGATTTCCGGACGCGCAAGAGGACCCTCCCGGCCGGTTCGACGCGCGATATAGCGGCAGAGGGAGCGCCGGGAATCCAGAAGAGCAGATACTCTTCTGGCAATACAGGATTCTCGACACGCTCCACACACTAGAATCAGTCGCCGGTCATCTGGCCCACGTGCCGGGCAGAAAGAGTCTGATCTGGCTTTCGCCCGGATTCCCCATGACGCTTGACGGTGGTGTGGGGAAGGGCGCGAGGCCAAACGAATTGAACTTCATACAGAATATTGAGAGAGCCCTGGCCAGACTCAACCAGGCGGATATCGCTGTGTATACCGTGGACGTGTGCGGCCTGTCTCTCACTTGTCGCAGTTACGGAGACTCGATGGGCGAACTCGCTTCACGCACCGGCCGCACGATATTCGCGGACCGCAACGACTTGGATGAGGGAATGCGATTGGCGCTGGATGATATGCGCGTCAGCTATACGCTGGGATTCCATGTGCCGGAAGTCGCGGCGCTGGGGATTCACGAAATCCGCGTGCGCGTGAGCCGGCCGGGAGTCAAGCTGCGATACCGCGAGTCATACGAGTTAGTAGGGAATGCGCGATGAGATAGAAGCTCAGTTACAAACGCCGTAAACCCGGCGTGCTATAACCAATCCATGCGGAAAGCACTCCTCGCCCTGCTGCTGGCTTCTTCGGTCTTCGCCGCGGATTCCCGCCCCAAGGTTCGCGCGGTCACGGCGTTCGTCGATATCGATGCCAGGAACTACGCGTCGCAGATCGACAACACCATGCGCTTCCTGAACGGCGCGCGCGATGCCTACCGCCGCGCCGGCTTCGAAGTGGAGACGGTGCGCATCGTCACGCAGCCGTTTCCGCGCTATGCCGCCGGAATGAAGCGCGAGGAAGCCGTGGCGTTCTTTCACAAGCTGAACGATCTGGCGGCCACCGCTGGGTTCTCGCTGAATATCGGGACCTCGATGTTGAACGACAACGACGATGCGGCGCCCAATGCGCTGCTGGCGGAGGTTCTATCCACCGGCAAGATCAACGCCAGCCTGGTGATCGCCGCTGACGACGGCATTCACTGGCGCGCGCTTCACGAAGCGGCCAAGCTCATCAAAGCGATTGCGCAGCGCAGCCGCGGCGGCGAGGGCAATTTCAACTTCGCGGCGACGGCGATGGTGAAACCGTACGGCCCGTTCTACCCCGGCTCTTACCATCTGGGCGGCGGGAGAGCGTTCGCGGTGGGCCTCGAAGGCGCGAGCGTAGTGACCGATGTGTTCGCCCAATATCACGACCCTGCGGAAGCGGAGAAGCGCCTTTCGGAATCGCTGGCGAAATACATGCGCGAGGCTGAGACTGTCGCAACGGCGGTCGCATCGAGCAGCGGATGGACCTACCAGGGCATCGACCCCACGCCTGCGCCGTTGGGCGAAGTCTCCATCGGCCGCGCGATGGAATCTTTCATCGGAGGTCCGTTCGGCTCCAGCGGCACCATGACCGCGGCGCGCATCATCACGGCCGCCGTGCAGTCCGTACCGGTGAAGCGCACCGGCTATTCGGGGCTGATGGTTCCGGTTTTGGAGGACACGGTTCTCGCCCGGCGCTGGGCGGAGGGGACGTACACCATCGATTCGCTGCTGGCGTACTCAGCCGTTTGCGCAGGCGGCCTGGACACCATCCCCTTGCCCGGCGATATCAGCGAAGAGCACATCGCGCGCATTCTGAGCGACGTCGCTTCACTGGCTTACAAGTGGAAGAAGCCGCTGGCAGCGCGGTTGCTGCCCGTGCCCGGAAAGAAAGCCGGCGACCACACCGCGTTTACGGATTCGCGCATGGAGAATACAGTGATTCATTAGTGGGACCGGCCTCCCGGCCGGTCGACGAGCCGGAGGCGTGCGCCACTTACTACCGCACCGTCGGATACTTAATCCCCAACTGTTCCAGGTAATTATCGTACTTCGACGGATCGTAATAGAACGGCTTCATCAGGGGCCTGTATTTCTCCATGATCTTCTCATTCAGGAACGTGGCCGGCTTATCGCCGTCACGGATGAAGCTTATGTACTTCACATCTTTAGTCTGCACGTTCTTGAAGTAATCCCACGCCTTCGCCACGATCTCGGGATTCGTGAGAATGTCGAGCATAGTCATAGCCTGCGCCTTCGCGCCCGCGATCACTCCCTTGTGCGCGATGGGCGTCGCCATCGCCACGCCGTCGGCCCAATTGTGGCCGGGGCCCCCAGGGATATTGGCCGGGTAACGCAAGGTCACCGTGGGCACGGCCCATGAGACATCGCCAATGTCGTCCGACCCGCCGCCAGTGGGCATCGGGGCTCCCCTGCCTCCTGCGTCGTCGTCGCCACCGGCCCCCGCACCCGCGCCAGCGCCAGCGCCCGCACCACCCCGTCCGCCGCCCGCGCCGCCCCGTCCGCCGCGCCCCGCCGGCACTCGGGTCGAAAGGCCGCGCACCGGAACCTTGAGCTCCTTTTGCAAGCCTTTCGCCAGCGTCTGGTCGTCATCCGTCCATTGGGGCATTCCCACCTTCGCAATGTTGGCCTGCATGGTCTCGGCGATCACCGGATTGAAGTGTCCGGGCCACGCGCTGCCCAGTAAGCGCTCGGTGTACGCGGTGTCGGTCATGAGCGTGGCGCCCTTGGCCATGTTGTCGCCGATGTGCCACATATCCATGATGTGCTCGTAATCGGCTTCGCGGAAGTAGTACCAGACGCTCGCGGTAGGCGGCACCACATTCGGCTGGTCGCCGCCGTTAGTGATCACATAGTGCGAGCGCTGCGCCAGGCGCAGATGTTCGCGGCGGAAATTCCAGCCGACATCCATCAGTTCCACCGCATCGAGCGCGCTGCGCCCGCGCCATGGAGCGGCGGCCGCGTGCGCGCTCTCACCCTGGAACATATATTCCACCGACACCAGCCCGTTCTGATTGAGCGACGGGCCCGAGGAAACGCCAAAGGCCGAAGCGACGTGGGTGAACAGACAGACGTCCACGTCTTTGAACATGCCGGCCTTTACGAAATACGCTTTGGACCCCAGCTCTTCTTCGGCCACGCCTGGCCAAAGCCGGAGCGTGCCTTGCAGATGCTCGCGCTCCATCACTTTCTTCACCGCGATGGCCGCGAGAATATTGAGCGGGACCCCGGAGTTGTGCCCTTCACCATGCCCGGGCGCGCCTTCGACGATCGGCTCGTGCCACCCCACGCCCGGCTTCTGCGAAGCTTGCGGAATGTCGTCGATATCGGAACCGAGCGAAATCACGGGCTTGCCCGATCCCCACGAAGCCAGCCAGGCGGTAGGCACGCCGGCGACGTTGCGCTCGATGTGGAAGCCCTCCTTTTCCAGGATGCCCGTCAGGTATTTCGAAGTCTCGAATTCCTGGAATCCGAGTTCGCCGAAGCTGAAAACGCTATCGACCATCACCTGCGCCTGTTTCTTCATGGCGTCGATCTGGCCGGCGAGGTCGGCCTTCATGGCGGCTTCTTTTTCCGGTGAAAGCTTGGTTTGGCCCAACGCGCAAGCGGCGCCGAGCAACAGAACTGTGGCGAACTTTTTCATCAATGCGGCTCCTATAGGAGACTAGTGTAGAACAGGAGCGGCGCCGGATGCCCAAGGGTAACCCGGACGCGTAATCCGGGGAGGTCGACATACATTGCATTAAGGGGCGCTCCTCTATGGCTGATGCGGCCGCCGCTATCAAACCACGCCCGTGTTTTCATCCGTTTGCTATGGGTCGCCCATCTTTATACATCCATATAAGATGGCCGATATCTGCTTCTCACGCTACAGGATTGCTGCAAGCGAACCTTCGGAAACGCCTGTGTTTTATACTGGTGGAACGGCCAGGATAGCTCAGTTGGTAGAGCGCTAGATTTGTAATCTTGAGGTCCGGGGTTCGATCCCCCGTCCTGGCTCCACGTTCTGACAGACCCGATATCGGCGCGGGTCCGGGACCAGACAACCATACAGCAAGGGACTCTGACTGTTGTGAATGCTGCATCTGTCCGTTCCAAACAACTCTCGCGCTCGCGCCTTTCTCGCTGCAAATACGGCTGGGCAAAATCACCGCGTCGCTCGTCGGCGGGCGGCTCGACTACCGGAGCGGCCCATTTCCCCGACCGGTTTTTCAACCAGTTCCGGAACTTGTCGGCGATCCCGTCAACAGCTTCCTGGTCACTCTCTTCCCTTCGCGGTACGCATTGAAGAAGCCGAGCTTGAGGATTCGTCAGCGCCGCTGAGCCCTACCCCGCAATTTCGCGCATCACGCGCAACGTAGTTTCGCGGCTGCTGCCTTTGCCGATGGCCACCTCTTTGCCGGATCTTTTGTGTAACCTTTCCCGGATTCGCCGGTATCCTAGCTGACGGCGAATCGCAGGGCTCGCGGCCCTGGGTTCCCGTCCGCAAGGAGGATTAGATGAGATCGGCACTTACGGGCGCGGCCTGGATCGGTTTAGCTGTTTCCACCACGGGCATTCCCTTACTCGCTCAGTTGCAGGACAACAGCGAAAAACAAATGACTTGCCAAAACGGCGGCTACGATGGCGAGAGCGCGCGCCATTGCGAGATCCGCGAGCAGGCCCTGCCGGCTATAGGCCGCCTCAGCGTAGATTCGGGGCAGAACGGCGGCGCAACCGTCAAAGGCTGGCTGCGGAGCGATGTGCTGATTCGCGCACGCGTCGAGACTTCGGGCGAGACCGGAGCCGCAGCCGCCCTAATGGCGAGCCAGGTCTCGATCGACAGCGCCGGAGGACAGGTGCGCGCCATGGTCCCGGAATCCACGAACAATTCATCGTGGAGCGTCAGTTACGAGATCTTCGTTCCACAAAATACGGATCTGACTCTAAAGACCAACAACGGGGGAATCACCATCTCCGACGTGCGCGGCCAGATCCGCTTCGATGGGAACAACGGAGGCGTGCGCCTGAAGCGGGTAGCCGGCGATGTGACCGGCGCGACCGTGAACGGTGGAGTTCAGGTGGAATTGGCCGGCGCGATATGGGATGGGCGGCAACTGGAAGTCAGCACCCGCAATGGCGGCGTTAGCGTCGCAATGCCGTCGTATTATTCAGCCCACATACAGGCGGAAACCCAAAGCGGTGGCGTCCAGTCGGATTTTCCAGTCATGCTGGATGGCAACGTGAAACCGCGCCGGCTTGACTTTAACCTGGGCTCCGGCGGTCCGCTGATTCACATTACAACTACCAACGGCCGCGTCAGTTTGAAGCGCGCGGAATCGCAATAAGCGGAGCCACCCGGCGCACCTGGGGACTCCAGTTGCTGCCCGCCTCGGCAGGCAACTCTCGGCTGCTGGGGGATAGCTAACGATATTCACTCTTATCGCTTCGTATCTCCAAGGTCACCCTGGCGCATGGCGCCAGGCGCTCGCCACCGCCGCCCAAGTGCGGGAATTATCGCCCCTCCGATATTCGCGAGATTGGCGTCGGGAAAGGGAGCCCTCTCGGCTCTCGGATTGACAGAAAGGATCAGCGAGCGGACAAATCGCGCCAACGCCCCGAGTTTTTCACCAAACGAATAGCGCGATTCACGCCCGTTGGCCCGCATAACCAGTACCGTCACGTCGTCTTCGGACAAATTCTCAGGATATCGCCGCGCGATTTCACCCAGAAGAGTCTCAATCAATTCTTCCGGCGCCACGTTCCCGAGAAGGCGTATGATTCGCAGCAAGCCAGCCTCGCCCAGCATCTCGCCGTCCGCGTCGCTGGATTCAATAAGCGCATCGGTATAACTGACCAAACAATCACCTGGCTCCAGCTCTACGTCGAACTGTTCGTACTCAGAACCCGCCAAGATTCCCAAAGGTAGGTTTGAAGGTGCGGATGCCTCAGTCTGTTCCCGATGTCCGAGAAGATCCCACTGTTGTTGCGCCGACCGGTAAAGCAGAGGCCGCGGATGACCGGCGTTGCAAACGGTAAGGCGGCGACTGGGCGAGAAGAACGTGGTCACGATAGCCGTCGCGAAGGCCCCGTGCCGCGACAGCGCGGCGAACTGCTGGTTGAGCAAACGAACGAATTCCGTCTGGTCCAGGCGGTTTACGAACCGCCGCATAAGCGTCCGCAATTCGACCGCCGTGGCGGCAACAGAGTGCCCGTGTCCCGCCACATCCGCGAGCAACAGGCGGCTGATTCGCCCTGTGGCGCAGCTCGATGCATAATAAACGTCTCCGCCGTATTCCGACTGTCCGAAAGGTTTGCTGTATACCCACGTATCCAGGCCGCCAAGCGCAACGGCGCGGGTCGTGAGCTGGCTTCCACCCCAGACCTCCATGCACTGCATATGCTGTGTCGGCTCGGCGCTCACAGTAAACATCATACTTTCGCATCGGGCCTGAACCAAGGACCAACTGGCGACGTGGCCGACTACGGGCGACACACGGCAAATTCCGGCCATCCATGATAGGTATTTGACAAGGACAAACGGAGTTGTCCTTTCCGCCTAACGGATCCCCCCAACGGAGTTTTTGGCGCCATGCTTCCTGACAGGCGGGCCCTGGTGGCGCAGTGATGGCTCGCCGGCCTGCGGCAACCGGGCAGTTCCTGTTGACGAGCGACAGGAAGCCGTTGTACACTCCTGTAGGCTACCAAAAGGTCATTCGCCTGGCGAAGCGTGCTTCATGGCTCGCTTTCGCCAGACAACCGGGAGAATCGTCATGACGCGGTTCCGTGTTCTGTTATCGCGGGTTTCCGGCCTGCTTCGCAAGGGAAGCCTGGAACGTAACCTGGATGAAGAGCTCCATTTTCATCTGCAACTGGAGATCGACGAAAACCTCCGCAAGGGCATGACTCCCGCGGAGGCTCGGACTGCGGCGTTGCGGCGCTTCGGCGGCGTCGCTCAAATCAAGGAGACCTATCGGGAGACCCACGGACTGCCCGCGATCCAAGTGCTGTGGCAGGACGTTCGCTTCGGCTTCCGGATCTTGCGGCGCAGCCCGGGGTTTTCTCTGCTGGTGGTCCTCTGCCTGACGCTGGGCATCGGCGCCAATGCCGCCGTGTTCAGTTGGATTGAAGGAATTCTGCTGCGCCCCTTCCCGCTGGTAGCGCACCAGGACAGGATGATGGCCGTGGCCGGAACCAATCGCGCCGTGCCTGGCCATGACGATGTTTCCTCGCCCGATTTCGCGGATTTTCAAAAGAGCTGCACGCTGTTCGATGCCTTCATCGTGGATCGGATTATGGGAACTACGCTCAGCGTCGGCGACCGGGCCCAGCGCACTACTGCCAGCGTGGTGTCGGCCAACTATTTCGATGCCCTGGGCGTCCGTCCGATTCTGGGGCGCGGCTTCGAACCGGCCGAGGACTACGGACGCAATGCTCATCCGGTGACCGTGATCAGCTACCAGTTGTGGATGGAGCGCTTCAAAGGGGATCCGGAAATCGTCGGCAAAAGCCAGATGCTCAACGGCATGCCGCATACGATTATCGGTGTGGCGCCGGAGGGTTTTTATGGGACCTTCGTGGGCTGGGCAATGCAGTTCTGGGTCCCGGCGTCGATGCAGGAACTATTCGATCCCGGCGGCTACAAACTGGAGGATCGCGGCGCGCGCTGGATTGAAGGGTTCGTGCGGCTCAAACCCGGCGTGAGTCCGGAGCGCGCGCAGGCGGAAATTTCGGCCGTCGCGAAACGATTGGAAGACGCGTATCCCGCCACCAACCGCGGTCGCGGCATCCAGCTTTACCCGTTGTGGCGAACCCCTTTCAACAACGCGGGCACGCTGTTCCCCACGCTCAGCATCGCGCTGGTGGTGGTGGTTTTTGTGCTTCTCATTGTGTGCGCCAACGTCAGCAATCTGCTGCTGGTGAAAGCGTTCGGGCGGCGGCATGAAATCACGGTCCGGCTCGCAGTCGGCGCGGGGCGCGGCCGGCTGTTGCAGCAACTTCTGACGGAAGGCCTGATCCTGACGGCATTCGCCGCGGCCGGCGGACTGGTGGCGGCCAACTGGTGCCGGAACCTGTTCGTGCTGTTACTGCCGGCGCGGGGTGGCGTAGCAATGAAACTGCCGGGCGAATTGGATTGGCGGGTGCTCGCTTTAAGCGCCGGCATCTGCCTGGTCTCGACGCTGCTTTTCGGGCTGTTTCCCGCCATGGAGACCAGCAACATCGACCTGGCTTCGTCGCTGAAGGCCGAAGCGAGCGGCGTTGTGGGCGGGCGAGGGCGCGGGCTGGTGCGGTCGAGCCTGGTGGTGGTGCAGGTAGCGCTGAGTTTCGTCCTGCTGGTAGCAGCGGGTCTGCTGTTCCAGAGTCTGCGCGCCGTTCGGAATACCAACCCCGGCTTTTCGACGCACGGCGTGCTGACGTCTTCGATTGATTTCGTGGCGGCGGGATATAGTGCGCAGCGCGCCAGGAATTTCGAAGACGAGCTGATCGATCGCCTGCAGGCGGTGGCAGGCGTAAGCTCGGCCGCGTTCACGCGCATTGCGCCGTTCAGCTATCGCAGCTATTCTTCCGCGCCGATTGCGGTGGATGGTTATGTGACCGCGCCCGACGAGCAGCCCACGGTCGATTACAACGAAGTTGGTCCCGCATACTTCGCCACCATGGGCATTCCGATCGTATCGGGCCGCGAGTTTACGCGCGCGGACAACGAAACGGGCCCGCCGGTCGCGGTGGTGAATGAGGCGATGGCGGATCGATACTGGCGCGGGCAGGATCCAGTGGGCAGGCGCCTGCAGGTGAAAGGCGTTGGGCTGCGGGTGGTCGGGGTCGTGAAAATGTCTAAGTACCGGAATTTGATGGAGGCGGCCACTCCGTTTTTCTACGTGCCGATTCGCCAGAGCGTGCCAGCGTCCATCCTGCAGATCCGAACCCCGCTGGGCCCGGAAGCGATGGCGAAGCTGTTAGTCCGCGAAATCCACACGCTCGACCCGAGCCTGGCGCCGGGCGAGATCATCACGATGCAGGAAAACGTCGACCGGACGACGGCCGTACAGCGCGTGGCGGTGGCGATGCTGGGCGTGTTTGGCGGATTGGCGCTGGCGCTGGCGGCCATCGGTCTGTACGGCGTGATGTCTTGCACGGTATCGCAGAGCAAGCGCGAGCTGGGGCTGCGCATGGCGCTGGGCGCGGGGGCATCCGATCTGGTGCGGCTGGTGATGTCGCGTGGCATGGCATTGACGGCATTCGGCCTGATGGCGGGGGTGGCGGCGGCGCTAGGATTGACGCGGCTGCTCGGGACCCTGCTATACAAGGTGAGCCCGCGCGACCCGCTGGCTTTCGGCACAGCATTCCTGGTGATGGCGATGGCCGCGCTGGCGGCGTGCTTCCTGCCTGCGTGGCGCGCCACGCGGACCGATCCGGTAAAGGCTTTGCGAAACTGATTCGTTGTGGGGTGGGCCCATGGCCTGCCCATTCCCGAGCCGCTCAAAGCGCTCAGTGCTACGGGCGCATGATCGGTAGCTACCTTACACCGAGCCATCGGAAATCGATATCGAAGTGCAGTAGAATAAATTCGGTTCTAGGAGGCACACATGCGCCGTCGCGATTTCTTGCCCGCTGTTTTAGCGCCCGTGGCATTGGCACAAACGCCGCAGCCGGTTCAGCGGAAGGGCCGAATCAAACAAGGCGTCACCCGCGGCGTCTTCGCGCGCAATATGAGTATGGAAGATTGCTGCCGCGAAGCCGCTCGAGCAGGCATAAAAGGCTTCGACCTCATCGGGCCGCAGGACTGGCCCACCCTCAAGAAATACGGCCTCACGCCCTCCATGTATCCTCCAGGGCCCGGCGGAACCATTCCGAACGCGCTCAATCGCAAGGACAATCACGAGCGTCTCGAGGCGTCTATGCATGCCGCCCTCGACGAATCGGCCGCCAATGGCGTCCCCAACGTCATCACCTTTTCCGGCAACCGCAAGGGCATGGACGGCGTAGTGATGGACGATCGCGAAGGCGCCGACAACTGCGTCGCTTTCCTGAACAAAATCAAAGCGCACGCCGAGGACAAGGGCATTACGGTCTGCATGGAATACCTGAACAGTAAGGTGAACCACAAAGACTACATGTTCGATCACA
>JBEKNN010000167.1:0-20410 GCA_049522755.1 Bryobacteraceae bacterium | reverse complement strand
AACGAATGCATCAAGACCGGCCGGCGTGTGGATATCGACCTTGGGCACTTGGCCGCCAAAGAAGTGCGTGAGTGACCCCCGCGCCTTATTTTCGGTGTCGAGGTCGAGCAGCTTGACCGGAATGCCATTTTCCTGGAACCATTCCGCCAAGCCGGTCATCAAGCTGGTCATGCCTACGCCGCCTTTACCGCCCATGGAGAGAACCACCCGTTTTTCGACCGCGGGCGCCGCTGCCGGTGATTCTGGAATATTCTTCGCGCTGCTCATTTCGGGACCTCCTGAGGTAAGCCGCAACTCGCCGCGAGGCGACGATGGACTCGCCAATCTTGAAATTGGGACACAAAGTGCCCCTATACCTAAGGCAATGGGAAGGGCACTTCGGGACGGCCCAAACGAACTATTTTTCAGCGCTGGGTACTGGAACGGACATTTCGAATGGATCGATAACCGTATGAAGTCGCGGCGCTCTAAAAAACGCGTCCCGAAGGTGTCAGCCTTTTGCTTCCGTACCATGGGTGCCTACTCTCCTACTCTGTAGGTCCCAGGATGGCCAGCATGTGACACCCGGGAGCGCCTGTTGCACGACGTGCGACAAAACAGGTCGAACCGTTGCACGCTGAAACTCATTCACGACTCTGAGACTTCATGAAACTGTCTCTCGGGCCCACCGGACTCTGAAACTTTTGCGGAATTTTCTAGTAAACTCCTGAAACAGCTCTTACGGGCCGTCACCCGACCTTGCTTAGAAGCGCGGATAGTTGAGCTTCAAGTGATCAACTCAATCCAGCCCGGAAAGGGAGTTCAGAAGTCGCTCTGCTAATTCGGATACGGGCCAGTCCTAAGCAAGCAAAGCGATGTTGTTGCATGAGAAGCCCGCGGTCCTGTCACACCCACGACACTCCGCGGCTTACAGGGTGTAGGTGTGGTTCTTGTTTTGAAAGAAAGATGTCAGAGTCTGAGCAGAACGCAATGGCGACACCCGTCCTCACCCGTAACAACCGGGACTCCATGGCGCCCGCAACCGCTGCCAACGGTTTGAGAACTGTGACGCGGGCGGAGCACATGGTTAAATCACGCGTACCCGTTCCGAAGATCACGGTGTCGCTGGTCGTTCAGGGCGCCTCTCAACTACGAAGGGGTGGACACGGAGATCCTAATAAGTCGGGCCAAACTATGGCAATAACGAGTCAAACAAATGTCCAACCGTTTCCGCGTTTGGCCAACAGTCCAAGGCACAAACCAAAGAAAATCCAAAACGAAAATCGGTGGCGTTCGACACCTCTTTGCTGCCAGATTGCGCGGATCTGGGCTCCCCGAGGTGTCGCAGAACGTCTTGAGCAGTCTCAAGTCGTCGCTATGATGCCGCAATCCGTTGCATTCTGTCGCAGTACGCCGCGATCTGACTCAAGCGTTCGTTTTCTTACCATACGCCCTAAAAAACCTCTAGCTTGGGCGTCCCGCTTGTGCCTCCCCAACTCCTTAGTACTTGAGGGGCATTTTTTCGGGATCATTCGTAAAGGCTCAACGGAACTTCTCGTTCGTGGGTCCTACAGACCCTTTTTCTGTCCCTAGCACCGACAGGAGCTATTATGTCTGGGGCATGTGAAACCGACAATTCGCCAAACTGGATGACCCAACCCCGCGCCCGCCGCGCCGTGCGCCGCGCGGAAAACCCAGCCACCAAGGCGGGGCAGATCCGGGCGTTCTGGCCGGACGCTGACGCGGCACTCGGGGTAGGGCAAAGCACGAAGAGGAGTTACAAACGACCGGAGGAAGACGCCGGAATAACTCTTGGCATCACCGACCTTACTTCCTACATCAGCCACATTCGACGCCGCCAGAGAGCGAATCGCGATGCTGAAGCTCCGACCGGGCAGTCCGTTCGGTCTCAAACAGAATCGATTCCGGCGATCCCGGCCGAGCGCGTGTCGCTCATGACTCCAGTACCCAGGGACCCGGCGCCGAAACCGCCTGACGATGCGCTGGCTCAGGCTATGCGCGCTTTGTCCAAACCGAAGATGGATATTCGCAAGATCCACAATAACGGCGATCCAGAGGGTAGAAATCTTATTTGACGAAAGGAAGAATATCGTGGAAAAAGGCAATACGAACGGAAATGGAACGGAAGTCGCCACGGTTTCCGTCACCCCTCCCACCATTCGTTTGGTGCTGCAAGGCAAGGGCCGCGTCGGCAAGAGCGTCATCGCTAGCTGGCTGGCCGAGTTCCTGATTAGCCGCGGCCAGCCGGTGCGATGCATTGACGCCGATCCCGTCAATCGTTCACTTGGGCAATACAAGGCGCTTCCGGTCGGCAAGCTGGATCTGTTGAACCAGGACGGCGTCGTCATGCGTGCGCGGTATGACAGGCCGATTGGCCGGTTCCTGAAGGACGAAACTGTATTCGTCGTGGAGAGTGGAGCAACCGCATTCTTGCCGTTCTGGACCAACATCGTCGAATCGGACGTGATTTCGATCCTGCGAGGAGCGGGCCACCGCCGCGTCTACGTGAATATGGGAGCGCCGAAAACGGTGGACTCCTACGGGGCATGTGTCGACTAACGACGTTGATATTCGCATGAATATGTCTCCCGATGCTACAGCTTTAGAGCCTCACTACGGCATCAGTGAGCTCGCCGAACGCTGGAAGATTGGCAGGGAAACTGTTCGAAAGTTGTGCACTCCGCCCCCGATCTCCCGCGTCCTCAACCCCCGCACCGGATTGGGCATGCCGATCGTTTCAAGGACATCGTAGGACAGGCCTCCTGGCCTGTCTGCCACTGCGGCAATGCTAACTCGCCGGAGTCATTGCAAGGCCCAGTATCCCGCGCGCGTTTTTGCCTGAAGGTCCGGCCTGTTGTTCACTACCACCCGGATCGCATGAAACCTTCCGGGCTCGCCGCCCTTAGGCTCGAAGCTGAAAAGGTACTGGCGATGCACTTCTTCGCCCACCAGTTGAATGGCCTGCTCCAAAGCGTTCTTCTTGAGAAAACTCAGGGTCCGCCCGCCGGTAGCCGTCGTGAATAAGCTGGAAAGATCCGGCTGGTGCAACCGCATCAATTCGCCAATCCCATAGATTGGGCTGCCTGGTCCCAAATCGGGCGGAACCGGGGTATCGTCGGGAGGCGGGCAAAGAGGGCACGCCTGGACCTTGATCCGTTCCGCCTCGGGTTTCAGATCCTCGGCAGTCTTGGGCTTAACCGTGAACGGCTCCAACAGCGGCGAGTAGGTCAGCCAATAGACCGCGGCATTCAGGCGTTCCACGCGCTCCATCACGTCAGCCAGCTTTGCCTTGCTCGAACGATCGCGCTTCTCCGCGATCATGAGTATGATTCGCCGCCGTCCCGGCGGTCGCCCTTCGAGCATAAGGAGCGCCTGGCTTAAGGCATCCAGCATATGGGCTTCGGCACCTTCTTTGCGCAGCATGCGTAGCGCGTGAATTACGAAATCCGGGTCGCCTGTGAACTCCTGATGAACTTTTACCTCGTCGCTGAACGAAATCACCGCGGTTGCTCCGGCATCCGCCGCCAGCAACTCGGTGAACAGAATGCCGCTGCCGCCCAGTTTATCGATCACGGCTCCGGAATTCGAGCTCGTCTGCACCGCGACCACCAAGTCGATCGGATAACTCATCCAATCCATCCGTGCCGCCTGGGGCACATTGTTGTCGTAAAGAGTCAGGGTTTCGGGCGTCAGCCCATCCACGTAACGTCCTTTGGAATCTGTGATGGTAGTGGGCGCGACTACCAGCGGCACGGTGCTTTTGAACTGCCCCCAGCCGGTGCAGGCAAACATGGCGATCGCTGCGGCAACACGCATTGGCAAGAGCTTGGCAGGTTTTGGGCCAACGTCCTGGCAGGTCTCAAAGCCAGCGAGCCGGACGTAGGATTCTCCGCACTTGCGCCAGCGGATTTCTGAATCTTCCGCACCTTGACCCCAGCGAGTCAGCCCCCGCCGCCCCCGATCTCCCGCGCCCTCAACCCCTGCACGGCATGGGGCAACAACTTCGCCGCGGCTCCAAGAAATCGAACCGTGTGCGGCAGTTGCGCGTGCAGCTCAAACGCAGCCTCGTCCACCCACTCGGAATGTATCGCGAACGCGAACGGCGCCCGGAGCGACTCAAATACATGGATAGCCAAACAACCAATCTCAGTTCGCGTAGGCTCGACGACCCGCAGCAACTCCTCGCGAAACTCTATCTCCTTACCCGGCGATGGCTCAAACCGGACAAAGACATGAACCGGCAAGTAACACCCCCCTGACCTGGTCTAGCATCTAGCTGACCCGGCCTAACTAACCGCCCTTCACCATCTCCCGCGCGCAGTTATACCCCGGCGCGCCCATCACTCCGCCGCCCGGATGCGCGCCCGATCCGCACAGGTACAAACCGCGCACCGGCGTGCGGTAGCGCGCCCATCCCGCTACCGGGCGCATCACGAACATCTGGTCGAGACTCATCTCGCCATGGAAGATATTACCGCCGGTGATGCCGAAGCGGCGCTCCAGGTCGAGAGGCGTCAGCACCTGCCGGTGCTCCACAATCGAGCGGATGTTGGGCGCATACTCTTCGATCAGGGCGATCACGCGGTCGCCGAACGGCTCGCGCAGCTCGTCCCATGTGCCTTCACGCAGCGTGTATGGCGCGTATTGCAGAAAGATGCCCATGATGTGCTTGCCGGGCGGCGCGAGCAACGGATCGTACATCGTGGGGATGGTGAGTTCGAGCAGCGGCCGCTCCGACGGGCGGCCATACTTGGCGTCGTCCATGAATGAACCGGGTGTGATCAAAATCAGGCTCGGCAAACTGAAACGCCATACGACGTATTCGGTGCCTGAAACTGTAGCTCTAAGGATCTATCGAAGATTGACAAACGCCTGACGGGGGGCTAGCGCGGTCCCGGCATCTGAACCAGCTTGGGTCTTGGTTTGTCAGTGAAGGCATCGCGCAAGATGCTCGCCAATCGTTCTTGCCTTCCCGGCATCCACTTCGCATAATGTCGTCGTAGCACTTCAACGGTATCGCCGATAAGAGTTGCAACCTCTGTTTCCGGGACGCCCTTTTCGAGTAAAATTCTGACGAAGGTATGCCTGAATCTGTGGGGCGTTGGAGGTTCGGCGAACGGGCCTGCAAGTTTGAAGACCTTCCTGAGATTTTCCCTCCATCTCTCCGACATGGCGCGCATATTGGTTGCCTCCCCGCTCCGGAAAATTAACGCGCCGTATTTCTCTTCGCGGTCGCGAAGGCGATTTACCAGCCAATCGGGAATCCACGTATAGAGTTCCTTCTTGGTTTTGTGCATGCGGAGAAAAAGGTCATTCCCGTTAAGGCGTTCAGCGATGTTGAAAGTCGAGACATCGGAAATTCGTAGGCCCGTGTAGATGGAAAGGTAAATGAAATCCTTCGCATCCTCGCCGCTCCATGGGCGGTGGCCAGGTCCGGGCTTCGTAGGGGCGCCTATCGTATCGCAAGCCGCATAGATGCGCTCAAGCTCCCGATCGGTGAACGGCGTCTTATTCGCCGGAATGCTCGATCCCTCCGGTGCTTTGAGGTCCCGGGTGATGTCCTTTGCAATCCATTCCCGGTTGATGCAGAATTTTACGAAAGATTTCAGACGTTCTAGCTTCTTTGCCTTGGCCCTCTTGCCGTCTTTCCAGCTTGCATAGAAACGATCCATGTCGGTGATCGTGAGCTGATCAATCATGGTGTATCCACGGAAGTGGCAATAGGCATCAAGCTGCTTGATGAATGTCCGGTACTTTTTCAGCGTTGGGGTTGCAATTCCCCGGTTCTGGCAAGTGGCAAGAAAGGCTTCCGTGGCGTCGGCGAGCTTTGTACGGCCCGGCGTTTGGTCGGTAGCTGGGACGGGTACAGGAAGGGAAGTTTCAGCAGCAGTCGCATCCCACCTTCCGAATGTCTCCCATTTGGCCGCAACGAGCCTTGAGGGTTCCCATTCCCATTGGCCGGTGTTCTGGCGCCGGGCAATGCGGTCAAGCGTCCCTGACGCAAATATGGGGCATTCGCAACGCTTCCAGCCTTTTTTCCGCTCGTCGTATTCACTGGAGCGGGTATTGTGGGCGTGGTCGCCTTTGCAGTTCTGGCGGTGGCGGCGGTAGAGGGCAAGCATGAGAATCCTTTAAATCCTGCTTGGCCCGTTCTACACCAGATTTTGGCCCAAAAACGGCAAGTGCTTTAGATTTAGTAGTGCTGGAGGTGGGGGTCGAACCCACATGCTCAGTGAAGAGCGCGGGATTTTGAGTCCCGTGCGTCTGCCAGTTCCGCCACTCCAGCAGGAAGCAACTTCGGCAGCAGCCATTATAACCTACGCCTTCGCAAGCCGCCCGCGACATCGTGAGATTATGGGTTATGGCCGACAAAAAGACGAGCAAGAAAAAGGCAGCAATCGAAGCGGATGAGGCTGCCGCCCCGGCGCCTGAGACAGCCGCCCCGCCGGTAGCGCCCAAGGCGGATGTAGTCCGGCAACCAAAAGCCGCGAAGAACGTGAAGAAGGAAAAGCTGGCCCCCAAGAACAAGTCCCGTTTGCCCCGGCGGCAGAAGAAGGCCGAAAAAAAGAAGGCCGCGGCCGCGCAGCTCTGAAGGCATTTTTCCCCGATCGCCAACGGGACGAAGACCGGCAACGCAATGCGCAACCAATTCCTCCATGGCCGCTGTGGCAGACGCCGCTTCGTACTGGGAGCGGTCGCTTTATTTTTGCCGTGGCGGCGCATGAGCGGCCAGGATACGCCGTCCTTTTCCACCGATGTCAAAGTGGTCAACGTGCTGGCTACCGTCCGGGCCAAGAACGGAGAGCTTATCCGCAGCCTGACCAGGGACGATTTTTCGCTCGCCGAAAACGGACGGCCGCAAACCATCCGCTATTTCTCGCAGGAGTCCGATCTGCCGCTCACACTGGGGCTGATGGTGGATACCAGCGCCAGCCAGCGCCGCGTGCTCGACGCGGAGCGTGGCGCCTGTTTCCGCTTTCTGGACCGCGTCTTGCGCGGCAACCAGGACCGCGTGTTCATCATGCAGTTCGACAGCGCGGTAGAACTGCGCCAGGAGCTAACCCCCTCGCGCCAGAAACTCGACGACGCGCTGGCGCTGGTAGATTCGGAGACTATGCGCCAGTTGCAAATCCAGCATGGCGGCGGCACGCTGCTCTACGATGCGGTGGTGAAAGCGTCCAAGGAAGTGATGAGGCCTCTGAGCGGGCGTAAAGCGCTGATCGTGCTTTCCGACGGGGTCGATTTCGGCAGCGAAGAGACTCTGCCTTCGGCGGTGGAGGCGGCGCAACGCGCTGAGACGCTGTCGTATTCCATTTTGTTCTCAGACTCTGGCGCCTATGGAATCCTCGGCGGTCCCGATGGCAAGGGAGTTCTGATGCGGCTTTCCAAAGATACCGGCGGTGGCTTTTTTGAGGTTTCGAAGAAGCTGAGCCTCGAACAGATCTTCGACCGGATTCAAGAGGAATTGAGAAGCCAGTATAACCTTGGCTATGTGTCGGACGTGCCGGTTCGGGTTTCCGAATTCCGCAGCATCGAACTGGCGGCTAAGCAAAAGGGGCTGGTAGTGCAGGCTCGCACGAAATATTGGGCCCAGCGCTAATTCGCTGCCGCTGATTCGCTAAAGCCAGATTCGCTAACCGATGCCCGCTTCGGGAGCCATCCATCGGAACAGGAAGAAGTGCCTCCCGCAAAGAGAGCACCGATACGGCAGAAAAAACCAGTGGACTGCTCTCTCGACGGCGTTTCGGACGCCTACGCCTCTAAACTCGACCGATCCGCAATGTGAACAGCGTGGAGAGAACACATCTTAACAGTAGCGCAAATCGGCGCCCCGTGCTTGAGGGCGCGAAGAACGTGGCCGCTCACATGGTAGTTTGCCGGCTTCCCCGCCCCGGTATACAAATCCGAGAATATTCGGCCGCACGCGCCACTAGTATCAGGAGACGTAGCCGCAACCAATTTCCAAATGTCGCTGTTCAAGACCCGTAGCGCCGCCATTTATGGCATTGATGCCCATCTGATCGATGTCGAAGTCGATATGTTTTCGTCCGGCTCGCCGCGCGACTCCGTCATGGTCGGCATGCCCGATACCGCCGTTCGCGAGAGCCGCGAGCGCATCAAGAGCGCCCTCATCAACTCCGGGTTCTGCTATCCCAACAAGCGAATCACCATCAATCTGGCGCCGGCCAATATTCGCAAGGAAGGGGGCGGCTTCGATCTGCCTGTCGCCCTCGGCATCCTCGGCGCGATGGGGGCTGTGAAGAGCCTCGATCGGCATATCCTGGTTGGCGAACTTTCCCTCGACGGCGCCATCCGTCCGGTCCGCGGCGCGCTCTCGGTGGCCGTCTGCGCGCGCGACCGCGGCATCCCCAATGTCATTTTGCCCGCCGAGAATGCGGCGGAAGCGGCGGTGGTGGAAGGCGTCAATGTGTACGGCGCGCGCTATCTGGCCGAAGTGGTGGCGATGCTCTCGCGCCCCGGCGAATTCCCGCCCACGCCGCGCAACGGTAATGGCCATCCAGCGGAATCGCCCGCGCCGCCGGATTTCCGCGACGTGCGCGGCCAGACTATGGCGAAACGCGCCCTGGAAGTGGCGGCGGCGGGTTCCCACAATGTGCTCATGATCGGCCCGCCAGGATCGGGCAAGACCATGCTCGCCAAACGGCTCGCCGGAATTCTGCCGCCGCTGACGTTTGAAGAGGCGATTGAGACCACCCAGGTCCACAGCATCGCCGGGCTGATTCAAAATGGCGGCGGCCTGCTTTACCAGCGCCCTTTCCGTTCGCCGCATCACACGATTTCGGGAGCGGGCATGGTGGGCGGCGGCGCCGGAATGCCGCGCCCCGGCGAGGTCAGCTTCGCGCATCACGGCGTGCTTTTCCTCGATGAGTTCCCCGAATTTCCCAGCGACGTTCTGGAGATTCTGCGCCAGCCTCTGGAAGATGGGTCGGTAAGCATCGCCCGCGCCAGTATGACCCTCTCCTTCCCGTCGAACTTCATGCTGGTAGCGGCGATGAATCCCTGCAAATGCGGTTTCTATGGCGATTCCACGCGCGAATGCCGCTGCACGCCCGGGCAGATTCAGCAGTATCTCGGCAAGATCAGCGGCCCGCTGCTGGACCGCATCGATATCCACGTGGAAGTCCCCGCCGTTCCATATAAGGAGCTGCGCGGCGGCTCGCAGGCAGAGCCGTCGGCCGAAATTCGCGCCCGCGTGGACGCTGCGCGCGCCATCCAGCAGACGCGCGGGTATTACAATTCCCGGATGCCTTCGCGCATGATCCGCAAGCAGTGCGCGCTCGACGACGCCGGCGAGCGCACTCTCGAAATGGCCGTCCGGAAGATGGGCCTCTCCGCCCGCGCGCACGACCGCATCCTGAAAGTGGCGCGCACCATAGCCGATCTGGGCCACTCCGAAACCGTCTCCGCCAAGCACGTTGCCGAAGCCGTGCAGTATCGCAGCCTGGACCGCAATTACTGGACGTGAACAAACGGGCTTGGATGCCGCCGCCCTCGGCTCTCACTTGCCGTGGCCCCGGCAGCGCCACAGGCTTCAGTTGTCGAGAGGACACGCGGCTTCACTTAGTCGTATTGGCAGGAAGCAGAAGCACGAAGGTGCAGTTCGGAGTCGTGACCTGGGAGCACGACAAGATCCCACGCCGGGCGATCTTCTCTGGCCCTTCATCGGGGAAAGGCATTCTATAATGCAGCTTCCCGAGCGCGCCCGCCGCTGGTTTCAGATCTTCGTCCCCGCGAATGAACTGCGAGTCGTCCATTCCGGACGCAGAAAACAGCAGGAAGAACTCAGCCGTTCCATGCTGATACTTGAGCCCCGGCACAGGCGAGGTGCGCAGCTCCGAGAGTTCGTCTTCGGGCGACACCCGCGGGCTTGCGGGCGCCCCTCTGCGGAGCGTCGGGCGATCTTCAGTGGAGCCGCCTAATTTCTCCAGGCGTTCCCGGGTTTCCGCAAGGTCGCTGTTCACCGCAAGCGCCAGCTGGTAGGCGTGAATGGCTTCTGTTTTCTTACCCTGACGCTGATAGATCTGCCCCAAATATGCCGAGATCCCCCAAACGAAAGGCTGCCCAACCGAGCGTATCCCACGTAGCGCCGACGAGTCCACCAGCTTGAGATCGTCTCCGGTCAGACTCGAAAGTGTTACCCCTTTCAATTGTTTCTCGTAGTCCGCGACCGCGCGCTGGGCAAGCTCCTTAGCGAGCGCCGAATCGGTCTTGGTGTCCGACAAAACCCACGCTGCGCTGTTCAGCGTGTAGGCGTCCATGGTTCCCTCGCGCATCTTGGCCAGATCCGCCAACCCGGCCGCCTTCGCGCCTCCGCGTAGCTGCGCTTCGACCAGCGACATCTCCACTTTGGCGTTGTCCGGCTCTGTCTTCAATACCGCCTGCAGCGGCTCAATCGCATCGCTATAACGCTTACCTTCGAAAAGTGCGGCGGCCAGTTCCAATACGCCGTCCGTGTTCTGGGGCGCGATCTTCACCAGTTGCCGAAGGGTAACAATCGCATCGTCGTTATGGCCGAGTCGCCGTTGCGCCGCCGCTAGCATCCGATACGCCAGTTCGTTGCCGGGATGGTATTAAATCTCTTTCTTCAGCGCTTCCCGGGCTTTATCATTTTGCCGCTGCATTCCATAGAGGCTGGCATAGACCATCCACAAATTGCTTTGCTGGTTGTTCAGGCGCTCCGCCTGGGCGAGCGCATCGCGAGCGGCATTGACGTCGTGGCTCCGCAGCGCCTCAACAGCTCTGTCCACGAACGCCGCGGCTTCGGGAACATCGCGTGCAGTTGCCATACCCGCGACCGCGCCAGCGCGCACAAGTTGGATGTACTGGCCTTCGTCGGCGACCACGGCCTTGGCAAATTCCTTGTATGCGTCCCACTGGTTCACCGCGAGCTTTGAGGCCTTGATGACAAGGACACGCTCCGCGGAAAGCACTCCCTTCTCCAAGGAGTAGGAAGCGGTGTGGCCGGCGAACTCAGTTTGCAGTTTGACGTCGCTCGGAAGTTCGGCGGAGTAGCCATCCGGAAGTTCCACCGTGGCGCGAGACAGCTCTCGGCCGGGAGCGCCAAAAAATACCGGTTCCGATGGCTTGTCCTCATCGTCAAAAGAGATAAGGCCGATCGGAGGGATGGGTGGCGTGATGCGCCGGTTGGGCCAATCGGGGTAGTTCTTGCGCTCGTAACTATAGGAATAATGAATTGGCGCCTCAAGAGTGGTTGAATTATCGACATCCAGTTCGCTGACCGTTCCCGCATAGCCCATCGAAGCCGCTATATTCTGCGCCAGAATCGTCCACTGCGCGGGAGCGGTTTCATGGAACAGGCCGCGCAAGATAACTTCTTCGTCCCCTCGCTCCGTTATGTCGGCGCGGCCGGCCGCACGGGAGCAGCCATATCTTATGGCGAGATCCGGCGCGCGTACAATAGCGCAAGGCTTAACCGGCGCTTTCGTAAGGCCGACATGCTGCGACGGTCGAGACTCGATTGTGTCGCGAACGATAGCGGATCGCGCCCTGGACCGCAATGATCGAGAGCGGGAAGCCGGAAGCAGCATGTTGCCCCGCCGCATCGCGACCGTATGCGCGCGGGCGCTGCCCACTGGCGCAATCGCCCTCCGTGACCGATAATCGCAGCTATGAAGCGCGAAGCCTACGCAGCCGCTCGAACCGTCTCCCCCAGGGTGGAAGCTTATTTTGCCCGCCGCCTTGCGGAGGCCGCCAGCCAAGGCGGGGAGGGCCTGGCTTCGCCGCCCCAGGCGGAAACAATCGAGGCTATGATTGACGCCGCATTTTGGGCGAGCCTTCGCCGCGAGGAAGGCTACATGCCGCGGATCTCACTCGCTTTCCTCTCGCCGCGGGAGGCTATCCATCCGCTCGAATTTGAGCGGCCCTTACCGCTGCTTCCGGGCCCGCTCACGCGGGTGGCGCCGGCGGTTGAGCGCCCGGGGATCCATCTGGGCGTCTGGCGCGAGCAAGGCGAGCTGTATGTTTGGGGCACAACCCGCACCATTCCGAAGTTGTGCTTTGTGCTCGAAGTAGCGGCTCCGGGGCTGCTCGTCGTCAAGCATCACACCGGCGAGGAAGCCGGCAAGTTCGTCAATCTCGCGGTGCTGGAAGGCGACCAGATCAAAATAGTGGACGAGGAGGCGCTAAGCGTGCCGGACTGCCCCGCGCTGCTCACATCGCTGCTCGGGTTCGCGCCGCACACATGGAACCGCTCTGCAAACATACTCGTGCAACTGGCCGTCTCCATGCGCGCGCATGGGCGCGGCGGAATTCTCCTCGTGGTTCCGGCAGCCCACGAGTCCTGGCGGGAATCCATTGTACAGCCCATTTCCTATGCATTGTCGCCGCTCTTCTCCGACCTCGGCCAACTGAGCGGCGAAACGCCGGATGCGGAGCGGCTGCGCGTCTGGCAGGAGGAACTGGGACGAACGATCGACTGGGTGGCCGGCTTAACCGCGGTCGATGGCGCCGTGGTGATCACCGATCGATATGAGGTGCTCGGTTTTGGGGCGAAGATCGCCCGCCGCCACGGCTGGTCGCAAGTCGAACAGGTCCGTGCGACAGAGCCGATTAAAGGCGCCGCGCCTGCGCTTGTGCATCCCGAGGAACTTGGCGGTACGCGGCACCTTTCGGCGGCGCAATTTGTCCACGATCAGCGCGATGCCATTGCGCTGGTGGCGTCGCAAGACGGGCGCTTCACCACTTTTGAATGGTCGCCCTGCGAGTCGATGGTCCTCGGATGCAGAGTGGAAGCGCTGCTGCTATAACTCTGTCCCGACCCGCGTCCCGACAAGCTGGCAGTCCGGCCACGAGTCCCGCGGCGAACGAGCGAGATCTTCTCCCGCTCTTTAGTCTCGCTCTGGAACTGCCGCCGTCCAGCCGCCCAGGGTCAATCGGTCATTCGGTCAATCAACCGTTAAACCCCCTACCCGCGTTTTGCACACGGCGAGACAGAACCGCAATTCGCAAGCACCAGCCGTAACTTGAACAACCAGATCGGAAACCACCAGATCAGGGGGGAAAAATCCGGGGACGGCCCGGATGAGAGCGTTCTTCCAGGCCGGCGAGGCTTTCTGCGACAAAAGCCGTTTGTGTCAAAAATAGAAGACTTCGCGGCGGGTGTCCAAACGGGGGGAATCTCGTCGTTGGTGAAGCCCTCGGCGGCCAAAACAATCATCTTGGCGCGCTGAACCTGAAAATACGGTAACGTATACTGGCCAGCGCGCCTTTCGAACTGCTTCTGCTCGACCGACGACAAGCAAAAGGGGGGATAGTGCTTTGTTCTGCGCATGAAGACGCGCCTGATCCGACAGTGCCACAACTCAAGCTGAAGTTAGCGCATTTTATGGCGCTGTGCCCCTTGGCCACCAGCCAATAATTGCGATAGTTTACCAGATAGTTTACCAGTGTTGACTAAATCTATAAAATGTACTAGTATTGCTAGATGCACAGTCCTGCAATCTTGACTCGCTCCAGTAGTACTGGGACAACTGAATACGCTGCTCGCGTGCGCAGCGATGATCGTGCGGAGTTGGTAGAATCGCCAGGGAGTGATAACCGTTCTGCACGGGGGGCAATTACCGGAATATTGCTGGGTGTCAGCCTTTGGGTCGTGATTCTAGCTTTAGTTGGCGTCATCAAGTTATAGAATCAGATGCTTTGGACCCTCGCGCGTTAAGCGCCTCTTTGTTGCGCTACAGCGCAAGCGCATCATGATTGCGCATCTCACTCAAGCTATGCAGAATCCAGTTGCGGGGACGGATGTTGCGTCCTCGAAAAAGCGACCGGGCGCCTGAGCAACCAGAGCAGAACAGCCATCAGAGCGAGAGAAAGAAGCGAAAACGGCAGTCCGCCCTGGCGGTGTAGCGGACCGTGAAAGAAGTCGGGATTCACGTGGATGCCGAGCCACGCGATGGTTACAATCCTCACCGCATTTTTGAATATGGCGATGGGAAAGATGCACAGGACAAAGCATGCCTTCTTCCAGTTATTCTGAAGTAGAAGGTGCTCTGCCATCAGACCGGCAATGAACAGGGATAGCCCTGAGTGTATGCCACTGCATTGCTCCGCGACCTCAATATCGACCCCAGGCAACGAAAATTGGAAGCCGTGCCGGATTACGGGTATCCCTATGAGACGGAATAAGGCGTAGCAGGTTTCCGCGGAGCCTGATTGCAGGGCGGATACAATGTATACCGAAACCGCAACTGGCAGCGGGCTCATCAGGAGGAGGAACAGCAGCGGAAACGCAGCGGCCTTAAAGGAACTGGTCCCGTAGACGAGGAGGAACAAACCGATCCACGCCAGAACGATCAGCGCTGCGGCTATAGAAAGGCGATCCGTGCTGTTCACGGAAGACAACACGCTCCTGAGGCTATACCAGAGTACGACTGCCGTGAGAAGTAGGGGTAAGCCGACGGAAGGGCTGAAGCGGGGCGTACGGAAGATTCGCTTCCTCCCCAGATACATGAGGAACGCGCTGATGACGGGAATCAGCAGGATGTGGGAGGCGAGTTCATCGTGAAACGAGAGCCTCGCCAAGCTGCTCAGCGTCCGCTGAAAAAGCAGCAGTGACAGGAGCCAGAGCATTAGGGCATAAGCATGCGGCGACTGCCCGGTGAGCCACAGCCACCACCCCGGACTTTCCCGTTCAGTCTTCATCATGGTAGCGCTTGTTCCCGTCGTAATACTGATAATAGAGATGATCGCGCGCTTCCATGCCATTCAGAACGATGCCGAGAATGTTCTTCTTCCCGAGCAGCTCGATGGTTTTCTCAACCGCCTCGCGGGGAGTTCGCCCGGATCTTACCACCAACAGACTGGCATCGACGTGCTGCTGCAGAGATATGGAATCGGTGAGCGGAATGACCGGAGCGGAATCGATCAGAATCCAATCGAAACAGGGCGAGAGCTGTTCCATGACGTGACCGAATGCGGGAGTCTGCAGCAATTCCGTGGGATTTCTACGGGGCTCGCCGGCCGGCAGTAGGTACCACCCGAGGGGCTCGATGCGCCGAATGGCTGAGAGCGGCTGAGTTGCTTGGTCGACCAGGCATTCCGTCAACCCAGCCCAGGGCTTAAGCATGAGGCTCTCGCTGAGAGACGAGTGGTGTAGATCGGCCTCGACCACCAGAACGCGGTGTTTTCCTCGTTCCGCTAAGGCGGTAGCGAGATTCATTACGACGGTCGACTTTCCATCGTGAGCCAGCGGACCGGTGATTAGAAGCTTCTTCAGTTTTCCAGTTTTCGCCAGTGTCTTCAGTTTCATCCGGAGCAAGCGGTATCGATCGGCCGCGGGACTGCGGGGATCCGTATGATAAACAAGCCGGTTCTCTGAGCGAACATGAGCTTCCTCCGCTGGATATTCTTGGAGAGGGGCAGCCATAGTGGCGACATTGGCTGAGGCAATAGCGCTTTCCGGAGCGGTAGCCGGGGGAGGCGTTGACTGAATGCCTTCATGCCCCGAAGAATTGTGAAAGAGATTACGGAGGTGACTCATCTGTTTGGGGAATCCAATTAACCGCGCCGATAGACGTAAAACCCGGCAGCCGCAACAACCAACAGCATCGCAGATGCCGCCAACCACTGGAACGCGCTTCGCCACCTGCGTTGACGCTTTTCCGTGCGGGTGGGCAGCAGCGGAATTCCTAGAACGAAGGGCGGCGCCAGGTGTTTAGTGAGGTCCTTTTCCGTATAAAAAGACGTATCCCGCATCTCCATCAAGAAAGCCAGCGCCAGCCCCAATCCGAGGCCGGCGGCAGCGCCGCCAAGGCTCATCTTGGGCCGGTTCGGACTGGAAGGCTTGGTGGGAAGGCTGGGCGGATCGATGGGCCGGAACTGCTGCCCGCCTTGTTGTTTCTCCAGATTGGTCGCTAACTGGGATTCCTGCTCTTTCTTCTGAAGGTCGTTATATTCCTGACGCAGTGCTTCGGTATCACGAACGATGGCTCCCTGCTGCTGTTCCCGGACTGGCGTCTCATTCAGCCGGCTCTCGTATTGGGCGATCGCCGCTTTCAACCGCTTTTCGTCGTTGGAGAGGCTCTCTATCTCAAGGCGGTTAGCCTCAAGGTTGGTTTTGAGTTGTACCACGGCGGGGTCTTCGGTCGGGTCAAACAACAAGGGCGCGCCGGCTACGGCTGGCGCCGCTGGGGGGCGTGCCTTTTCAGATTGGAGCGCCGCGGCTCGCAGGCGTTTGAGCGTATCTTCGGCTTGCGCGATGTCCCGATTATTTCTCACTACGTCAGGGTGTTGGGACGTGTAGCCTTTACTCTGCAATGCCGATCTTGCGGCTTCCAAGCGGACCAGATCGTTCTGGGCTATCTCGACAGGAGTGAGAATCTGGGTGGAATTCGGATTTCCCGGGATCGGAGCTGCAATGCCAGTCGTTGATGAAGGCCGGCGTTTCGGCGCCGCCTCCAACTGCGCCTGTAAGAGGGTGCGTTCCATTGCGGCGCGATTCAGGCTGGCCATCGTATTCTGTAGCTGTCCCTGCAATCCTGTCATAATTCCCAGGTTCCCTTGCGCCTGCTCTGGGAGTTCGCCAACGTGCTGCATTTTGAAATCGCGCAACTTCTCTTCCTGCGCTTCCAGCAGCTTTCCCTTCTCTTCTACCTGCCGATGCAGGAAGTTGGTTGTATTGGTGGACTGCTCTGCTCCGGTTCGCAGGTATTCATTGATGAAAAGCGACTCCAATGTGTTGGTAACCTGCTGAGCGAGAAGAGCGTTTTCCGTGGTAAAGGAGATCCGGAAGGCGTCGAAGTCTTTGTTCTGCGCCGAGTTCGGACTCTCATTAATGGGCACAATATCGATGTTGCTCAGCATCAAGGCGACCAGTTCCTCGGGAGACGAGCGCCTTCTTTGCTTGGGGTAGAGGCCGAAATCGTTGATCATCCGAAGCAACTGAGTGCGCGACAAAACCTCTTGCTTCATTGCCTGAAGCGCTGAGGTGACGTCTGTCGTACTGTTCGGGACCACATAGCGTTGCGGAACCTGCTGCTGCACCACCATAAGAGTGGCCGACGACGTATACCGATTCGGAAGCAGGAATAGAACGAAAATGGTGGCAACGGTGATGCAACAGAAGGGGAGGAGAATCCACCAGCGACGCCTGGTGAGGAATCCGATAACCCCAGCTAGGCTTTCGTTGAAGTTCAAACCACCGGAATCTTCAAGTTCGGGCAAAAGGATATCTCCACGCTGATAAATTATTTATAATCAAAAGTTTACAGGGGCAGCGAACTTTGGGCGAAACTCCAAACCGTCTTGCGCAAACCCAGCCCCCGTGTCCGTTCCGATTGAGTCTCCGCGAGACTTGATCTGCCAATGGGAACGCAGTTCGGGCGCCATGCCAGGCGGCCCAAGATAAACCGAATGCTTTCAGAGGATTATGGAATGCCGACAGGGGGGATAAGAGCCAGGAGTAAGCCGGGATGTGAAGACGATTGGGACTTCGTCCCAATTCGTGGCCCTTTCTTTTTTGGGGTTTCCTGGGGAAAAGAATCTTGTATCTGCCTAATTTTGCGCGGAGATCATGGGATTCCCAGGAGGCCGAGGCTTTAGCTGCTGATCTTGATTTCGCTACTCTGAATTGGCCACTTCGATACTGCAATTGGGCCGCTTTGATAGTCAGCGCTGGCCCACTTTGATGGTCCGATCTGGCCCCCCTGTAAAACATGTGACGGCTATTCTGTTCTGGGCGGAAGCCCGGAATGGAGAAGCAAGTCTTGAACAGGAGGAAAGACGTGGAGTTATTTGAAGCCATCCGGCGGGAGTATCAGTTCGGAGTGGGAACGGTCAAAGGAGTGGTGCGGAAGTTCGGCGTTCACCCGGAGGCGCAGTTACATCGTATTGCGATATAACTAGAAAGGCCGCTCGCTACTTGGGTTCGACAACTCCGTCCTGGCGTGCGAACGGCTTTTCATAAGCGTTGTGATGGGATAGCAACCGTGTCGTGATGGCCACTGCCGGAACCAGATAAGCGAATGTTACACAGACCCACATCAACGCTCCGGCGCACTGCTGGTCTTCGAGCGGCGAAATATCGAAGCGCCGCGGAGTATTCAGATAAGCCGGATAGACGACGCGATCGCAAAACGCGAGAAACGCGGAGAGCGCGTCGCAGGGTAATGTGGCCAGGAAAAGATAAACAACGGTCGACCATCGCGGATACCAGACGCTTGGCCAGGACGGAATCACGGGCCACCAGAAAATCAGTCCGGCGGCGAGAAAACTCACGTGCTCCACGCGATGCCACGGCTCCGACGCCAATCCCAAAGCGAAGGCCGAAGGTACATGCCATCCAATCAGAACGACTGAGGCCGCGAGCCAGCAGAACACAGGATTCGCGAGAGCGTGGCCTACCCACTGCACAAGTGGAAAGCGGAGCAAGGGGCCCAGCGCGCGGCGCATTACAAATTTCGGCAATCCATGCAGCAGCGGTAGAACGGGAGAGCCGAGCAACAGCAAAGGCGGAGCCGCGGTCATCAGCAGAAGATGCTGGATCATGTGGACGGAGAGCAGTTCCTCGTCCAGCGCGGCGAGCGGAGACGCGGCGGCGACGAAGACGCAAAGCAGTCCTCCGAAAAATGCAGCGGCGCGCCACAAGGAGATGGCGTTCGTACTCCGGAGATGAATCCAGCCGCGCAAGTAAACCAACGCCGCGAGAAGCAAGGCTATGAGCATCGGCGTCGGCATCGGCATCCTACGGCCGCGATCCGGCGGCGATACGCGATGCGTCTTGCGCTGGAGCCTGCCCGGCCGGATGCAACGTCCGGAGAAACGCAACCAGGGCGCTGGTCTCGGCTGGATTCAGGCTGTTTCCATAAGCGGGCATGTTGCCGCGACCCTGCAAAACCTGGCGGATCAGTTGGTCCTGGGTGAGCCGCGACGCTACCGAGTCCAGCGCCGGTCCACGCTGGCCCCCTTCCCCTCCGAGCATGTGGCAGTTGTGGCATTGCTTGCCTTGGAACACCAGCGCTCCCTGACGTTCGAGAGCGGTCCTGCCCGCGAGAAGTTTTTCAGGGATAGGTTCGGCGCTCCAGGCATTCATTTGCGGACTCCAGGGGCTATATCCGGCCAGATGCGTAAACGATCGCAGCGCGACCGCGACCAGCAGGAGTGTCAGCACGGCGATCGGGCGGCGCCGCCAGCTCTTTTCTCCTTCGCCGAACAGAAAGGGGAGAAGCAGAAGCCCGCCGATAGCGAGCGGGGGAACAATCAAAAGCACCGGCGTCTCCATTGAAGGAGGCAGCAGCGCCAGCAAAGCGTAGAGCCAGAGGAAAAAGTAATCGGGCTTGGGAACCGTCTGAATAATGGTCGGGTCGGGCTGGCCCGTCGGCCCGAAGGGACCGAAATACGCCGCGCACAAGGCGACCGCGGCCAGCACGGCGGCGCCGAAGAGCAAATCTTTCCAGACCGCAAAGGGGACGAAAGGAAAGCCATCCGCCTTCGTCAGATTGTGGTATTCGGTTTCGTAGGTCGCCTTCCTGACCAGGCGGCCCGGCATCGGCCATTCATTGATCCCGAGCTTGAGCACCATCAAAAGATGCAGGCCCACCAACGCGATCAGCATTCCCGGAATGACGAACACGTGCAGCGCGAAGAAGCGGGAAAGCGTTGCGCCGGCGATGATCGGGCCGCCGAGCATCACCTTGACGATGGCGGGACCTGCAACCGGAACGCGGCTTGCAATCGATGCCCCGATGCCGAGTCCCCAATAAGCGTCCTGATCGAAGCGCAAGACTTGTCCCGTGAATGCCATGCCAAGCGTCATCAGCAGAAGAAAAACGCCGACGATCCACGTCAGCTCGCGGGGAAATTTGTAGGCGCCGAACAGAAACACCTGCACCATGTGGATGAGCACGATGGCGATCATGAAGTTCGAGCCCCAACCGTGCAGCGCGCGGATGAACCAACCCAAAGCCACATCGTGATTCAACATCTGGAGGCTGTTCCAGGCTTCGGCGGCGGAGGGCACGTAGCAGACCGCCAGCAGAATGCCGGTCACCACCTGAAGCATCAGCACAACCAGAGCGGCGCTCCCGAATACATACATCCAACTGGCCGTGCTCCGCGGAACCGGATGCTCGGCGATCTCGCGAACGGGTGCGGCGAGTTGCAAGCGCCGATCGAACCACTGGCCGACGCGCGAAATCAGGCGCACGGAGTCCTCGTTTCGCATCCCTCGCATTTTCCGAGCTGCGCGGTGCTGGTACCCGGCGTAGGCAGCTCTCCGGCTTGGATCAGAACGAGGCCGTTTTCAATCTTGTGGGGATATTCGAACATCCCTCGTTCCGGTGGACCGGCGGCGCGCGTCCCGTCGCGATAATAAGCGCCGCCATGGCACGGGCACAGGAACAAACCGGACTGCGGAAACCATCGTACGGGACAT
>JBEKNN010000166.1:0-20509 GCA_049522755.1 Bryobacteraceae bacterium | reverse complement strand
CAAAGTTTCGATCGCCGCTTTCGCCTCGCCCGCAGAGCGCGGACCGTGGGCCGCAATGATGTGGACCAGCGGCATCAGCCGCTCGCCGTCGCCATCGAGCGTGAGAATCCCGGCCACTTCCGGGCCGTAAGCTTTCGGATCGAACCGCATGTCTCAATGGTATCGATAGTCTGAGGGGACGAAAAGCGGTAGCAGGCTGCGGCGGCGCTATTTACCCGATTTCTAAGCGCCCAGCGAATAGCGTTTCAGCTTATTGATCAGCCCCTGCCGGCTCAATCCCAACAGCCGCGCAGCTTGCTGCTGATTGTTGCGCGTGGATTCGATGGCCTCGTGAATCATCCGCCGTTCCAGTTCCTCAATGGCGGTCTTCAGCGACTGCGGCCTGGAGACCGGCTGTTTGACCGCCAGCGCGGGCACGGGGAGATCGTCGAAAAGGTCATCTTCGGTGATGAGGCTCTGCCGCGCGCATGCTGCCAGGCGCATCACTTCGTTGCGCAACTGGCGCACGTTGCCGGGCCAGGCGGCGGCCGTCAACCGGCGTATAATCGCGGGCGCAAATTCCATCTCGCTGCGCCCGTTCTCGCGGCAATACTCCTTAAGAAAGTGGTTCGCGAGCAGGGGGATATCCTCGCGGATATCGCGCAGCGGCGGCATCTGGATGTGCAGCACCTTGATGCGGTAGTACAAGTCCTCGCGGAAATTTCCTTTGCCGATCTCCGCCTCAAGATCCTTATTCGTGGCCGCCAGCAGCCGCACATCCACCGGAACCGGTCCGCGGCTGCCGACGCGCTCCACCACGCGCTCCTGCAAGACGCGCAGGATTTTGGCCTGCGCCGTCATGCTGAGGTCGGCGATTTCATCGAGAAACAGCGTGCCGCCATCCGCCTTCTGAAAGTGCCCGATGCGCGGATTCACGCCTGTGGCCACGCCCTTTTCGATGCCGAACAGTTCGCTTTCCACCAGGGTTTCCGGCAACGCGGCGCAGTTGAGCGCCACGAACGGCTTGCGCGCGCGCGGACTGGTGAAGTGGATCGCCTTGGCCGCCATCTCTTTGCCCGTGCCGCTTTCGCCGGTGATAAGCACGTTCACCACGCTGTCGCGTATGCGCTCGATCAACCGCACCACCTGCTGGATGCGCGCGCTGGTTCCAATGATGCCGTGGCTGTTGTAACGGCCCTCCACCTGGCGCCAGAGGTGCGTGTTCTGCTCTACCAGCTCGTCCTGGCTGCGGCGAAGCTCGCCAATCAGCTGCGCAGTTTCAATGGCGATCGCGACGTGCGAGGCCAGGGTCAGCAGCGACTCTTCATCCTGGCGGTTGAACACCCCGGAGCGCTTGTTGAGCGTTTCGAACGCGCCGAGGATGGCGCCAAACTGGTTGCGCAGGGGCACGGCCAGGATGGTGCGGGTGCGGTAGCCGGTCTGCGAATCGATTCCGGTATAGAAGCGCGGGTCGCTATAGGCGTCGAGCACGTTGATCACGCGTCCGCTGGTCACGGCGGCGCCCGCAATGCCGGACGCCGCATCGAAGCGCAAAATTTCGTCGCTGCCCAGCGCCACCTTCGACCACAGCTCGCGCCGCTCGCCGTCCAGCAGGAAGATGCTGGCGCGATCGCAATCCAGCAGCTTGGTAGCCTCGCGGGCGATCAGGTCGAGCAGCGCGCCAAGGTCGCGCTCGGAATTAATTCGCTGGCAAATCGCCAGGATATCCGCGAAGTTCCCTCCATTCGTCTGAACAACCGTTCCCATTTGAAGGTTTCAGTCTAGCGTATTGACTCGACAGCGTGTATGAAGTATACACGCGTCCACGAATTTGACGATGGGCTCACTGAAAACAAAAGCGTTATCTTTGGCAGTCGTCCTGCTTACGTAAATTGCTGCGGGATCGACCCCCGCTTGGAGGGTGGCGCCAGTGGATTGCGGAGGGCATCCACTGGTTCCGGCTGTATCCTGGATGCGATGCCTGAACGCGGCCTTCGCCATCGGATCGGCGCCCGCTGGACCGGGAATTCGGGCTCTGGAACCTCGGCCTGCCAGGCCTATAGCCGCAACCTTGAAGTAACCGCGGCGGGGAGGGAGCGCCAATTCCCGGTTCTTCCGGTACGCTCTAGTGCGCCTTTAATCGCCTATGGCGCTTCTTTCGCGGGCCGCCGGTTTTCTGATTCTCTACGCTCTCCCGCTCCGCGCCCAAACTCCGGCCCGGGAGGTATTCATCCGCACTCACGCCTATACGCCCCCGTCGGCCATTCTGCACGCTGAATCCAACCTGGTCGAGTCCGGACTCACGGTTCGGGACTCGCGCGGCCGCGCGGTTGGCGGGCTGCACGCATCCGATTTCGAGGTCCTCGATAACGGAGTTCCCCAGCGAATCACGGCGTTCTCCAAGGTAGAGTCGGATGGCAAGGCCGGCGCGGCCGCCTCCGCGCCAGACTCTGCGAAACCGTCCGAGACTGTTCCCGCCGCCAGCGTGCCGCCGCCCGAACTGCGATTTGTCACCTTCTTCTTCGACGATTTTCACATGGGCATCGGCGACTTGTCGTTCGTGAAGCAGGCAGCCCGCGCCTTCATCGCCAAGGGTCTCAAGCCGCTGGACAGGATGTCGATCGTCACCGCATCCGGCCAGGGCGACCTCGATTTCACCAACGACGCCAAGTTGTTCGCCGAGAGACTCGAGCATCTAGGTCCGCATAACCGCTATGTTGTTCCCAGCTATTGCGGCGTCTCTCCCATCGATTCATATATCTTCCTTCACAATCTGGACGGTCAGATTATAGAGGAAGCCATCGGGGCCGCCGTACCCTGCGCCGGTTGCGCCGCACAGGATACGCCACAGGCGTGCCGGGCGAAGGCCATCCCGATTGCCCAACAAGCGGCCAGCTCAGCCTGGGAACAATTGCAGGCGCAATCGCACGACACGCTCGCCGCACTGACCTTCGCCGCCAAGAGATTGTCGGAGGTGAAGGGAACCCGCATCCTCGTGCTGACCTCCTCCGGGTTTCTCCTTCGCCCCGGCGTGCCCCCGGAACTGCAGCGCGTTATCGACGCGGCCGTCCACTGGAATATCGTCGTTCACGCCATCGGCGCGCAGGGCCTCGAAGCGCGCATGCCCGGCCCCAAGGATTCCCTGCGCCGCGATCTCTTTTTGATGCCCCTGGAAAACATCGCCAAGGGCACGGGCGGCCATTATTTCCGGGACAACAACGACATCGCCGGCGACATGGAACTCGCCGCCGGTCCCGCGGTCGCCTATCTGCTCGCCTTCCATCCCGGCAGCCCTGACGGCAAATTTCATACGCTGAAAATCCGCTTCAAAATCAAACGCGGGGACTCGCTGGAATTCCGCCCCGGCTACTTTTCGCGGACGGACGAATCGGAGAAGAAGCTATCCGCGCGCGCTCCGCTCGACGACGCGGTTTTTTCCAAACAGACCTTGCATGACGTTCCAGCCACGGTGACCCTGGCAGGCGGGCAGCCGGCGGACGGGACTACGGCTACCGTGTCCATCCGCATCGCCTTGGACGTGAATCGATTGCAATTCGCCACCGCCAATGGCCGACACATGCAGCAACTCGTTCTCCTCATGACGCTGCTCGATGCCAACGGAAACTTTGTCACCGGCAAAGAATCGATCATGGATCTGGCGCTGACAGACGAAAAGCTCGCCTCATTCCAGAAGGATGGATTGAATACCATCGCGACGCTGAATGCGCCGGCGGGGATCTATCAGCTCCGCACGATCGTCCGCGAAGGCATGAAAGGCGGCCTCAGCGCATCGACAACGGCAGTTGAGCTGCCTGCAAAGTAACTCTTGCCTCAGTCGGATAAAAGCGAGTCTTTCTTCAGCGAATCGTTACTGTGCCGGCTTCGCGCAGCTTCGCGGCGGCATCGGGCGGAATTTTCCAGTTTCCATCAAAGCGGCCTTCCGATACTACGTGGGTCAGTGAACCCTTAAAGAGAATGTAGTCGCCGAAAGTGCTAAGGACGCGATAGGGCTCGGGCGCGAGCGGGTCGCCGCCGCGATTGGCTTCGGCGGCGCCGGTCCACCAGGGCAGGCCGGATGCGATCACGGCGTAGTGGCGGCCGATAGGGACGACGAAGAGCAGGCCGTAATCGGCAGCGCCGGGGTTGAGCGCGAGCGGCAGTTGCGAGGCAAAGCGGGCGATGATGGAATTGGTGTCGTCCGTGCCAAGCAGGATGAGGTCGTAATCGGCGAAATCGGCGGGCGTCACTTCGGAATCGGCTTTGACGGGGAATGCGAGCGCAGTCCAGTTGGCGGCGCGCTCGGCGATGTGGCGGCGCGCGTCCAGCTCATCGGCGGCGCTCACGGCCTTGCTGCCGTATACGTAAAGCTGGCGTCCGGAGAATGCATCGGCGAGCGGGCCTTCGGCGCCGGGCCGTTTTCCAGCGGGCGTGAAGCGGCCGGCGCGCCATTGTCCGGACGAATGCGTGAATGAGAGCGTAGCGGCAGGAGTCACACGGACCGCGGCTCCGTTGATGGCGACGGACGCGGCGGCGCGGTCCAGAGTGAGCGTGAATCCATCCACATTGTGGGTCTCTACGGTAACGGACGCGGGGCCGGCGCGCTTCGGGGCATTGGCATCGATGGTGGCGATTGCGCCTGGAGTCAGCCCATCGACGCGAACCCAGTACGCGGAATTATACCGATAGGATTGCGTCACGAAATGCACACGTTCGGGAAAACGGTCGCGATGGAACTGCGCGAACCAATCGAAAATGGCGCCGTTCTTGTAGGCGAAGTTCCAGACGTCATGGCGCACGCCGGGGTAATCGAAATACTCGGCCGGGACGCCGGCATCGAGCAACAGCCGCTGCCAGGTGCGCGAAGATTGCACGGGAATAACGGGGTCCTGATCGCCATGGAAGAGGCGAATGGGCAAATCGAGCAGGTTGGGCGCGAGCGGCTCAGTACCGGGAATCCCCGGCGCGCACAACGGCGCCACGGCGGCCCAGATGTCCGGACGAGTCAGCGCATACCACAGCGCGCCGGCTCCGCCCATGGAGATGCCGGTCAGGTAGACGCGGTCGCGATCGATAGTGAAGCGGCGTTCGACGTCGGCCAGCATGTCGTAGACATCGCCCTCGGCGATGCCGCGATAGCCCACGGAGCCGCGGGCGAAGGGGAAAGCCACGATGAAATCGGCATCGCGCGCCACGGGATAGAAGCGCGGATCGTCGCCATAAACGTGGCGAAACTGGCTGGCGACGCCGAAGAGCTGGCGGAAGTTCAGGCGGTGCGTGGATTCCTCGGAGTGCAGGCTGACCACCAGCGGATAAGGCTTGGCGCTGTCGTAAGTGGGCGGCAGATAGAGCGCGTAGGGCTGCTCGGAGCCATCGGCGCTCGAGAAGAAAGTTAGAAGCCGCGGGCCGTTCTGAGCGAGAAGCGCGGGAGCGACGGCCAGCAGCGCCAACACTTCACGCATGATCTTCACGGATGATCTTCACGCATGAGCCGCGATCTTCTTCAGGCGCGCCAGCCAGCCTCGGAACCACTCGCGGAATTCGTCCAGCTTACACTGTTTGGCGGGAGTCAATGGAACCTGGAACGGTCCGGTCTTCAAGCCGCGTAAGTTAAGAGCCGCTTTCAGAGCAATAGTGGCCGGGAATTGGCGGGTCCAGTTAGTGAATTCCTGCACGTAGCCATCGCGTGCGGCGGCATCGTCGCGCAAGGCATGGATAAGCTCGGGGACGGCGCAGGCGGCCTCGGAAATGGTATCGGCGGCCAGTCCGGCAAAGTAACCCGTGGCGAGCAGGTCGCGCAGGGTGTCTGGCTCAATCGGTGTAGTGAGTTCGGGAGTATCTACTATATAGACTGGCGGTCCGGAGGCAGTGTGAGCGGCGAACTGGAGATAGAACTCGCGGATGTCGTCCTGCTCATAGCGGAAGAAGTATGGCGGCGGCAACAGAAGGGCGGCGGCGCCGGCGCCGCAGGCCTCGCGGGCGAGTGACAGGGAGGCATCGAGAGTGGCTGCGCCAATGCCCGCGAATAGCGGCGTGCGGCTGCGCTTCACGGCGAGGTAGAGCAGGCGCGAACGGTCATCGGCGGCTAGTGACGGATATTCGCCGACGGCCGTGAATAAGGCGATGCCATCCACGCGCGCGCGGCAGAGGAAATCGATCAGCTCAAAGGCGGCTCCGAAATCGATCTCTTCGTGCCGATTGCGCGGAGTCACAGCAGCGGCGATCAATCCCGAGATGCCAGACATGGCGGCCTCTACAGGGATCACTGTAACATAGGCAGCGGGCGCTAACAGGCGGATTGGCGGATCGGTGCGCGACGGCCAGCCGGATCAAGGCTTAGCAGGATAGCTTGAAACCGGCCGGTCCGTATGGAAGTACCTCTTATACGTTCCAATCCAATCCCTGGTAATGTCCTGCTGGGCGGAGGCCAAATCCAGTTCACCGGAACAAACCATGTTACGTGAGCTATGCGGGCCTGCGGCGTGCCGCGTGAAGCCTGACGGGCATCCTGAAGGTTGACGTTCTTGGTTGGCAAACAGGCGATATCGGGGCATGAGCCGCCGATATAGTTCCGTTCGATCACAGCAACCCGCCTGCCCTGCCTGGCAAGCGTCCAGGCAGAAATTTCGCCCCCTCGCCCGTACCCACAATCACGATTTCGTACGGTTGCGTTTCCATTGTGCGATCTCGATCTTACGAACTTTACCCGAGCGCCTTCTGTAGAAATTCCCGCATCGCGGAAGCGACCTCTTCTACGTGTGTTTCGAGGGCGAAATGCCCGGTCTCGAGGAATTGAACCGTCGCGTTGGGGTTGTCTCTCAGGAACGCCTCGGCGCCGGGCGGAATGAAGTATGGATCAAATTTGCCCCACACGGCCAGCAGGGGAGGCTGCGCCGATCGAAAGTACTCCTGAAACTTCGGGTACAACTTCACGTTGTTGGCATAATCCAGGAAAAGATCGAGCTGTATATCGACATTCCCGTGGCGCGCCAACAAGGCAGCGTCCAGGGTATAGCCCTCAGGTTTGATAAGAGTCGGGTCCGGGATTCCGACGGAGTATTCATGGCGTAGTCCTTCGAGGTTCAGGCCAACGCGGATAGTATTCCGATTCTCCAGCGTGGGTTCACGCCAATAGCGCTGGATCGGATGCCATGCGTCGCCAAGGCCCTCTTCATACGCGTTGCCGTTTTGCGACACGATTGCTGTCACTCGCTCGGGACGCTGCATCGCCACGCGTAAACCGCTGGGCGCCCCGTAATCGAAGACGTACATGGCGTATTTGGTGAGATTCAGCGCATCGGTAAACGCGAGGATCGTCGCGGCGAGCGAATCGAAAGTATATTTGTATCGACGCTCTTCCGGAACGACCGTAAACCCGAAGCCGGGAAGATCGGGTGCGATGACGCGGTAACGGTCGGCGAGGCGGGGAATCAGTTCCCTGTACTGAAACGAAGATGTCGGGAAGCCATGCAACAACAGCACAACAGGGGCGTCCGCAGGTCCCGATTGGCGGTAAAAAACGCTTATTCCGTCCGCTTCGATGCGATGGATGGAGGTAAGAGGGATTCGTGGATTCTCAATCATGACGAGCCTTTCTTCTGAAGCCAACTGTAACAGGCCTCAGTGAAATCCACGAGGTCATACGGCGCTCTAAAATCATCACGGCAACCCTGCAGGACTGAGACTGGGCACGAGCGACCTACGCAGATCGGCCGACACGGTCTTGGGGAGTACTTCATGAAACTGGCCTGCGAAGCAGCGGCTATCGCTGGAAAGATCCGCATCGATACCTACCAATGCGCTGGCGCATCTGTCGACATGGCCGAAAACCTGGCATATAGCCTTAATCGGCGCACATCAGATCTTCGACCCACCGGATAAACACTTTCGCCGCCCGGCCGCCAGCGCTAAACAGACCGCCCCACGGGCTGCCCGAATTTGATTTCTGGAAATGATTTTAACCACTTTCCGACTCCTCGTGAAACTTACTCCACCGGCTAATCCTATTAGCATCAGGACCTTTTTGAAAAGCAGGCCATGGGCCAACGCCCTGAAGCACTGTTTATCACGTCCGCCGATTCCCGAATTGATCCTTGCCTATTAACCCAAATCAAACCGGGCGAGCTGTTCATCTGCCGTGTGATTGGCAATGTTGTACCGCCTTATCCTGATGTGCCTGGCGGCGTTCCGGCCACGATTGCGTCGGTTTTACCCGGTGCGATCGGGCAACGGGACGACCCGATCTTCGGACCGGAGGCGCCGTCGCAATATCGCAAAGCGCGAAGCAGGTTCGTTGCGGGCCGAATCGATGTGGACCGCCCGGTCAACTACGACACTGTTCGGGAAACTACCTCAAATCAGGTGCAGGAAGGGCCCAACAAAACGGATCGGCCCTATGCTCTCCCAAATCGTACGGTTTCCGCGGCTCCGCTATTGATGTGATTGGGGGCTGCGTCTCACGGCGACTACAATGACCGCAATCAATTCAGGGCAGGGGGTAACGAATGCCGTTGTACACCGTAATCACCCAAGAGCACTCGCTTTCGGGCGAGACCAAACTTAAGATGGCCGATGAGATTACGCGGATCCACACCGCTGTGATGAAAGTGCCAAGAAGCTTCGTTCGCGTGGTCTTTCTCTCCTATCCGGCGGGCTCGGGATACACCGCCGGCGTGGAAGCGCCAACCGCAGCACTGAACTGCGTGCTGCGCAGCGGCCACGCCACGGCAGAGAAGAAGGACATGCTCCAGCAACTCTGGTCCATGTTTCAAACCCTGACAGGAATTGCCAACGATCAACTGGCAATTTCTCTTCAGGAGATCCCGTCGAGCAATGCCATGGAAATGGGGCAGATCATGCAAGCGGTCGGTTCCGAGTAGAGTTCTCGCCGGACTGACAGAAGTGGTTGAACGGAGCCTCTTGTATGTGCCTCTTTTCGCCGAACACAGACGCGCTTATTCCTCTTCGCTCCCGGGCAACTCCCGATTCGAGGTTGCCGCGTACAAAAGAGGAGGGGGCCGTGGCCATCTACTTCCCTGCATGTATCAACCGTATTTTCGGAGGCTCGAAGACCTCGCGCCGACAAAGATCCCTCCCCGAAACGTTCGTCGATGTATCGGATCGCGCGGGTCACCCTGTTTTCATTCCTTCCGATGTTGTCGGCAATTGTTGTGCGACCGTGTGGCATTCGAAGGGATACAACGCGGGAAACATACTGATGGCCAATCGCGTGGTGGAAAGCATGTGGCGATGGAGTAAGCAGGGCGCACTTCCAATCGTGTCGGATGCGAGTTCGTGTACCTTAGCAGGCTGCGGCAAGAGGTGGTGGATTACCTCACGCCCGAGAATCGGAGCCGACACAAGCGCATCACAATCTATGATTCCGTCACTTGGGCCGATGAGAAGCTACTTCCTAACCTGGACGTGAAGCACAAGGCGCGCTCAGCGACGGTACACCCGACGTGCTCCATGCATACCCTCGGCGTCGATGTGACGCTCCGGAAGATTGCAGGTCAGTTGGCGGAACGGCCGTTCTACCCGCTGACGAGCACATGCTGCGCGTTTGCAGGCGATCGTGGCCTGCTGCACGAAGAATTAACTCGCTCAGCTACCAGAGAGGAGGCCAGCGAGGTTGCCGGCAAGAACCTCGATCTGTACCTGTGCGCGAATCGAACCTGCGAAGTCGGGCTGGAGCATGCGACGCGCCCGCCATACGAGTCATTCCTATATTCGCTCGAAGAGTTGACGCGGACTTGAATTGGCGATTCAAAGGAAATCAGTCGAGGGCAAGAGACTCTGTACTTGCGCTTTGGCGTCCTTATCGATGCCGCCGAGAGTTGTGTGTTCGGACTAGCGGCGACCCACGTTTCGTGCCGCTGGTAAAATGAGGGAGTGGATCAATGCCTGCTTATACGATCAAACCGCTTGTAACCGCAATCGCTATCAACACGGGTGGACGGAACGGACACTCGGAGACTACCGATCACTCGGTGAGTGTCAATCTGTCGGTCCGGAAGGAAATGGGCGGCCCCGGATTGCCCGACACGACTACGCCCGAGCACCTGTTCGCGGCGGGATACGCTGCTTGCTTCGGCGGCGCTATCGAATTCGTGGCACGGCAACACAAGAAGGACGTAAAGGGAGCAGTCGTCACGTGCCACACTTCCGTCGGGCCCCGTGAAGGCGGGGGCTTCGGCATCGCCGTCAAGATGGAAGTCAAGGTTCCAACGCTGCCGAAGGATGAAGCCCTCGCTCTGGTCGAAGAGACGCACGAAAAGGTCTGTCCGTACAGCCATGCGACGCGCGGAAACATCGAGTTTTCTCTCAATGTCAAAGGCTCCGAGGAAGCGCAATAGTCATTGGAAGACTTTCGCTAACGCGTGTGCCCATTTTCAGACATGAGTGGGGCCGCCAATCCCGGCTGCAGCCGGCTTTCAGCCCAATGCCGCTTAGTTTTTTGGGGCTCTGTAAATAAAACATAATGCATCGGTTATGTTTTATTAATGACCTCCCCCATATCGATTGATATCTCGTTGTTCGAGCGGATTCTGCAGACGACGGTCTCCGCGTCTTCCATCGACGAGCTTTGCCGAAAGCACAATGTGAAGGTTGGCCGAGGAATCTACAGCTTGGCTGTAGTGGTCTGGTTGATGCTTTACCAGCGGCTAAACAGCAAGAGAACACTGTCCTCGGCCGTCCATTTTCTGGCCCGCCAGGCGATTCACTGGCAGCAAGGGCGCCCGGTTGGCAAACGTATTCGCGAGGGCCGGATCTCGACCCGAACTGGTGGCTATTGCCAGGCGCGACTCAAAATGCCCACACTGGTTGCCAGTAGCGTGGCCGACCACATATTTGAACAACTCCAGGCGCTGATGCGGGAACCATTGTCGGACGTGTCGCTACCGATGTTTGTGGTCGACGGCACCACCTTGCAACTCGCGCACGAAAGAGAATTGGTAAAAGCATTTCCGCCGGGGCGCAACCAGCACGGTGACAATCACTGGCCCACGATGTTGCTGGTAGCGTTTCATGACGTGCATACGGGTCTTGCCACGCGACCGAGCTGGGGGCCGATGTACGGCAAGCGAGCGGTCGGCGAGCAGGAACTGGCGAGAGAGGCGCTCCAGAGATTACCCGCCGATGCGATCGTTTTGGCGGATGGAAATTTTGGCATCTTCCGGTTTGCTTATGAGGTGCAGCAAACGCGGCGCCAGATGCTGTTACGGTTGACCGTCTCGCGCGCCCAGAAGGTGCTGGGAGGGAACGATCTGCGCCCAGGAATACGTCGCAAGACGGAGTGGGCGCCCAGTGCGTGGGAGCGCAAAGTACACCCTGGGTTGCCTGACGGAGCGGTGGTGAAGGGTTGGGTGATCGCCTGCCGGAATCCCACACGGAAAGGCGAGATGTTGTATTTTTTTACGACCCTGGATTTGAAGCCAAGCCGCATCCTGGCGCTCTATAAACTCCGCTGGAATATCGAAACGGATTTGCGCAGCCTGAAACGTACGGTGGATCTGCATCGCGTTTCCAGTAAGACCAAGGACATGGTGGAAAAGGAGGTGCTGATGGCAGTTTCCGCCTACAACGTGGTTCGCGCGGTCCTGTATTACAGGCGCGAACTTCGCGATCGCCGAAACAGGAACGTTCGTAGTATGCACCAACGAAGGTAACGCCGATATTGGCGCTGCGGTGCCCCCACTGCATATCGCGAGCATCGGCATCGAAAAAGTGATTCCGCGAGTAAAAGACATGGGCGTGTTCCTGCGCCTGCTGACCCGGAGCGCGGTAGGTGAGTCTTCGACGCAGTACTCCTCCCATTTCACGGGGCCGAGAAAAGGCGGCGAGCTTCACATTGTCCTGGTGGACAACGGCCGAAGCCGTCGGCTTGGTATGGCTGAATTCTGGCATTCGCTCAAATGCATTCGCTGTGGAGCCTGCATGAATACATGTCCGGTTTATCGGCGCAGTGGGGGGCTAGCGTACGGCGCAACCTATTCCGGTCCCATAGGCGTCATTCTGGACCCGACATTCGATGAGTTCAAGTACAGCGAACTGCCATTCCACTCGACCCTGTGCGGGTCATGTTCGGATGTCTGCCCGGTGAAAATCGACATCAGCGACCAAATCCTAAAGTGGCGAAGGGTAATGGCGGAAAAGGGATACCTCTCGTTGGCCAAGCGGCTCTCCTTCGCAGTCGCCGGGCATGTGTTCGCCCACCCGGAGGAATTCCACGCCGTGGAAAAGATGGCCGGGCCGGCGTTGGACCATACGCCTCACTTTCTGCTGTACAACCGGTCTCTCAACCCCTGGGGCCAAGATCGAGAACTGCCGGAGCCGGCGAGGTAGACCTTTCGCGAGTGGTATGTCGCCAACAGGAGGGAAGAGGATGTCGAACAATAGCCGAGAGCGCATCCTTTCCAATATTCGCTCAAACATTCCGCCACAACGAGTGGAGCATCCGCCGCTTCCGGCGTTCAATAGATCAGATGTGGACCTGAAATCTTTATTTGAACAGCGCCTTGAACAAGCTGGCGGGGCCGCTCACGAGACCGGAAGCCGATCGGAGGCCGAGGCAAAATTGGCGTCGCTCCATTCAAAAGCCCAGGTGATTTGCTCGGCCGTTCCCGAGATTCCCGGCACACGACGCGCAGAGACGATTCTCGATCCACACGAACTCGCGGATGTAGATGTCGGTGTGGTGCGCGCGCAGTTTGGAGTTGCCGAGATTGGGGCGGTCTGGCTTACGCAGGAGGATTTGATAGTGAACGGCCTGGGATTCCTGTCTCAACATCTTGTTGTGTTCCTCGATCCCTAAGAAATTGTGGCGGACATGCATGAGGCCTACGCCCGTGTGCGTCTGGATCAAACAGCATACGGCTGCTTCATGATGGGCCCCTCTGCGACAGGCGATATCGAAGCCACTCTGGTTCATGGTGCACAAGGACCCCGTTCGCTAAATGTATGTTTTCTTCCACGAAGCGCCGAGTTATGACCTCAAGCCATTCGTCAGTTCCATTCTGCCCTACCGCCGCTTCGCCGGCGAGTTAATGGGTTCCAGGCGGTCCGCCCAGCGTCGACGTGTGAACTGTGGACGACGCACGCGACCTGGTCGAGGCAGGGATCTCCGGAACCCGGGAGCTCGACAGAGATCAGCCGTGATCGTTCGTGCTGGGTCTCCAATTTTTCGACAGGCTACGTGCCATGCCAACAATTTGACCACATAGCCGCTCCTGCTGTATAAGCGCAGTCGGCGCCCATGAGGAGAACAGAAAAATGAAGAAGCTAGTCCCTGCAATTGCTCTGGCGGCTTTCGCGTTGGCCGGGTCCAGACCAGCATGGTCTCAGGACCCAGTCGACGAAGACATTAAGCTGTTTCGAAAAGACCTGCGGTCTATGCGAAAGCAAATTATCGCTGCGAACATGAACCTCAGCGATAAGGAAGCGGAGCAGTTCTGGCCGGTTTTTGAGCGATACACCCAGGAGCTTGTCGCGAAACAGGACGAGAAATACGCACTGCTGAAGGAGTATGCGCAAGATTACCTGACGATGACCGACGCAGAGGCGGAGAAGTACATACGCGGACGAGCGTCAGTGGACGAGGCCATTCTGCAAGTACGCCTGAAGTACGTCCCGATTTTCCAAAACGTACTGTCGGGAAAGTCAACGGCACGGTTTTTTCAACTGGATTGGAGACTGGGATTGATCATGGATCTTCAACTCGCGTCCCAAACTCCGATGATCGAGCCATGATGGCGTCTCAAACAAAGGCTGAACCGTCCCGCTCTACGCGTTCGAGAGGTTTGATGAAGCCAAGATTCATGGCGCTACCGATTGGACTTCTGGCATTGGGCGGATGCGCTGGAGTCAGGTATCCGAACTATTACACGCTGAACATGCCCAACCCGGCCCCAGCCTCGCGTGGTGCGGCGCCGATCTCCGGGACGGTTGTGGTTCAGGAGTTTCGCGCACCGGCGTATTTGAGACAGGGGCCGATCGTATACCGTCCTGAACCCGAACAGATCGCCTTCTACGATTACCACCACTGGGCGGAAGATCCGCGGAAGACGGTCACGGCCGCAATTGTGCGCGACTTGCAGCAAACGTTCCAGTCAGCCGAATTGTACGACGGCCGGGGAGATGCGGAGTTTCTGCTGACGGGCTCCCTGGATCGTCTGGAAGAACTCGACAATGGCCCGTCCGTATCTGTAGACGTCGGGATCTCGGCAGCGCTAAAGAACTTGAAGACAGGGGATGTGATTTGGTCGGGCATATCGTCCAAGACCTCCACGGTTGAGCAACGGTCGGTTCCGGGAGTCGTCGCGGCGATGTCCCGTGAACTCAGCGAAGCCGCCGAGCAGCTTGTCGCTTCCTTGCGAAACGAGCTTTCCCGAGGCGCTCTCCCAGCCGGTGACGCCCATAGAGAGGAAAACTGAAATGGCCGAAAGCAAAGTTGTCGAACAACCGATCAGCGTTGGGGCGCGGCTGAAGAATTGGATCGTCCCCGCGCTGATCTTCATTATGGCTCTGGCAATCGTAGTGGTGATCGCCGGAAACTGGAACGCCTGGGCAAGTGAGAAGGCCGCGCAGGAAACGGACGATGCTTACACGCGCGCGGACCTCACGCCATTGAGCACGAAGGTTGCGGGACTTGTAGCTACAGTCGCGGTTTCCGATTACCAAAGCGTGAAGACCGGAGATCTTCTGGTGCAGCTCCGCGACGACGACTTTCGCGCACAGGTCCAGCAGGCCCAAGCCGGAGTAGCCTCAGGCGAAGCCGCATTGATCAACAACCAGCGCCAGAAGGAACTACAAGACGCACATATTGTACAGGCTGGCGAAAATATCCACGCCGCGGAGGCCCAGATTAAAGCTGCGGATGCCGGCATTGAAGCCGCGAACTCCACGATCGCAAATGCACGTAGCGCCATTGAAGGGACCAAGGCGGACGTGGAACGGACTCAGCTCGAACGCCGGCGCCAGGAGGCCCTGATCGCCACGGAATCCGCGACCCATCAGAAACTGGAGCAGGCCGTCGCCGATCAACAGCGCTATGAAGCTACCATGGCAAGCCGCGAAGCCGATCTTGCGACGGCGAGGGCGCAGCTCGCCAGCCGACAGGCGGATCTGGCACGCGCCCAATCGCAACTCGGTAGCGCTCAGGCCGAATATGAAGCGCAGAAGCGGCAGAGGGCTGTACTCGATTCACAGGAACTCCTGCTCCGGGCCGATTTGGACTCCAAACGCGCATCGCTCTCCCTCGCAATAACAACCTTGGGTTATACACGGATCGTCGCGCCGGAGGATGGGGTCGTAAGCGAACGAAAGGTCCGCGCAGGGCAACTCGTCAGCCCGGGAACCCAGGTCATCTCGCTGGTGCAACGCGATATTTGGGTGCAGGCGAACTACAAGGAAACGCAGGTCCGTCACATTCGCGCGGGCGACGACGCGGAAATCCAGATCGACGCATTTCCGGGAATCGCGTTTCGAGGTAAAGTCGACCAGGTCGCGCCGGCGAGCGGGTCGCAGTTTGCTCTGCTGCCGCCCGACAACGCAACCGGGAATTTCACGAAGATCGTGCAGCGCGTTCCGGTGAAAATTCTCTTGCAGCCGGGGCAAACGGAACTGGATCGGCTGCGGCCTGGGTTATCCGTGATCGCGACGGTTCGGACCAATCTGCGTTGAAGGAGCCGTGCCGATGACTCCATCCGAAGCCAAAACCACGGCCGCGGAGTCGCACAGTGCGGCGCCGGGGCCTGGGACGAACCCGTATGTCGGGATTGTGGGCGTGTTCTTAGGCGCCGGGCTCGCGACCCTGAATGCCCGGCTGGTGGGCGTCGGGCTCGCCGATCTTCGCGGCGCGAAAGGATTCGGGTTCGACGAAGCGTCGTGGATTCCAACCGCGCTGAACATGGCCCTCATGTTCAGCGGAGTCTTCGTTGTGTTCGTGAATTCTCTGCTCGGTCCACGACGGATACTGCTTCCGGCGGCCGCCATCTTTACCATCGTTTCGGCGGTGTTGCCGTTTGCTCCAGGTTACTGGCCGATGCTCTTGCTGACGGTGATAGCCGGTCTTTCGTCGGGGACGTTCTATTCACTGACACTCACCTTCGTTTTGACGACACTGCCCGAACGCCTGATTATCTTTGGCATCGCGGCATATGCGGCGGACATCGTGTTCGTGAGCAATATTGCAACTTTGCTGGAGGGGTGGTACATCGAACATCTCTCCTGGGCCTGGATCTTCTGGACTGCCGCGGCCGCAACCCCAGTGATGTTTCTCTGCGTCTATTACGGAATACCACGGAAGCCGCCGGCGGGTCCGGTTCCAAGCTGGCGCGGATTCGCTTACTTCAGTGCTTCGCTTGCGCTCATTTATGGCGCGCTCGATCAAGGCGAGCGGCTCGACTGGCTCAATTCCGGCGTGATCGTAGCTATGCTTGCGGGCGGAGTCCTCCTGTCCATAGCGGCTTGCATTCGACGGCTCCTGCAGCCGAATCCCACGCTGAACCTCTCGTTCCTGAACAGAAGGAACACGATCATCCTGGCGTTAGCCATTTTTGTGTTCAAGTTCGTGCACCTTTCAGTACTGGTTCTCGTCCCCGGGTTCCTGAACACGATTCAGGGCTATAGGCCACTCGAAACCGGACACGCACTGGCATGGGTCGCGGTTCCAATGTTTGTAGTGGTCTGGTTGGTCGCGTGGGTGACGATCCATACCAACTCGAGACTGACGCTTGCGTTGGGACTAACCCTGGTCGCTGTTACCTGTTGGATCTGCTCACGCATCGATTCGGCTTGGGCCGCGAACAACTTCGAGGCCTTGGAACTGTTACTTGCCCTGGGTCTCGCCGGCAGCTATGTAGGATTGGTCAGCGGCATCGTGCTCGAAGCGCTCGAATCGGGCGCGCTCAGCTCCGCCGCTAATGCTGCGACCTTTTCGGGCTTTATGCACTTCATTCGCCTTTTCGGAGGACAGATTGGAACCTCCGCGATGAACGGAATCGTCACGGTGCGCGAGCGGTTTCACGATAATGCTCTTGGGCTGCATATTCAGGCCGGCGATTGGTTGACGGACGAGCGGGTGCGAGCGTTGAGTGGCGGACTCTTTCCTTCGTCCAGCGGCTCCGACGAGGCTCAATCCCGCGCGGTCGGGATTCTCAATGAGCAGGTGAGAGGGCAGGCCTACACGATGGCTATCTCAGATGGATTCGTCGTAATTTGCTGGATGGTGGTTGTCTATTTGTTGCTCCTGCTGTTTCTCAGGCGAGCGAAATTCAGCTACAAGGATTTGAGGAAACTATGAACCGTTCCGTCATTGTTGTCGCCGCCGGTATCGTCGCGGCCACTGCCCAATGCGCCGCCGAAGTCCGCCACCTGACATTGACTGAGGCAGTCCATCTCGCAATCAGCCAGAACCGGGCGTTAAAGATCGCGCGGCTGAAGGTTGCCGAAAGCGAACAGAAAAAGGCGGGCGAGCGTTCTGCGTATTTTCCATCGCTCAAGAACGAATCGAACCTACTGCACGTTACGGAGTTGGAGAGTATTAGCATTCCTGCCGGCGCGTTTGGAATGGCGGCAGGATCGGAAGTGCCTGCGGGGAACACGTCCCTTCCACAAGGACAGACGACCCTGTATACGAGTGGCACGCAGCTCTCGCAGCCGCTTACGCAGTTGATCCGGATCCGGGACGCCAATCGAATGGCCGCCGCCGACATCGCCATCTCACGGGATGGTTTGAAAAGGGCCGAAAACGAGATCGCGTTGCAAGTTCATTCGGTGTATTACGGCATCCTGATCGCAAAACTGCAAAAGCAAGCGGCCGAGCAGCAGACGCAGTACGCGGATCAGAGTCTTCGCGAAAGCGAAGACGACGTGCGCAACGGCAACGCGCTGCGGGTGGCGGCGATTCAGGGCCAAGCTACTGTACTCGAGAGCCAGCAGGCCGTCCTCACGGCGGACCTTCAGATGACTGACTTGACCGCCGAGTTGAACGACCTGCTAGGCCTTCCGCTCGACACTCAGCTCGACTTGGACGCTGCAGTGCCGGCCGATCTCGATCGGCGCTCACGCGCAGAATACGTCCAAACCGCATGGTCACAGAATCCGCAGATCAAGGCTGCAGAGGATGCCGTAGAGAAGGCGCGCGCCGCGGTGGGCGCCGCGAAAGCCGCTTATATCCCGGATGTCACGGCATATGCGAGGCAGAGCTACCAGGATGGCATACCGTTTTTGGTTCGGAACTTCGGCACGTTCGGCGTCAATATGACGTGGGACGTCTTCGACTTCGGCAAGCGCCGGGCGACGTTGCGCGAGCGGCAAGATCAATTGGCGGAAGCCGAGGAGAACCTACGCCGGCTGAAGGACGAGGTCGCGGTCTCGATCGAGCGGAGTTACAACAAAGTGCAGCGGACGAAGAGCCTAGTGGAAGTCGCGCAACAAGTTGTGAAGCTGCGGCAGGAGAGCGAGCGTCTGGCCCAGAATCAACTCGCCCAGGGAGTGGTCCTGGTGTCCGACCGTCGCCAGGCCACGGCAGCAGCGTATAAAGCACAAGCCGATTGGCTGCAGGCGAATTTGGGATATCTACTCGCATGGGCGGAGCTTCAGGAATCCGTTGGAATCACTCCCGGATTTTGACCAGCGACCTGGCGATGGAGGGTGGTTTCGAGTCAATCGGCCCGACGATCTCGGCTTGCACGGCGCCTTAGAATCGGCGCGAGTTTCTTTTTCGCGTTGAACACGCGCCATTGGACCGTTCCGATCGGAATCGCCTTAGCCGTGGCGATTTCGTGGTATTCCCATTCCTCGATGAACCGCAGCGTCAAGGCTTCCCGCTCACGGGAGTCAAGGAAGGACATCCAATGCAGAAACTCGAATGCCGGTGTGGCTGCGGGCACGTTGGTTGAGGCAACCAGATGATCCGCTACCTTCTCCAGGTCGATAGTCGCTACTTCGCGGGATTGCTTTCCGAAGTACCGGCACAGCGAACTTCGGGCGACTTTGAAAAGCCAGGCTCGAAACAGAGTACGGTCTCGAAGTTGGTCCACTTTGCGATACACGATCAACATCACTTCCTGGGCCAAGTCTTCGCTCAGCGCCTGCTCGCAGCCACGCGCACGAAAAAAGGATATCAATTGAGGAGTGAAGATTGTGAACACAGCGGCGAACGTGTCCTGGCTTGGGAATTCTAGAAATTGTTGCGCGGCCGCGCACTCCTGAAGAGGTCTCTCACTTACCATTGTGTGGTCGATCATGCCTGCAGTTAAGGCACCTGCTTCTCCATCGGGCAAGAGGGCCGATCATGAGTATTTTCTGAGAGTTGAGCGTAGAGGCGGGAGCTGTATATGGTGACGGACCTCGTCAATTTCCGAGATCTCGTCTTCAATAGCTGCGAATCTCATTTCTTGCGGCGACGAAGCTTCCGCTCCAAATCCGGCCAAACTTCATTGACGATATCTGCCGCCGCGTCGATGCTCGTGGAGGCCGGGCCTTTGGCCGGATCGGGCGGCGAGGACTGTCCAGCAGCGCCTGAACACAAACAGGCCAGCAGGAGGCTGCCCCAGACTATGCGGTCTTTCCAATGAGCCTCCCTGGCGAGTTTGACGAAGGGGTCGGCTATCGATTTGCCGATTGCGAAACCTTCTCGACGAAGGGCTGGGCGACCTGGGGGGTAGCGGCGCTTCCGTCGACGATGTCGGTGTTCGTCACATCCCTACCGTAGAGGGCTTTATCATCGGCCTGATCGCGTTTGAGAGTGGCGCCGTCGAGACCAAAGCCGGCGAATACTCCTTTAGTGCGGCCGTAAAAAATGACCTGCGCGCTCGGATCCTCATGTGCGCTCTTACCGTTGCCCCACGCGGCGGATGCGTCCGAGCCGACCGCGAATCGCTCGGAGAGGAGCTTAGAGCGGCGTGTCTTGTCGAGCGAAAGCACGACAATATCGATCTCCTCACCGCCCAATTGCACGCCGAGACTTGCGGTTTCAAGTGTGATGGCAGCGGGAGCCGACCAGCCGCCGTCTTTCCGGCACGAGATGAATCCGCGGCCAAATCCGACGCCGACACCGGCAGCGCCTTTCTTGAATCCCGGGATCACGGCTATGCAGTCCGCGCTCGCGATCCGGTCGCGACTAACGCCGTGTTCGGATTGTGTCATTGTTGCCAATGCCGCCGTGGCCTTGGTCAGGCGCGCCGCCGTCTCGTCAGCGGCGCTAGCTGAGATCGCAACCACAAACGTCAAGAGCAAACAGCAAATGTTTCTCATATTGGTCTCCTTTGCGGTCGCGTGTCGCGCTGCCTGTGTCGTAGCTGAAGAGCGATGCTTCAATAGGTTTGTTGGGCCGCAAACACGCTGCCGCTACAGTGGATCTTTTGAGAACGAATGACACTTTCACGCGATGTTTTTGTCCAGCTCTGCCAGGTGGGGACGGTGCTTCTCGGATCACAACTGTCCGGCTATAAGTCGAACAGAATCAATTGATTGGCGGAGCTGAATAATTCCTCTTGGGAGTCGGGTGGCTGGAGTGCCTGTAAAATGG
>JBEKNN010000165.1:0-20688 GCA_049522755.1 Bryobacteraceae bacterium | reverse complement strand
TGCCAGCCAGACTCAGTCAAACTGAACTTGAAGGGGAAGCCCCGTAAACAAAGGGGCGGGGAGCTGGCGCCCTCCCTACCTTACGGAATCACTGCTGTCACATTCACCGGCGGGCTGGATGCGCCGCCTACTGTTACCACTACGGGTTGGACTCCGGAGAGCGATGCGGGCACGTAAAAATTCACCTGCGTGGTACCGATGTTGTTTGACGCAAGACCCGCGAACTGCAGCAGGGCGGGCACTCCGCCTACAGTCACCGAGAGCGGCATAACAGGTGCGATCGTTTCGCCGAGAGTGGGTGTAACGTCGCCGGCGCCGTTCAAATACAGCGTCGCAACGCCGCCTGGCTGCACGGAAGCGTTGCCTGCCAGGTTGCCGCTGCCATCGGTGTAGATGCCGGGCGCCGACGGCGCAACCTGAAACTGGAAGCCCGCCACCTGGCCGTTATTGGTAATGCCCAGCACGGCCGGTCCCGCCCCTACCTCATAAGGAATCTGGATATTCACCTGGTTGGGAGAGACGTAGAGCAACGGCGCCGCCAGGTTGTTGACGGTGGCCGTCACCGAGCCGGCGGAAAAGGGCAGCGGGTTGGCGGAAATGGTTTGCGCCGATCCGGCCAGCCCCGCGCCGAAGACCGAGAGGATCATTCCCGCCGCCCCAATGTTCTGGCCGGACGCGGGATTCGCTACGCCGGCGATCGATATGCCCGAGGCCGCGCCCAGCACGAACATCACGGGCACGGTGATGTATTGCGGAACGGCGTTCGCCGATTGAATCACAATCAGCGCGCGATACGCCCCCGGCTCAAAACCGAAACCGGAAGCGGTGAGCGTGATCTGCGCCGGGCCTGTGCCGGAGAGCTGCGACAGGCTCAGCCAGCCGGCAGTGCGGTTGTTGGGATAAACGGCCGCGGTCCACGGTTGCGTCTTGTCGGTGATGCCGATGGAAAGCGTCGCTTGCGCAGCCTGGCTTACGCTGGGAGCACCTAGGCTGACAGCGGCGGGGGCGGCGGAAATCGCGATGGAAATCCCGCTGGCGTTCGCCGGCGCTGCGGCGAAATTCACCTGGACCTCCTGCGAGAAGCCGTCGCTGCGGATCGGGTAAACGTACTCAGTCGCGGGTGGCGTGATGCCGTTGAGGCAGAGCGTGCCTTGGATGGATCCCCAAGCCTGCAAACGGGTGGTGCCGAAGACCGGCACAATCTGGCTCGACATGTCCACGGTTCCCGCCCAGAGGCCGGTGAACACATTCATGAAGCCGCCGCTGTCGTCAATGCTGATGAATACCGGAAACTGGCAGGCGGGGTTAGCGGCATTCTGCGTCACCGTGAGCGGGGCCGCCGTAAAGGAGTACTGATTCTCGGTCGGCGCCGAGAGATAATTCACCGCGATCTGGCGAGACCACGAAATGCCGGCCGCATCCACGCCCGTGAAGCCGAAGGTGTGAGTGAGGGGCGTGGCCAAATTGCGCATGACTACGCTCACGTTTAATGCGCCGGCGGGCAGAATGTCCGGCGAGGGGAAATATTGGGAAAGGCTTTGCGCCTGACCATCGATAGTGAATCCGGTAACCATCGCGGCTACGCCGGCGGTCTCGTGAAGAGTGATGGCCGTGATCCAAGCTATACTTTGCGCATCCAGATCGAGGTTCGGCCAGACGGTATTGGGCCCGAACACCACGATTGCGGCTGCGCCGGATGGAAGCGTGACTTGAATGGGGATGGTCGCCCCGCCGCTGCTGAACGAGGCGTCGCCCGAATACTGCGCCGCCACGTAGAATGTTCCGGCGCCGTCGAATTCGTACAAAGGCAGCGTGACGGATGCCGTCTGCGCCCCGCCGGAAGCGGTCAGCGGGATGGAGCCCACGCCGATACTTCCGAGGATGCTGAAATTGACCGTGCCGGTGGGCGTGCCGCCGCCCGCAGCCGCGGCCACAGTCGCCGTCACCTGTACGGTACTGTTCAGTGTGCCCTTGGCGGCGCTGGCGGAAAGTTTCACCGTGACGCCTTGGGCAGCCGTGTTCCATTGGGTGAACAGAGTGTTGGCATCGATGGAGCCGAGGCCGGTCGCCTGGTCGTAGCCCGGTCCGGCAGGATAGCCCATCGACCCGGTGGTGCAGTCCGGGCTGCCCTGCGCGCATGGCACGGTGGTATTGCCGGACACTATGTCATGGAACGCGCTCGGCGCGCTTTGCGCCAGCCGGTAGAGTTGCGGGTTAATATTTCCCAGCCCGGGAACCGTCTGATTTCCTTTATTAATTTGATACTGATTGAGCAGCGCCACAATTCCGGCCATGGAAGGCGTGCCGCATGAGGTGCCGAAAACAAATGCAGTGCCTCCGCCGTAATTGACCAGGTACGCATCATGGCTGGCCGCGCTGAACGTCAGGTCCGGAACATCGCGGGCGCTGTCGTTCGGCACACCCGCGCCAATCTGCCAGCCGGGTTTGGAGTAGAGCCGGCTGGCGCCTCCGCCGCTGGCGAGTAGTCCTGAGCTGCTCGACTGGTTCCACGCCGTCTCCGGAATATAAGAGAGCGCGGAGCCGAGAGTGGAGGAGTTGCCGGAAGCCCAATATGTGCCCGTGCCTTCCACGAACTGGGACCCGCCGATGCCGGTGACTTCCGGCATAACCGCCGGAAAATCGACCGCCCGGCCGCGTGTCGCCAGCGGCTCGACGTCCTGCTCGTCGCACCCGGCCGCGCCCGCGTCGCCTGAAGATGCCAGCAGCGTGATGCCCTGCGCGTTGGCCTGTTGCGCCAGCGGCTCGTACCCCGCTGGCGCGGCGTCGATTTCGCATGCTCCGTAGCTGACGGTGACGATGGGCGCAACATCCAGATCGATGGCGACTGCCATGGCCGCGATTGCGCTGGCGCCGTAGACATAGTAAATGGTCGCTTTGGGCGCGATGGCGCCGGACCATTCCAGGTCGAGAGTGCCTTCCAGTTCGGCGCCGTTATAGCCTGGGTCTACGCCGTCGTACAGCACAAGCGTCGGGGCGTTGGCGGGCAGGCCGTAGCGCGCGCGAAACGCCTTGAGATCGCTCGAGAGCACGTCGGATTCGCCCACCACAGCGATGCTTTGGCCAGTGCCATCGAGGCCCGCCTGGTAGAGCGGCGCAAGGTCGTAGATGGTGGCGAAATCGGCCGGCGCCAGGTAGTGGGACGATCCGGTATTGTAGTCGGGCTGCGCCACGCGGACCGCCGGCTGCAGGGGGAAATTGTTCAAGCCGAGGAACCCGCCCGCCACATCTGCCAGGGCTTCGGGAACGGAGGGCGCGCCGGCATTCGCGTAGTGCGTTGCCCCATCGACCACATAGCGATGGATGCTGGTGTGGAACGCGCGCGCGGTCTGCCCGGCGGCGCCGCTGAAGGCGATCCAATTGCGGCCCCTGGCCTGATGGTCAACGGCGAATCCCTCGGACTTCAACCATCCCGCGACCTTCGATATGTCGCCGTCGCTGAGGCCGAAGCGGTCGCCGAACGCTTCCGGCGTAAGCCACTTGTGGTACTGCGGCGAGCCTGGATTCTGCTGATCGGATAACAACTGCTGCAGCGCCCCGAGCTGGGAGGCCGACGGCTTGACCAGGAACACCATGTAACTCATGGGCGTGCGCGGGTCGGCCACGCCCTGGTCATACTGAGGCTGCGCAAGATGATGCACATTCCCGGCGACAGCGCGCGTCCGGCTGGCGTCAACCGGTTGAATAATGCGATCGGGAGTGGCGGCCGCGGAATATCCCACGAGCAAAAGTAATAAGGCCAAAGAAATAGTCAGGCGGCTCGAGCACCCCGTGAATATTCGATGGAGATTGAATTCGGTGAAAATGCTCGAAAGAAAGCCGCGGCTATTATGCATGGGCCGATCAGTCTAGCACGCGGCGCGGCGGGACTTTTTTTATTCTTTGTAGAAGCAGCGCTGGTCAAAGCGGCGGCGAGTTTTCCGGCTTGGTATAAATCGGCCCAATGGCGCTTGCAGCATGCAGCGGTGCGAGACCAACGGCTGCAACCGCGCCAGCGCGCTGGACGTATACAATCAGAACGGAGGCCCGTCATGAGCGCTCGCCGGATTCTTGTGTTGGCCGCGGCCCCTTTGCTCTTCGCCGATTCCCTGGGCATTCCACCGCGCCCGAGCAGCGCCGATTATGCGGCGCATGCCGATTCCGCCGGCGTCTCCGTGGGAGCCTCCGCCGCCGCGTCCGCGCAGGTGCGAAAGGTATTCGACGCGGACTGGACCGCGCACTATCTCTTCTTCGAGGTGGCGCTGTATCCGGAAGGCGGCAAACTACTGACGGTGTCGCCGCACGATTTCATGCTGCGCGTAGGAGCGGATGCGGATAGCTTGAGCCCGGTGGATGCCGAGGCGATTGTGCCGGGCCCGAAGCCGTTGAGCACGACGCCGTCGGCGGGGTCCGCTTCGCCAGTGGACGTGCGCGTGCGGGAGACCGTCGGGTATTCCACCGGGCCCTACAATCGCGGCGTGTACACCGATAGTCAGGTTGGCGTAGCGGTGGACAATCGCGGCGGGCAGCCTGCGCCTGTGCCTGCTTCCACGCGGACGGATAGGAACTTCGAGTTGCACCGCGCCCTGATGGACAATGAACTGCCGGATGCGAAGACCTCCAAGCCCATCGCGGGGTACCTCTATTTTCCGCGGCCCAAGGGAATGAAAAAGGGCGACGCGTTGGAGTTGCGGTATTACGGAGATCCGGACCGGTTGACCTTGAATATTCCGGCTCCCAAGGCGCGTTAGCCTATCGTTTCACCAAAACATGTCTTCCGAACACGCTTGAGGTCGAAGCCCCACTTGAGAATGTAGAATCACAGTTGGAGGCTTGCAGCTCCCTTGCGCAAGAAAAATCCTCGTATCGGTAGGAGCATGTCCGAGCAGCCTCCCGCGCCGTCATCGAACGCGACATTTGAGACAACTCGGCAGGCGCCGAACCGCCGTCTCATACTCGGCATTAGTCTTGGGCTCTTCTTGACAACGCTACTGGTCTATGCGCCGGTTTTCCGTTTCGGCTTCGTCAACTTCGACGATCCGGACTACGTCACTAACAATCCGCACGTGCGCGGCGGCCTCAGCATGGACGGGGTGGTCTGGGCGGTTACCAGCTCCGAGGCCGCGAATTGGTTTCCCGCTACCCGCCTTTCGCACCTGCTCGATGTGGAGATCTTCGATCTCCGGCCAGGCGGACACCATTTCACCAACGCCTTGCTTCACGCGTTTGCCACGGTGTTCCTCTTCGCATTCCTCCGCGCCGCCACCAGCGCGACGTGGCCCAGCGCATTCGTGGCCATGCTCTTCGCCGTGCATCCCTTACACGTGGAATCCGTCGCCTGGATCGCGGAGCGAAAAGACGCGCTCAGCGCGTTCTTTTGGTTCTTGGCGCTATGGAGCTATGTCCGCCGGCATTATTGGCTTACGCTGCTGGCCTTCTGCCTGGGACTCATGTCCAAGCCGATGGTCGTGACGCTTCCGTTTGTGCTGTTGTTACTCGATAGATGGCCGCTACGCCAGCCGCTCCGCTCCGCCCTGCGAGTGAAGATTCCGATGCTGGCACTGTCCGCCGCCGCCGCCACCGCCGCCTACCTGGTCCAAAGAAGCAGCGGCGCGGTCCGCGAAGTTGGGCAATTCCCGCTTGGGTTACGGGTGGAGAACGCCGTGGTATCGTACGCGATCTACATCGTTAAGATGTTTTGGCCCGTGAGGCTGGCGGTGTTCTATCCCTATCCACGCGACCTGCCGGTATGGCAAATTGCGCTGTCAGCGCTGCTGCTTGCGGGCGTCTCGATGGTCGTGCTGCGGGAGCGGCGTTCGCGTCCTTACCTTGCGGTGGGATGGTTGTGGTATCTGGGAACGCTTGTGCCGGTCATTGGTCTCATCCAAGTCGGCGCGCAAGCTCGTGCGGATCGGTACACGTACCTCCCGATGGTGGGCTTGAGCATTATGTTGGTATGGGGCCTGGCAGAAGTTCTTAAGGGCAAGGCCGCCATTTCCGCGGCCATTGTCGCGTGCCTGGCGTGCGCGGCGCTGTGCGAAGCACAGATCCAATATTGGCGGAATAGCGAGACGCTCTTTCGTCACGCGCTCGATGTGACCCGCGGCAACTATCTTGCGCACCATAATCTCGGCGTAGCCTTTGCCGACGATGGGCGCTTCCCTGAAGCAATCGCGCAATATCAAGCCGCGCTCGAAATCGAACCCGATGCCGCGAACGTGCAAACCGACTACGGAAATGCCTTGGCAAAATCCGGGCGGATCCCGGAGGCGATCGCCCATTATGAGGCGGCGCTGCGAGTCCTTCCCGATTCGCCCATCACGCATAACGATCTGGCCAACGCTTTAGCTGCGACTCCCGGAAGCGTGCCGGAGGCAATCGCCGAGTATCAAACCGCGCTCCGCCTCAAGCCGGATTATGCGGAGGCGCGAAAAAACCTGGCGCAGGTGCAGTCCAATGCCGCCGAAATGCAATACAACATGGGTATCGATCTGGCCAGGAGCCGCAAGCCGGAGGAGGCGATCCCACACTTCGAGGAAGCCTTGCGGCTTAGGCCGGATTATGTAGACGCGCACAACAATCTGGGAGTGGTGCTGGCGGGCGCCGGGCGGGTGCAGGAGGCGATGTCGCATTTTGAAGCTGCGTTGAGCATCGATCCCAATTCCGCCGACGCGCACGTCAATCTGGGGATTGCGTTATCGGGGATACCTGGCCGAATGCCGGACGCCACCCGGCATTTCGAAGCGGCGCTGCGCATCAAGCCCGACCCGGAGATCCGGAAAATGCTGGATCGTCTCGAAAAACAGCGATAGCCACCGGTGCGGCGGGCGCCGCCCCGGTGGCCAAAAACTACTTCTCGAAAAGCTAGAACGTCAACTTCGCCGCCAATTGGAGGCTGCGAGGGCCGCCGGTGCCGGCGTTGACCGAACCGGAACCGCTGCCGACGGTGCCCGTCACGAATCCGAAGTTGGCGTTGTTCGCGGTGCAGCAACTAGTGTTCGGATTGGCGAACTGCGGGGTGTTGGTTGTATTTATAGTTTCCAGCCGAAGTTGCAGGGCGACGCGTTCGCTGAAGTGCATGGTCTTGGAGAGGGCAGCATTCAGGTTGAAGAATCCCGGACCGATCAAGGAATTGCGTCCCACGTTGCCGACCTGTTGGGCGGCGCCGCCGATCTGATCGATCGCCCCGGTCGGGCAGGCCGGGGTAGGCGTAGCCGACTGACAGGGTGGCGCGGCAAACGCGGCCGTATTAAACCACGGGGATCCGCCGTTCGAGGTGGTGTTGATGCCGTGCAGAATTTGGACGCTCGGATCCACTTCGATGGGCGTATTCGTGCCGCCTTGGTCGAGGTTCAAGTACGTTGAGCTGTAAGTCACGGTGAAGGGAGTTCCGGTCATGACCGACAGGATACCCTCGATCTGCCATCCACCCACGATCATGTCCAGCCCCCGCGAAGCGGAGCCCAGCAATTGTTTCCCTTTACCGAAGGGTAGTTGGTACACGTAGCTCTGCACGAAGGTCACGGTACGATTGAAATCGTTCAGCCCCCAATTACGGTGATTTTGCCCGTTCAAATAGAAGCCGTAGAATCCATCGTCGTCGCCGCCGTTGTAGTCAGCCATGCCCTTCTGGTAGCTGAGCGAGGAAGTGATGCTTAGCCCGGAGGCGAAGCGCCGGTCAATCTTCACTTGCAGGGCGTTGTACATTGAGGACACCGGCACGAAATACTGGTCTATGGCGCCTGTGTGCGGGAAGTACGGCAGGTAGGCGGGGTCGCCCGCGGAGGTGGGTGCGATCACCTGGCTGCCATTGATGTTTTCCGACGCGCCCATGTCCACGCCGTGATTGCCCACATACGCAATATCCATCGTGAAATGAGCCGGCAACGACTGCTGGAGCGAGAAGTTCCATGCGATTATATGAGGGTTTTTGAAGTTTGTCGGGAAATAGCCTTCCGTAGAACCATTGAAGCCCAAGGCCGCGACGCTGTAAATCCCGTTGGACGGGATGGGCTGCGGCGCGGGCACTGGGAGACCGCTTTCGAAGTTCAGAAGGGACCCGTTGTAGAACGCGGAGGTATACGCACTGGCGCCTTGTACCGCTCCGATGTTGCCTTTTGTCGGATAGTTGTTGTTAATGTACGTATTGTCCTCAAACGGCGTATAACTGACGCCGGCCCCCGCCCGGAGAACCGTCTTCTCCGTCAAGCGGTACGCCACGCCCAAACGCGGCGCAAGGTAGTTCAGGTGGTCGGCCAAGCCCCCATTGTTGGGGTTGCCGCCCACGCCACCGACCACCAGCGTGTTGTTCGACGGAATGTAGTTGGAAAACTGGCCGGGGAAGGCCGGCAGGCCTGGCGGATAGAATTCCCAGCGCAGCCCAAAATCCACAGTCAGCTTCTTGCTGACCTGCCACCTATCGGCGGCGTATGGGAAGAAGTACCAGGCCCGGTAAGTCGGGAACGTGCCGCTGAAGTCGCGGCCGGTGCCCCCCGCCCCGGGGCTGTCCAGCAGGAAGCTCGCCAAGTCGTTGGCCCACGAAGTGGTGTTGTTCGGGGTGCTCGCCGAGCTCGTGGTGCCGTTGGCGAGCAGGCAGTCACCCGCGCACTGCGTTTGGGCAGTGCCGAACGTGTAGACGCCGCGCGGGCTATAGGTCTGCGTCTGCAGTAGGTCGTCACGGATGCGGCGCATATCGAAACCGATCGTAAAGGTGTGGTTGCCGTACGTCTTGGTCACGTTGTCAACCAAATCGATGTTGGCCTCCGCACGGATCCAGGGCAAACTGGCGGAATATCCCACCAGCGGCTCGGTAAATGCGCCAATATTGATACCCACCAAGCCGCTGTCGAACTGGCTGACATTGATGCCAGGGATTCCCAGGCTTGTGGAAGCGTTCAATCCATAGTCGCTCTCCTGCGCCGAGTTGTGGTAGTATGCCACGCCAAAGCGGAATTCGTTCAGCAGGGTGGGCGAGAAAACGTGGTCCCAGTTAAAGCCGGTACTGTAGGTATCCTGAAGTCCCGTGCCCTCGAAAGCGCCATTGGCGTCGCCACCGGCTGGGCCAAATATGGGGGCCTGGTAGACTACCGGACGCTGGAAGCTGAAGCGGACGCTGAGGCGGTCCTTCTCACTGATGGTGTAGTCCACCTTCCCGTCGGTGAAGTCGTTGTCTTTGGTGAAGGGCAGCAGGGCGAAGTAGTTGTTGGACGGCGCCAGGGTGCTGTACGCTTGATTCGGGTTGGGCACCAGGGCCAGGATGTTGAGCGCGATCGGGTTCAGGCGATTTGTGGGAATGATGTTGTTGGGGAATGGAGTCCGCCCTACACCGGTGGTCGTATTCCCGGTTAGCGGATCGTAAACCAAGGCGGGGCTGGAGCCAGCCAGGGCCTCGCTCAAGTTTCCGGTGCGCGATAGCGGCGACGGTATCGTCTCGGTGTTGGCGTTGGCTTCGTGATCGCTGGTACGCAAGAAATCGGCGAAGAAGAACAACTTGTTCTTTTTGATGGGTCCGCCGATGGTGCCGCCGAAGTAGTTGTAGTGGACGGCGGCTACCGAGGGCTGGAAGAAGTTGCGCGCGTCGAAATCGCCGTTCTGAAGGAATTCGTAGAGGGAGCCGTGGAACTGGTTGGATCCCGACTTCAGGATCACGTTAGTGACCGCGCCGGCGCCGCGTCCCAAATCGACGGTGTGGTCGCTGGTGGAGACGTCCACCGTTTGAATCGCTTCGAGCGGCGGGATCAGGATCTGCAACAAGCCGGTGCGCTCGTTGTCGTCGATGCCCTCGATCTGGTAATTATTCGCCACGCGCGGGGCGCCGTTGACTTCGGTCTGCAGCGAGTCCGAGGCGTTAAAGAACTGGGAGTGCTCCTCAGTTGGCGGCGACGTGCCGGGCACCAGGGCCAGCAGGGCTTGATAATTGCGGTTGCTGACCAGAACCGGCAGTTCCGACACCACCATCGAGTCGATGTTGCGGCCGGTATCGGCGCGGTCCGTCTGCAACGCCGGTGGAGCGCCGGTGACCTCGACGGTTTCGGTGACGTCGCCGGGCTGAAGCTTGATGTCCACGCGCTGGGCGGTGTTCACCAGCAGCGCAATATCCTTGCGCGTCTCTTTCTTAAATCCGGTCATCTCCACCGTGACAGTGTAATTGCCCGGAGGCTGATCGGAAAAAACAAAATTGCCGCTCTCGTTGGTTTGAGCTGTGCGGCTGACGTTGGTATTGGACTCGGTAAGGGTCACCTTGGCGTTGGCCACCGACGCCCCGGATACATCCGATACCGATCCCAAAAGCGTGGCGTTCACCGCTTGGCCAAACAGAGAAACGGAAAAAAGAAGAGAAAGTAGCACTACGGCCACCACGCACAATCCGAGGCCGCTTGACCGTATCCAGGTATTCATATCCGAACCTCTGATAGGACAGTGCCAATGATGGTGGAGCTTACTGCTTGTGAAAAAGCTGAGCTGGCGCTAAAGACGGCCAGCCGGAAAAAGTAAAAGATCGAACGTAGACCTCGCATGACTAACCTCTTTCCTGACCCTGATATCGTTACCTTAGCGTTCGCGGCCACTTGTTGAAACCGCAACACTGTTTGCCGTTATTGTAATAGCAATCCGAGCCGCTATGCAAGCTTAAAAGTCCGTTTGTCTGTTTGTGCACCTATGCGCTTGTCAGCTCTTGCCTCCAGGCCCTTCGCCTGGCGTGTCCCTTTCAAGAAACGGCAAAGAAACGGTCGAGTCCATGCTCCCTTTCTTTGGTCGCCTGCGGGTCGCGCGAATCGTCCGCGGCGCATCGGGCGGCGCTAGCCGCGCCGCGGTAGCTAAGCTAAACCAGATCAATCGGTGCATAGCGCCAAAGGCGGGCTACGTAACCGGTGTTTCAGAACTGGTGTTCTTGGCGCAACTTACTGCCGCGGTTCACTTGTGGGCGATTGGAAAGACGCCGGCCGCCGCCCGAGACGGGAGCCGCACAGGATCGCGATCATCTGGGCATCCCTTTCACTCGGCCGCTTCTTCGCCGGTTGCAAGTAGCCGGCCGAGTCGGGGGACGCCTACTTGCGATCAAACGCCGTTTCTCATTTGATAGGCTCACACGGAAGCAGAGCCGATGGCGACGCGAGGCAGTTCGCCCCCGAGCCTCTCGTGCCCGCGGGCCGATCATTACGAAAATCGGCCGGCACATCGCTGTGCTATCCGCCTTCTCTTACTCACGGCGAGGATCAGCAGCCCGGCGCCCATCAGCACCAGTTGCACCGATGAGGGTTCCGGCGTGATTGTTTCCGAACTCAGCGTGGTTGCCTCATCGGACGGGCCGCCACCCGGCCCCGGATTATCAACCGACGTAACGACCCCGCTGTTGGCGATGGAAATCACGCCTGTCGCCCAAAGCGAAGCCGTGCTGCCTGTAGGATCGCTGCTCAACAGGTAAGCGGTTTGAGCGTCGTTAAGGAAATCCAAAACAAACGTGGTTCCGGACGTGCCGCCTGCGTGGCCCAACACGCTTACGCCCGGGCCGGAAAGCGTCAGGTCGAAGGTGAGCGAAGTTCCAAACGTCAGCGCTTGGGTTAGCTCGTTGTTTGGATCGTCGTTCCCCATCGTGAGCGTGTTCGTGGCTGAGAGCAGAATAGGGGAACTGGCGGGCGTGGTCGACACGTCGCCATCGATAAAATAGAGGTTTGTCCCGGTCACCGTTCCGCTAGTCGTCGTGTTCGTGCTTAACGTCGCACCCGAAAAGTCGCTTATCGCCGCAATCACCCCCAGCGCACCCAGGCTCCCTGGATCGAGCCCTACATCTATGTACCCCGTCGTGCCGGATACGCTGGCCGTATTCACCGTGATTTGGTAGTTCAGAATATCTCCGAATGCCGGCCCGGTTAGAATCAAACCAAGACAGCATGCTGTACCTAGAAGCGTTTTTGCAATGTACATACGATTCCTCCTTGAGTTGATGAAACCTGCTAGTTAATACTCATCGGGTAGCCCGAGTAAACCGCTGCCGTAGTGGAGAAATTATCGATGCCATACGACAACGTCACCGTGACTGGCACGCACGCGCCAGGCGCAAGCGGGCCGGGCTGCGCTGTCCAGTACGGAGCGCCGCCCAAGGCAGTGCTCGTACCCGTGTTGTTCGCAGCCGTCACTCCCGATCCGGTGATAGACAGCACCAGATATATCGGTCCGGCAACGGCTGAGACAGCGCTGTTATTGCAAATCGTGACGGTTTCGGCGCCGGTTTTCGCCAGCCTCTGATAAATCAGGCCGCTGGAAGTCACGGAAACCGACGCGTTCACATTCGTAGCCGTTTCCGAAGTCGGGCTGCCTACCGTGAGGCTGCCGGTATATGCGAAAGGCGTGCAGGCAAAATTGGGCGCACTGCCCACCGACCCGGACGAGTTGCCCACATATACGGTATAGTTGCCGGGCTGAATCGCCCAATTGTGAGTCGTGGCGTTCCAGTACGACAGAGGGTAATTCGTGGCGGCCGGGTTAATCGTAATGGTGAAGGGCAGTGACTGGCCCGGATTCAGCCAAACCTTCTCGAAACCGACGAGCCGCCTGGGCGGTTCGCCGAGATTTGCGGGGAACCCAAGATAGACCTGCACCACCTCGGCGCCATAGGGGCCCGAAGTGTTGGTCACGGTACCGGTGACGGTAATCGGCGTGACCCCATTGGTGGATGGCGTCACCGAGACGTTGGTAATGGTGAACGTCGAGTACGAAAGGCCGAAACCGAAGCAAACCTCCGGCGTAATGTTTTGCGCATCGTACCAGCGGTAGCCGATCTCCAACCCTTCGTTGTAGTAGTAATATAGGCCGTCGTAAGTTTGGTTGTAGTAATAACTATCGCCGGCCGGCGTGCTGGCAGACGGTGCGCTGGCCGGTGCGCTGCTGATGGCACTGGCGGTATACAGGGACGGTAGGGGGATGGGATTGGTTTGGGTTACGCCGGGAGGGGCTGCAATGCCATACTCCTCCGTGGTGGAGGCAGGGACGTCCGTGGCCAATACCGGAAAGGTCCCCCAGCTCTTGCCGGAAGGGTTCACGGCATAGGTATTGATGGCATTTGGGACGCACTGATGCACGAGGTTCGACGACGGCACATTCCAAGTAGTGCACGAGCCGAACAACAGATCTGCAATGACATCGCCATATTCCTGGCCGGGGTACCCCACTTCCAGAATCGCCCGGACCTGATTGGGCCAAGGATTCGTATTCGGGTTGCCCAGCGTAACCGTGTCGCCGTTCACCAGAACGACGACCGTATTCGGTTGGACTCCGACGATGTCTTGGACGATGAGGTCTGGCAACGGGCCGCCATTTAACGCAACCATGCCAACGGTGGCTCGATCGGAACCCTCCGTTTCTTCGTCGCCGATTATGACGATAGCGATGTTGGCTGATGCGGCGCCGGCTTCGGCAGCGGCAACCGTGGTGGTGGTATTAGTAATGGGGTATACCGTTATGGTCGCCGCGGGGCAGGCCTGTTGAAGAGCCGCCAGCGGAGCGACGCTAAAGATAGGCGCTATCTGGGAACTACCGCCGCCGCCAGTGTATGCGGAGGAGACGAGGCTCGAGGGTCCGATCAACGCGATGTTCTGCGCGCCGCTGCATTGGAGAGGGAGGGTGTTGTTCGCGTTCTTGAACAGAATCGCGCCCTGATCGGCGATGGACCTGGCAGTGGCGCTGTGTGCAATCGCGTCAGCCAAGTCGATCTGCGGCCCGGTGGTCGTTGATGTTCCAGTAGGATACGGAGGCATCGGTAATCCAGGGTACGAAGCGGGCGCCGGATTGGGCGTCGTCGTATTGTACGTGCCCGCCAACCCCCCTTCAGACCGGTCGAATATCCCCGCCTGGAAATTCGCGGTGAACCTTTGCTGCATGAGAGTATAGAGCTGCAGCGGCGTGAAACAATTGGGATTCTCATAAGCGTTCAGTCCACAAGGCGGGGGACCAAACGGGCCGGTGTTGTTAGTAGCGGTCTGGTATGCGTTGGCGCTGACGACGCCCATGGGCGTGCCGGAAGGGCAGACGGGGCTGGGGGCGATGCCGGGGTTGGGGGAGCCGCTGGGGCACCCATCGGCGGGGCGATAGGAGAGCGCGTCGCTGAGGAAGGCAGGGGTAAAATGCGTAATACTGTTCTCCTCCATATTTGCCCCAGCCAATATCGATGGCGAAGTGCTGTTGATAGCGCCAAAGTCCGACTGGACGTAGCCCGGGGACAGTCTTGTGGAGGAAGCGCCCGAGTTCAAGGTGCTGGTATACCCGATTGTGCCAAAGCCCCATTGGGTGCGCAGGGCATCGGTGAGGGAAGTGGGATCCTGGCACTGATGTATGCCGTTTACCAGGTTATAGGCGCACATGACGGAAAGAGCCGGCCCGTCTTCGACGCACATCCGGAAGGGCGTGAAGTAGATTTCGTTCCTGGCTTGCTCGCCAAGAACATCGCTGGCGCTCGTCCGGTCCACTTCCTCTTCGTTCCCCTGGAAGTGCTTGCACATCGCGATGGTGCCATAACCTTGATTCCCTTGGACTATCTGGGTGACCATCGTCCCTGCCAGGAACGGGTCTTCGCCCGCATATTCAAAAGCGCGCCCCCCTTGCGGTATGCGCAGCATGTCCATGCCGGGCCCCTCGGTAACCTGGTTGTCCGTGCTCAACATTTCCGAGCCGATTACCTGGCCATACGCGAGCGCCATCGCTGGATCCCATGACCCCACCATCGTGAGATCGCCAGGTAAAGCCGTAGCTTTTGTCTGAGTAGCGCAATCGTCCTGACCGATCCCAGGGGGACCGTTGGTGATGCGATAGGTCTGTATACACAAGATCGGGAGCCCCGGAAGGTGCCGTGAACCATTGCCGCACCCAATGACGTCGTTGACTGCCTCGACGTTGCCGTTCAGGGTCTTCGCAGTTTCGAAGGTACCGCCCGAGCTGGCCATCTCATACTGAATCTGGCCCATCGTCATCGCGTTGAGCAGGGCTATCGCCCGATTGGCGGGCGTGTACGGGTTGGACGGCGTCCAGGTAGGATCTGACGGGTTCATCCAGGCGGGGGTAGTCGCGGGCAACACGTTGCCCGTCGCCCACACCTGGTTGCCGCATGTAGCGGCTGCGCCGGTGATGTACTGCGCCATGGCGCTCATAGATGTTAGAGCGAAGGCAACCAGAGTCGCCGCCAGATACGTCATTATCCGTTTCGCGGATGCATGACGCAAGATGTGTGCCCGTTCAAAAAGCGATGTCTTACGCGTATGTCGCATACACTTGCTCCGAGTCCTCGTTTTTGGGAATTTCCATTGAAAGTGTATGCGGGTTGTTCGGAGGAGATCAAGTTAAGAGGGTTAATTGGGTTAATTTAACGTGCGTGGCGGGGGCTTGGCCGCCATTCGCCGTCTATTCTTCGACGACCTCGATGGCGTTGATGAGCGCATAATTAACCACAGGAACGAAGTCAAGGTCGATTTTCCCCTGGGGCGAAGCGGGAATTCCGTGGAATACGCGTATCAGCGCGCGGTTCCCGCCTCTCGCTTCCTTAACGATGTCAAAGCCCTTCAGCAAGGTGGTCCCGTCGCAGTAGACATCGAAAACACGGCTGCCGACTCCGCTTTCCGGTCTGGCTTGCGTAAAAAACGGCTCCGAAAAATACAGTGTGACAGTGTAGCGCATCCCTTCGATAACCGGAATCGAATAGTTGAAATGGCCGACGCGATAGCTTTGATAAAGGCCCGAATCGGAGGAGCCCTCCACCTGCGCGCCGGGTATGTGTCTTCGGCGGGCGCCTACGCCGTACTCATCCGGCATCCAGAGCTGCCCAAGGCGGTCGCGGTATACGGTGTCGCGGGTTATTAAACGGATAGGCCGCATCTTGCCAGGGGCGCCGGGGAAGATTTCCAGCGCGTTTAGAAAACTCCTGCCCAGGAAGGTAAGGTGGAGTGCGCCGTCACTAGCAGGCGAAATATCCTTAAATATCTTCACGGTGGCGGTATTTACGCCGTCGGCATCGGAAGCTATGTCCAAGGCGGGGACCGGCAGGCTGTTGACAGCCATGGTCACCATGCGCTGAGACTCCGTGCCCGTTTCGGCGAAATAGAGGTGGAGCTCGTAGGTTCCGGGACTGAGCGGGATATCGTAGACAAACTGGCCTTCACGGCCGCTCCAAAACAACTCAGGGTCCAGCGAGCGCTGGATTGGCACGGGCCCGCGGCGAAAGGTTGCGCCGCCGCGGAAAAAGCGATCGGACAACCAGACTCTGCCGAGTTTGTCCGAATAATCGCCATGCCGGTCGCCGGTGGCGATCCGGATCACAGCCTCGTCGCGGGTCGCTATCGGAGGGGCTGCAGGAACTGGCGCCGCACCCCGCCGGGCCGCGCTCCCCCGGCCGGCCGCCGCCAACCACCAGCAAACCGAGAATAACAGCGCCGCTCCCGCGACCCACGCCAGTTTCGCCTTGATTGGATTCGGAGCTTGGGAAGCTGTCGCCGCCTGCGGTTGGTCCGGCGGAGATTCAGCCCCCTTGGAGTCCTTATTCTCGGAAGGGCCAAGTTCGGCCTGAGGCACGAATTGCGGGATATATTGCCCGCCTGGGAGGACGATCCGAACCTCATGGTCGCGCCCCTCCGACTCGTAGTACTGTTTCAGGCGCTTCCGAAGTTGGTGCGTGTCAACGCGGACCAGAGAGTCCCGTTGCGGGTCGAAACTGGGGTCGCGGCCGAGGGCATCCAAGCCAATGCCAAACTCCGTGATCTCTTGCGCCAGGCCCTGAAAACACTTCTCGCACAGATAGACAAGCAGGCGGGAGAGTTTCGGCGAACGATTGAAGATATCGGACGCCAGGACCGCCGCAAGCTCGGCTTTATTCCGCTCGTTTGGCTGAGCCCCGCCATTGCGCCCCAACGCTGAAGATGTGGCCATGTCGCCAGACCAGTTTCCTTTTACTGTTTGACCAGCTTGCTTTAACATTCAACGTGTGCACTCCGGACCAGCATCATCGCCCGGTTCTCTATGTTCAGGGAATTGACATGCGAACGGCAGATCGGCGAAATCCCAGGGCCGTGAATGACCCAGTAAGTCTGCACCGGCCGGGACGGAGATCCACGGAAGACGGTGTGTAGGGAAGGGCCGGTCCCGCGAACTTCGGGGATGGCGCTGCCTTGCGCCAGAGATTTTGGCTTTCTCGCCCAACTACAGTGGCGGAGTCTTGGACCGGGTAGGCAAAACACGAAGCTGCCCCACATAGCATATTTCGCGACGACATGGCGCTGGAGGGGCGGCTTTCCGTTGCGTGGACTAATACGCATTACAGGCCTAATAGGAACTTGGATACTAGTACTACTCTCAGTACTAAAAACTAACCCAAGCCAAAACCACCGGGTCCCAGAACGGTAACGATCCTATCGATTAATGATTGTAGCTGTCAAGCTTTTTGGTGAGCAAATGTCTCAGAATTCCCGACTATCTAAAGATCGCGATAATCCGGGCACAAAAAAACGAGCGCAAACGCTGGACACTATCAAAGCTTACGTTAAAGCCGGACGATAGCCATAGACCCGACTATCTTATCGGCGGCCTGCTTACCGGTGCGGACGCAATCCGGGATGCCGATGCCGCTGTAGGCGTTGCCGGCCAGGTGCAGTCCGGGAATCCCCGCGGCCAGTTCCTGGATCTCTGCTACGCGCTGCGCGTGGCCCACGCCGTACTGCGCCATGGCGCGCGGCCAACGGAAAATGCGATGGAATCGCGGCTGCCCACAGACGCCCGCCAGATCCTGCAGCTCGCGGTGGATGGCGCCGATATCCGGCTCGTCCTCGCCGCTCAGGAAACAGCGGGCGAGAGTTGTGCCCTGCGGCGCGCGGAAAGGGAACTTGGTTCCCACCCACGTGCATGCCAAGATCTGCCGCCGTTCCTTTCTGGGGATGAGGAAACCGAAACCGGGCATCGGAGGCGGCCCGTCGTACCCTAGCGCTACGACCACCGAGGAACTGTAAGCGATTCCATTGAGTAGCTCTGCCAGGCGGCCGTCGAGTAATTTGGCGGCGTTGTACGCTTCGCAGGCTAATACCACGTGTCCGGCTTCCAACCACTCGCCGCCGGCCTTGATTCGAAATCCGCCAGGGGTGCGTTCGATGGCGTCCGCGCCCACTTGGCGCAGTTCACATTTGTCGCGGATGGCGCCGAGAATGGCGTCGACCCATTGGCCTAAGCCGCCCTTGAGAGTTTGGAACAGCGCGGCGCCGCTTTGTTTGGGGCGGTTGGCCAGCACTCCCCGGGTGAGGCTGCCGTAACGCTTTTCGAGGTCGGCGAAGCGCGGAAGCACGCTGTTGACGCTGAGATTGCGCGGGTCGCCGCCGTAGACGCCGGAAAGCAGAGGTTCGGCGAGATAGTCCACGGCCTCCTGCCCATAGTGATCGCGGACGAATTCGGCGATGGAGCGGTCGGGTTGCGGCGGGCCGGGGCGGCGAAAGAATTCGAGGCCCATGCGGATTTTGGTTCCCCAGCCGAGCAGCCCGGAGAGAGCCATCGGCACGATCCTGGTGGGAACCACCATCATGAGACCGTCGGGCATGCGGACCATGCGCCCGTGCTTGCGGATGTAGGTGCTTCGCTGGTGGTCGTTGGAGGCGACGATCTCGCCTTCGAGGCCCAGCACGCGGATCATAGCCAGCGCTTCGGGTTTGGCGGCGAGAAAGCTGTCGGGACCGCCTTCGATGGTGCAGCCTTCGACGCGCTCGGTCTCGATGACGCCGCCGGCGCGCGGGCGGGGGTCAAGGATGAGAGAGGGCTTGCCAGCGCGGGCGAGATAGTAGGCGGCGGAGAGGCCGGAGATTCCGGCTCCGACGATGACGATGTTTGATGTGTGGGGCAGGTTGTTCAACCCGCAGCCGCACCCCCGGCCGGCCTCTCAGGAATCGCGTCGGGCTGATTTGGCCCGGCGAAGAGCGGGTCCAGGGGGACCCGCGCGGACCAGGGGGTCCGCCCTACTGCCACGGGCAAAGTAAGCGACATTGAGGTTGCTTCACTGTTTGGCGGTCTTGCTGAGCTTGCGGAAATATTCCGCCACGGCATCGCTGTAGCCTTGCGGCGCGGGCTCGCTGCCGGGGCTGCGGACGCTGCCGTCGCCGCCGGCTTGCTCCACTTTGCGGCGAAGCTCCATTTCCACTTGCTCGATGTTGCCCAGCGCGGCCTGTATGCGCTGGCTCAACAGCGGATCGTTGTTCAAAGCGTACGGATCGAACTGCCGGAAGTCGCGGATCAGATTATTGATATCGCGAGTCGCGTTGGGGTCGCCGCGGTATTGCTGTTGAAGCTGCTGCAAGCTCTGTAGCGCGTTGCGGTAAGTGTTCTGGATGTCCTGATCGCGGATGGGCCCGCCGCGGTAGCCATAATAATCGCCGCCGTAGCCGCCGTTGTTGTAACCACCGTTGGCGCCGCGGTTGTTATTGTCGCCGCCGCCGGTCTGCGGGCTGCCTTGCTGACCTTGTCCACCCTGCTGCCCTTGTTGTCCGCCTTGTTGGCCCTGCTGACCGCCCGGTTGTCCACCTTGACCTTGCTGACCCTGTTGGCCCTGTTGGCCGCTTTGTTGTCCTTGCTGGCCAGCCTGTTGCCCTTGTTGCCCCTGCTGACCACCCTGCTGCTGGCCGCCCTGTTGCCCCTGCTGGCCGTCGCGCGAAAGCTGCTGTCCCTGCCGCTGCTGACCGCCCTGTTGGCCGTTCTGCCCGTTCTGCGCTCGCAATTGAGCGGCGCGCGCTTCCACCTGCTGCCGCAATTGCTCCACCTGGCTGAGCGTATCCTGCAGGGTTTTATCTTCCTGGCCGGCTTTGTCGTTCTTGCCGCCTTGCCCGCCCTGGGCCATCTGCTTCTGAATCTGGCCCAGCTTATCGCGAAGGTCGTTAAGCCCGGAGGTGATCTGCGCTTCCGACATGGCGGCGTAATCGATCATGCCGCGGCGGATCCACTCCGCGTTGCGCTGCATGTCGCGCTCGATTTCCGCCTGCTGCATGTCGCTCAACGCCTGCCGCACCTTACTGGAGGTGTCCCGCTGGGTCGCCATCAAATCGCGGACCGCGTTCTGCATGTCCTGTTCCAGCTTCTTGACCTGGCCCACTTCGGCCTGGTGCTGGTCGGCAAGCTGAGTGGCCTGCTCGCGCGTCACGTTGCCCTGCGTCTGCGTGTAGGCGCGGCGCATGTCGCCCTCGAACTGCTGCTGCTTACGCGCTAACTCGTCGGCCTGGCGCGCCAGATCGTCTACCTGCCCGCTGGACTGTTGGCTGCGCATGCCGGCGAGATCCCGTGCGGCCTCGTTCATCCGTTCCGCCGCGCGGCGCGCATCCGCATCGCTCTGCGGTCCGCCCTGCTGTTGCGCGGCTGCCGCCTTGCGCATATCCTGCTCGGCCTGCTCTAAACTTTCCAGCGCCTGCTGCAGTTTCTTGGGATCGGCGCCGCGGAGGCGCTGATTTTGATCCTGCTGGGCTTGCTGACCGCTTTGGGGCTGGCCGTTTTGCTGCTGGCCCTGTTGCCCCTGCTGCTGGCCGCGCTGCGCCATCTGGCCCAACTGATCGGACTGGCTCTGCTGTCCTTGTTGGCCAGATTGGCCCCCTTGCTGCCCTTGTTGACCCTGTTTGCCTTGCTGCCCCTGCTGGCTCTGGCCCTGCTGGCTCTGGCCCTGTTGCCCTTGCTGGCCCTGCTGAGCGTTCTGAG
>JBEKNN010000164.1:0-20754 GCA_049522755.1 Bryobacteraceae bacterium | reverse complement strand
TGGACCGCAAGGCCCAAAACAGGATAATCGGTTTCTGTTCGTGCAGGGGGGCCAAATCAGAGCATCGAAGTGGGCCAATTCAGAATAGCGAAGTCATCCAGACGCGCTCGGCCGAAGCGCGCCGCTCCGCTGGCGGTTCCCGCCCACAAGTTTCCGTTCCCATCGTCGCTGAGTAGTGTGGTTAGGGCGCCAAAGGCGCGATTGAATGAATGCCCATCGAACATGCTTAACCCTTCCGACGTGCCGACCCACAGCATTCCGTTCTCAGCCTGTGCAATTGCGTTGATGATCGACGAGTCGAGCCCGTCCTCCATGGTGAACGTCGCTTCGATATAGCCGCTTCCTGGAGATGTTGTTTGGGATCCCCAAAGAGGCGCGATCGTGGCAATTGCGAGGATCACCAGTAGGCCGGACGACTTCCGGTTCGGCAACATTGCCGATCAGCCTTCGAGATAACCGCGCTTCAACGCGATCGTGACCGCATGCGTCCGGTCGTTCGCCTGAAGTTTTGTTAGGACATTGCGCATATGTCCCTTCACGGTGTCCTCTGAGATGCCAAGTGTATCCGCGACGATCCTGTTGGAATTGCCTTTCGCGATGCAGCGGATCACCTCCAGTTCTCTTTCCGACAAAGGCTCCAGCATCAGGTGGTAGGCTATCTCCTCCGCGATCTCGTGTGGGATGCGCTTTCGTCCGGCATGGACCTCCCGGACGACCGAAACCAATTCCGTTCGCAGCATGCTCTTCAGCATATAGCCCATCGCGCCCAATTTCAGCGCACGGCTGGCGTGAACGTCCCCGGAATAGGTAGTAAGAACGACAATCCGGGCATTGGGAAACTCCCCCAGAATCGTGGTCATTGCGGCCAAGCCATTTATCCCTGGCATTTGCAAATCCATCAGCGTGACGTCTGGGCGATGCTGCCGGAACGCCTTAATTGCTTCGGATCCGTCTCTGGCTTCCGCAACCAACTCGATGTCCCGTTCTTGTTGAAGCGCGAAGGCGATCCCGTCCCGCATTACTGGGTGATCGTCCGCGCAAAGAACGCTAATGGAAGCCGGCATCGATACACCGTCCCGGGGAAAGGCGTGTTCCGGCCGCCAAGCTTTGACCGCATTCGACGACACCGTGAACTTCCCGCAAACTCATCGGTCCACTCTGAAAGCCTTAAGATGACGATAATCGCATTTGCAAGTGTCCGTCTTGAACGAAAGGCATGACTTTTTGAAGGATTCTACTCAGCTCAAGACAAATGGCCACAATCAGTGGCGTCGGGCGCGGCGGTACACCCCGGGAGTCGCACCCACGATCCGCGCGAAGATACGCGTCAGATGGGCCTGATCGCTAAAGCCACATCGAAGGGCAATGCCGGCCAACGGGATCTCTGTGTATGTCAGCAGCTTTCTAGCCTGCGCGACCTTTTCGGCGAGAAGCCATTGATGAGGTGATTTTCCAAATTGCTTCCGAAAACTTCGCTCGAAAGTATGCAGCGGCATGCCGCAAGTGGCGGCTAGTTCTGCCAGGCGCACATTCCGCCGCGGTTCATCGAGCATGATCGCCTTCAGGTTTCGGATTTGAAGGGACGTCAGGCAGCCCTGGGGAGTCGCTGGCAAGCAAAGTCCGCCATACCGCGTGGAGAGGTGAAGTCTCATCGCGGTGAGAATTTGGTCGGCCAGGAGGCTGGGAACGTCCTCGTTGGAGTCAACGATCGACTCCAACGCCCGAGCCAGATGATAGGCCGTCGGGTCGGGAATTGCCTCGGATGGCAGGCAAGTGAGGGTCTCGATTCGCGGCCGGCCCAGCTCCTCGGTAAGTTCGTCAAACGCGGCCTGTGGAACGTACAAACTGATCGTGTGGAAGGCGTAGTTCAACTCGGTTTCCCAACGATGGCGGAGATCGTAACTGTTGACAACGCCCACCCGCTTGGGGGGATTTATGCAGTGCCGTCCGTCTTGCCAGGCGTTTTGCGCTGGTAACGGCATGAGCATGACCGGGACATAATAAACTGGCATGAGCGCGTTGGGCTCGCTCACGCCAAGCGTAGGAGCATCGTTCCGATAGTTTCCGACGGAAATCCCACCGACAGACCAACACGGGGCCAAGTAGTTAGCCTGGTCCATGCGGTGAACTTCAGCGAAGAACGGCCTGCTGAAATTCACAGACTCGTTTGTTTCGTCCTTGGCCAACTTCTGCTGTCCTCTCCGAGGGTCTATATCGAATTTTCCCACCCTGGAGCCCCCGCCGCAACCCACGCGGTCTAGCGACTAAATGGAGGCGCGGTGTATCGTGGAAAGACGTGGAGAAACCGCATCCAGAGGGCCATGGGGATGCCCTGATCGAAGCCATCCCCGCATATATTTGGACAGCTTTGCCCGGTGGGGCAGTTGATTTCTTCAACGAGCGTTGCCTAACGTACAGTGGACGATCACTGGAAAGCTTGTTGGGGTGGAAGTGGCAGTCCATTCTTCATCCGGACGATGTGGGCGCGTTCGTCTCAGACTGGCGCGCGTCGGTCACCTCTGGCGAACCGCTGGAGCGCGAGATCAGGGTTGGGCGAGCGGACGGGGAGTATAACCGGTGGCTCATTCGCAATCAACCTAAGCGCGACGAAACCGGGCGGATCGTCAAGTGGTATGGAGTCGGTTTCGATATTGAGGATCGTAAGCGCGCCGACGAAGTGATCCGTCAACGCGAAGACGCGATTCGCAATCGTACTGAGAAAGAGCTCCGCGACGTAATAGACGACATTCCCGTGCTTTGCGCGGGAATCTGGCCCGACGGTAGGGTCGAGTTTTTCAATAGGCAAACCTTGGATTACTATGGATTGCCGGCGGAGAAGATGGTGGACTTGAACTGGAAATCTGTGGTTCACCCAGATGATCTACCAGGGCATCTCGTGAAAATGCACACTGCGCTTTCAACCGGACAACCACTCGACTCGGAAACGCGGACGCGGCGGGCGGACGGGGAATATCGCTGGCTGTTGCACCGCATCGTGCCTAAGTACGACGAGAAAGGCGAGGTCGTAAAGTTTTATGGCACGTCCTTCGACATCGAAGACCGGAAGCGAGCGGAGGAAGCAGTGTTGGAACAGCGCGTTCTGGAGCGTACGCGCATCGCTCGCGAACTGCACGACACATTGCTGCAAAACTTCCAGGGAACTCTCCTGCTACTTCAAACGGCCACCAACCTTCTTGACGAAGGCCAAGCCAAAGAACAAGTGGGACGCGCGCTCGAGCGCGCCGAACGAGCAATTTTCGAGGCGCGAGGCACTATTCGCGGATTGCGCCTTGGTCTTACACAGGCCGATGACCTTGCGACTACCCTTAGGATGTTGGGCGAAGATCTCGCCGCTTCCGATCGGATCCACAACTCCGTGGACTTCCAACTTCACGTTCAAGGGGCGCCGCTAATTCTCCGGCCAAGTGTCCGTCACGAGGTCTTCAACATCGGCAGCGAGGCGCTGCGTAATGCCTTTCGCCATGCCGGCGCAAAACACATTCAGTTGGAACTCCGCTACAGCGGCGAGGCATTTCAGCTCGCTGTAATCGATGATGGCAACGGCATCGACGCCTCCGTTCTGGCTAAAGGCGGCGCCGAAGGACACTTCGGATTGTCGGGCATGCACGAACGCGCCAAAATCATTAGCGGCGATCTAACCCTGTTCGCTGAACCTGACCGAGGTACGAAAGTGGAGTTACGCCTCACCGCCGAGCACGCGTATGATTCCGCATGAAATCCCTTTGCCGCGCTGTCAATCACGGATCGTGTCAGGTCCCGGACCCTTGCGGAGGAGAAGCTGAAGCTCTTTCCGGCATGCGAAACTGAACACATCCAGTGGGTCCGCCGCCGCGGTGAGCGCGGCAGTACGCACTTGTTCCACCGTCAAATTCGGACTCCCGTAGTGCTCCACGATGCGTTTCACCAGGTCTTCGGCGGCCGCGACCACAGGCTCGGAGGCGAATAAGCGAATTCGACTGACCAAGGAATACAGCGAGACCAAGTCGTCCAGGTCGTCAAGGACGTGCGTGAGGGAAATCAGGTATATCCGCGAGGCCTCCTTGATGAACTCGGCGTATAGCGTTTCCCGGAGGTTGATTTCGCGGCTCGAGAGCTCACGCTGCGCTACGCTTCGCTGCGACACATAGCTGCTAAGCACGGGCGCCATGGCTCCGATCGATGAACCGCCCAGCGCTGCTAAGGCTCCAATAATTGTTGTATTCATCTCCAGCATCCCGAACTCGCCCGGCAACTCATGCAAGGCGGCGCGAACTTAAGACGACTGCTTCGGTCTCACTCATGTTAGGAGCGTTGGTTGGTCTCCGCGAGACCAGATAGGGGCAAACCAGACCAACACTTTCGAGTGAGTAGCGTCGTCGAAAGCGGCACCCGTGGAATGTGTAGGACGCATCCTGACATCACCTTCATCGAGAAGTAACACCTTCAGGGGACAACGGAGCTGCACAAAAGTGTCGTGCGCCGGCCGTTCCAAAGAAGGATTACAGATGAAGGCGGGACGATCACAATGAAGTAGTTAGATACATACAGACTTAGACGGAGGCGCTTCATATTGTCTTATAAACCTGTAAATAATCATGACGACTTAATCAGTGTAGTTGACGGACTACTTATGGAAGCTGGGCTCGACCGCCAAGAGCTTGGCGGGCAGATCACGTTCGCCGGAATGGATCCTATCCGCCCGACTCACATCAAGGTCGGCTGTGCGTCGGCGGCGGTGAGCGCGGCGAACGCCGCGGCCTCCGCGCTGATCTGGAAGCATCGCACGGGGGAAAGCCAGGACATTCACGTGGACCTCAGAAAAGCCTACGTTATACAAAGTCCTTGGCAAGATACTCTGATCGGCTGCACGCTCGTCAATGGTACTCCACAGATGTTCGGAGGAAACGTCGGCGAACTAGGTTCACATATCCTGCCGACCCGGGACGGGCGTTTCGTCATCCTGACCTCGCTGTACAGTTCGAACACCGCGCGTATCATGAATCTGCTCGATAGCGGCACGCTACCAAAACAACTCGAGCGCGCGACCCGGAAGTGGGACGCGCTCGACTTAGAGACCGCCGCGCAGGATGCAGCGGTTCCGCTGGTGATATGCCGAACGCGGAGGGAATTTCAGTCGACTGAACAGTATCAGCGTCACGAGGCGGCTCCCCTGATTCACATCGAAAAGATTGGCGATAGTGAACCAGAACCATTTCCGCCAGGCTCCCGGCCACTCTCCGGGATCCGGGTTCTTGGAATGGTCCACGTCGTGGCTGGGCCGGCGGTATTGCGTCAATTGGCTGCGCAAGGCGCCGATTGCCTGAACCTCAACACCTTGAACTGGGTCGAGGAGCCCACCATGTATTGGCAGTGCCAGGCGGGAATCCGCCAGGCTTACCTTGACGCGCGAATCGACGGGAATCGGAGGGCAATTTATAACCTGGTTAAGGATGCCGACGTATTCGTCGAGAATCTGCGGCCGCACCTGGCGGACAAGCAAGGATTCTCCGCCGAGACCTTGGCCCAGCATCGGCCGGGCATCATCTACGTCAAGGTGAAGTTGAACACTCCGTGCGGACCGTGGGCTGATTGGATGGGGTACGACTTCACCGCGGCTGGCTTGTGTGGACTGTTATCCGATATCGGCTCGGCAGATCAGCCAGAGCTGCCTCACGGAGTAAACGTGGTATGCGATTTTCTGACTGGATATCTCGGAACAATTGGAGCGCAGGCCGCCTTATTGCGCCGCGCGACCGAGGGCGGCAGCTATAAGGTAACCGTCACCTTATCGCAAACGATCATGTTCGAACAGGCCCTTGGGCTGGTCAGCAACAGAGACCTTCTCAATCTGGAAAACCTCGGACCAGAGCATCAACCCGTGAAGCCCAATGTGCAAACGGGGCAGACGGCGTTCGGTGAATTCACACGGCTGGGGTCCCAGGTTGAGATGTCGAAAACCCCCGAATATTGGGCCGATCCCATCATCTCTCCCATCGGCTCGTCGAGGCCTGAGTGGCTTCCTCGTTGAGCGCCGACAGTCCCCGCACCCGGAAAGGATCAGTGATGGATAACGCGAACGGCAGCAAAAAGGTCGTAATTGTGGGTGGTGGCTTCGCCGGCCTAAATTGTGCAGAGCGGCTCGCAAGTCACAAAAACCTGAAAGTGGTTGTGCTGGATAGGAATAACTATCAGCAGTTCCAGCCGCTGCTCTATCAGGTGGCTACAGGCACGTTGTCTCCCGATAACGCCGCATTCAATCTCAGGGCTGTATTATCGAGCCACAAGAATGTCGACGTGACGATGACTGAGATTCAGTCCGTCGATCTCGCCACGCGAACGGCATATTCAGTCAACGGTGATGCCTTTCAGGGCGATTTTCTGGTGCTCGCCGCTGGCGCGGAGGCGAATTTCTTCGATATTCCCGGAGTTCGGGAGCACGCGTTGCCTTTGTACTCCCTGACGGACGCGGAGCGTTTGCGGTCGCGGCTTCTCGAAGCGCTCGAGGTGGCCGACCGGGGGGCCGGGAAGAACGAAACGCCGCTACGATTCGTTGTGATCGGAGGCGGAGCTACCGGCGTCGAGATCGCCGGCGCAATTGGGGATGTGCTACAGCGAACACCTGATCACGTCTTCAAGCATGTCGACCTGAAGCGCGCCTCGGTCACGCTGATCGATATGGCGAATACGGTTCTCACCCCCTTCAGCAAGCACTCGCAGGAGTATGTTACCGAAGTGCTGCGGGAGCGGGGTGTTGACCTGCGGCTCGGGGCATCCGTCCGCGAGGTGTCGAAAGATGCCGTTCTGCTCGCCGACGGGACCAAGATACCCGCGCAGTTGGTTATCTGGGCGGGCGGACTCAAGGCCTCAAGACTCTCCGGGTCACTCGGTATCAAGCCCGGCCGTGGGGGAAGGGTGGACGTGCAGCCGGATTTAAGCGTAGCCGGATCTCCTGGCGTCTATGCGCTGGGTGACTTCGCTAACTTCAAGACGTCCACCGACGGAGTGTTACCCCAATTAGCCTCCGTCGCGCAGCAGGCAGGACGGCATTGCGCTAAGAACATCATCGCCGCTGTGCACGGCGAACCTGGAAAAGCATTCGAATACCAGGACAAGGGGATTATGGCGATGGTCGGCCGGAATGCGGCGGTAGCCGAGGTTGGGGCGCATCGACACACGATTACCGGCACGCTGGCGTTCGCCGCATGGTTAGGGGTACACGCGCTGCTCCTCACCACCGCCCGGGCGAAGCTAGCGACCTTTCTGGAGTGGGGGTGGGAGTACTTCGGACATGTCCATATCGATCCCATCCTCGATCGTCCCAGTATGGACTGGTCCAATGACGCGGAGCAGCGCGACCAGAAGTAAGTGCCGCGCAGCCTGCAGTAAGTGCTGCGCGGCCCGAGTAAGTGCAGCAGAACCGGAAGTAAGTACAGCAGATAAGGAGAACAAAAATGTCATCGAGCAAACCGATTCATCGCATCGCAATTGTCGGCACAGGAGTTATCGGCGCCGGTTGGGCCGCGTACTACCTGGCGCGCGGATTCGACGTGGTCGCCACCGATCCCGCCCCTAACGCGGAGGCAAACCTTCGGGCGTACGTAAAGGACGCCTGGGACCTGCTGAGCGCAACCGGACTGTCAGCGGGCGCCTCGTTGGACCGCCTGTCGTTCGCATCCAGCATGAAAGAAGCCCTGGCGAACGCGGACTTCGTGCAGGAAAACGGGCCGGAGAGACCGGACTTCAAAATCAAGCTCTTCGCCGACATGGATGACGCGACGCCTCCGGAATCCATCATCGCCTCCAGTTCGTCAGGTCTCACGATGGACGTAATTCAGTCGGGGTGCAAGCGCCCGGAGCGTTGCGTCATCGGGCACCCCTTCAACCCCCCGCATGTGATTCCGTTGGTCGAGGTGGTTGGAGGAGCCAAGACGTCGGAAGACACCATTCAACGCGCGATGGCGTTCTATGCGTCTATCGGGAAAAAAGCCATCCGCTTGTACAAAGCGCTTCCGGGGCACGTGGCCAATCGATTTCAGGCCGCTCTCTACAAGGAGGTGTTGTATCTCGTCGAGCAGGGGGTGCTCAGCGTCGAGGACGCCGACACCGCCATTAGTTACGGGCCAGGACTGCGCTGGGGGGTGATGGGTCCCAGCCTCCAGTGGCACCTCGGCGGCGGGCCGGGCGGCATTCACCATTACATGGAGCACCTTATGCCACCTCTCACCGGACTGATCGGGACACTCAGCGCTCCGAATGTCACTGAAGGCTTGAGGCAATCCGTGGTCGATGGCGTCATCCGCGAGGCTGGGAACCGTTCGGTGGAACAGTTGACCAAGCAGGAGAACCAAGTCCTGATGGGCCTCCTATCGCTGCGCGAAAGGGCCGGACTCTAATATGCCCACTAAGAATAACCACTCCGGCCGGATTTTCTTCCTCGATCTCGGAGCTGGCCGCATTCTATGCGCCAATCCGGATGGCTCCGACCTTAATGTCATCGTCCAGGGAGGTCAAAAACACCCGGACGGCATCGCGGCCGACCCGGAGCGCGGCCATCTGTACTGGACCAACATGGGAAACCCGGTGGCGAACGATGGCTCCATTTACCGTTCCGATCTGAATGGCGAAAATGTCACTGTCATCGTCCCCCCGGGAGGAACCTTCACGCCCAAGCAAATTCAAATCGAACTGAAATCGCAGAAGCTCTATTGGTGCGATCGCGAGGGCATGCGAGTCATGCGCTGCAATCTCGACGGTTCTCAGGTAGAGACGCTAGCTGAGACCGGGCACGCCGAAAAGGACCGCCGCGACCAGACCCGATGGTGCGTAGGCATTGCCGTCGATCCCGAGGGCGGCAAGATCTACTGGACACAAAAAGGCGGGGACAACGCGGGGGAGGGCCGCATCTTCCGCGCGGGAATCGAGCTTCCCGAAGGTGAAACGCCCTCCGCCCGTACCGACATCGAACTGCTCTACAGCAATCTGCCGGAGCCTATCGATCTGGATCTCGACCCCGGCAACGGGATGCTGTACTGGACGGATCGCGGCGACCCTCCCCGCGGCAACACGGTGAATCGCGCTCCCATGGACCCGTCACCCGATTCCCATGCCGAATCGCAGATCCTGATTTCGCACCTGATGGAGGGCATTGGATTGGCTTTGGATTTGAAGGGCGGCCGTATGTTCGTCACCGACCTCGCCGGTTCCGTGTACAGCGCCAATCTCGATGGCTCCAACCAGAAGATGCTGATGGCGGCACAGGGGAATTTAACCGGTATTACGTACGTTGAGGGCCGGTAGAACTGCCGCGAAACCGGTCCAGGAGAGGAATTGACAATGATCAGTACAAAATGTCTGTTAAGCGAGACTTTAGAAAACAAACTGAGTAATCCGGAGATGTCTTCAAAGTACGATCTCCATGGCGGCGTCAACGAAATTCTGGCCGACGTTGGGATGGGTGCGGCGGATTGCGGCGGAAAGCTCACTTTCTACGGGAAGGACCCGATTCTTCCCAGCCGCATTCGGTTTGCCACCATGGCAGCACTCGGTCTAGCCGCCAAGTCGGTGGCGGTGGCAGCCCTCTGGAAATTCAGAACGGGTGAAGGCCAAAACATCTCAGTAGACGTCCGGAAAGCGCTACGTCGTTTCTGTTGCTTCTACGAAGGCAAATGGGAAACCATCAACGGCCGGCCGCCCGTGATGGGCGCTGACGAGAATAACCCCTTCTTCAAGATGCCCCTCTTCCATGAGACCAGGGATGGGAGGCACGTATTGCCACTGAACATTTATCCCAAGTTACATGCGAATGCCCTGAACTTCCTCCGCTGCAGCGAGAGCACGGAATCGGTTCGGAACGCCATTCTGCAGTGGCGGGCAGAGGATCTGGAAGCCGCGGCGGCAGAGCGCGGCATCGTCATGGGAATGGTGCGCTCCAACGCGGAGTTTCTTAAGGAGCCCCAATATACCGAGGTCCTTTCCAACATGCCGTTGATCACCCTGGAGAAGATCGGCAAGAGTGCGCCGGAGCCGTTGCCAGAGAACCCAAAGAGCCCGCTGGACGGCATCCGAGCTTTCGGCATGGGGCATGTCATTGCGGGAGCCGCGATGGGCAGGGATCTTGCCTTGTATGGCGCCGACGTGCTTAATATATGGAGGCCCAACGACACCGAGATCGATGCCTTCTTCCGTACGGCGCAGGTCGGCGTGCGCTCAACCGTGCTCGATGACTCGCCGCAAGATCGCGCGATTTTCGATCGGCTCTTGAAAGACGCGGACATCTTTTTCGCCAACAAACGTCCCGGTTTTCTCAAGCGAAACGGGCTCGACGCGGAGGAATTGTGCGGCAAGCGTCCTGGATTAATCCACGCCAGTGTCGTTCTACATGGCGAGCACGGTCCATGGTCGAATCGGCTCGGTTTCGATGAGATCGGCGCAGCGGTCGCGGGCTTATTTGCTATCGAAGGCAGCCTCAATCAACCCAAACAACCACCGATTGTTCCAATCTGCGATTACGTTGTGGGATGGCTGGGAACAGTCGGCGTTCTTGCCGCGTTGCGCCGGCGTGCACTTGAAGGAGGCAGCTATCGGGTGGTTGTATCCTTGACCAGAACCGTGCTTTGGCAGCTCGCGCTCGGCATCTTCGATCGGAGCTATGCCCGGCAGACTGCGGGTTCGACCGACGAACACACCTACGTTCCTCCGGACCTGTTTACCGCTGAGACGCCTTTGGGCACGTACCAAGGCATCACAGAGCAGGTTGTGATGTCACGGACGCCTGGCTCGTTCCGCACTGTGCTGGTTCCGCGGTGCTCATCCAAGCCGGAGTGGCTGGCGCTTTAGGCGCCCGCTCTTCGCGACGCTAGGAGATATCGTGGACACGCTTACGCTCCATCGCATTCATTTCGCCTTTACCATCACGTACCACTATCTGTTTCCGCAGCTCACCATGGGGTTGGCGCTGCTGATCGTCGTGCTGAAGACGTTGGCGCTGCGTACTGCCGATCGGAAGACCGCAGAACACTACGATACGGGCGCGCGATTTTGGGGGAAAATTTTCGGAATCAACTTTCTCCTTGGCGTGGTTACCGGAATTCCGATGGAGTTCCAATTCGGCACGAACTGGGCGGAGTTCTCGCGGCGGGCCGGTGGCGTGATCGGTACGCCCCTGGCGATGGAAGGCGTCTTCTCTTTCTTTCTGGAGTCAGCCTTTCTCGGCCTGTTCCTGTTTGGCGAAAGACGCCTCTCCCGTCGAGCGCATTGGGCATCGGCATTTCTGGTGTTCGTGGGCGCCTGGCTCTCCGGCTTCTTCATTATCGTCACCAATGCCTTCATGCAGCACCCCGTTGGATACAAGCTGCTCAGCAACGGGACGTTGGAAATCGCCAGCTTTCGCGAACTCCTGCTGAATCCCTGGGCGTGGCTTGAGTACTCACACAACATGTGCGCGGCGGTGGTCACGGCATCGTTCTTTATGGCGGCGTTGGGATCTCTCTACCTCCTGCAGGGGCGCGACGTTCCGCATGGACGCACGTTCCTGCGCGTCGGTGTAATCGCGGGAGCCATCGCCTGCGTTGCGCAAGTCTTTCCGACAGGAGATCTTCACGGCAAGTACCTGGCGCAACATCAGGCCGTTGCGATCGCCGCTATGGAAGGATTGTTCCGCACCGAAAAAGGAGCGGGAATGATTCTCATCGGCCAACCGAACTATGAGTCGGGAACAATCGACAATCCACTGGTGGTGAATAAGTTCCTTAGCTTCCTGATCTACGGAACGACAGGAGCTGAGGTGGAGGGCCTGGACCATTTTCCCAGGGAACAGTGGCCGTCAGCACTGCCGCTGTTGTTTTACAGCTATCACATCATGGTCGGGCTGGGAACCTGGTTTGGCGCGTTGATGGCGTTTGCCGCGTTTCTCCTATGGCGCGGCAAATTGTATTCGAGCAGGTGGATTCTATGGCCGATCCTGTTGAGCTGGCCGTTGCCTTATATCGCCACCACAGCGGGCTGGATGACCGCCGAGATAGGACGCCAGCCGTGGCTTGTCTACGGACTCATTCGCACGTCTCAGGGCGCGTCGTCGCATGTCAGCGCCAGTAACACCCTCTTTACTCTGATTGGTTTTCTCGGCCTCTACAGCGTCCTCTCGCTTCTCTGGATTGTTCTTGTCTACAACCACGTGCAAGCCGGACCATCGGTTGCTGTACGCGACCGCCAATTGATACCTGTAACCGTCTAAGGAGCGCATTAAATGGGAACGTTATGGTTTTGGATCGTCGCGCTGATGCTCACGGTTTACGCCGTGCTCGACGGATTCGATCTCGGCGTCGGGATCGTCTACCTTTGGGTGGCGCGTAGCGAAGCAGAGCGCCGCCAAGCCATGCGCTCCATCGGCCCGGTGTGGGACGGCAATGAGGTCTGGCTCCTGGCAGCGGGTGGGACGCTCTTCTTTGCCTTTCCGCTGCTTTATGCTTCGGCGTTCAGCGGTTTCTATCTTCCGCTGATGATGGTGCTCTGGCTCATCATCCTCCGCGGCGTCAGCATCGAACTGCGGAGCCACTCATCGGATGCCGTATGGCGCGCATTCTTCGATGGTTTGTTTTGCTTCGCGAGCGTCCTTCTGGCGATTTTCTTCGGGGCAGCCCTCGCCAATGTGGTAAGGGGCGTCCCTATAGGGCCTGATGGATACTTCTTCCTCCCGCTGTGGACCAACTTCAAAACCGGGTCGAACCCCGGAATACTCGACTGGTACACGGTGCTTGGCGGCTTAATCTCTCTCACCGCTCTTTCCCTGCACGGAGCGATTTATCTCGCGCTGAAGACGCAGGGGAATCTGGCGGCGCGCGCGCAACAGGTCGCCCGATGGGCATGGATGGCAGCGGCGCTACTCACCGCGGCCGGAGTACCGGCCACGATCGTTGCCCGTCCGGAGTCTCTGAAGAATTACACCGCTCACCCGATCGCCTTTGTCATTCCGTTGATCGGCGCCGCGTGCATCGGCGCCATTCGGGTCACCATGTCCAGGCAATCCGGCCTCACGTGCTTTCTCTGTTCCTGCGGCTATCTTGCCTCAGTCCTCATCGGCGCAGCGACCGGTCTCTTCCCCGCGCTTCTACCAGCCGTAGGAGGGCAGGGGCATGATTTGACCATCGAGCGAACCATTTCCGGCGCCTACGGCCTTCATGTGGGACTTATCTGGTGGGGCTTGGGCATCTTCCTGGCCTTGCTCTATACCGTCATCGTCTACGGGTCGTTCCGCGGAAAAGTGGCGATTGAAGACTCGGAGTATGAGCATGAGCACTAAACGGGTTCCGGCGTGGGCGATTTCGCTCGGCGTGCTCGGCTTGGCGGCCGGCATCTTCGTGCTGGTATACGGCGACTGGGGCCGATGGGAGAGCGATGGCGCGACCCAAAGCACCAATGACGCCTACGTGAAGGCGGACGTAACGGCAGTGAGCACCAAGGCCTCCGGAATCCTCGCCGACCTTCGCGTGGCCGATTACGAGCACGTGGATCGTGGCCAGCTGATCGCTTCCATTCGCGATGACGACTACCAGGCGCAGGTGGATGCCGCCCGGGCCGCATTGCGCGCGGCGCAAGCTGCTTTGCCGGAACTTCGTCACCAGGAGGGGGCAGCCGATTCGAAAATTGCGCAAGCGCGTGCCGGCGTGTCCGCCGCTGAGCAACAGGTCGCCGCGGCTGAGGCCGCTGTAGCCGCCGCCGAGGCCGCGGTAAGGGTTTCAGAAGCCGAGTTGAGCAGCGCCAAAGCGGTCATCGAAAACGCCACTCAGGAATCCGAACGGCAGAGTGCTCTGTACGCCGAAAAGGCGACAACGCTGCAGAAGTTGCAAGGGCAGACCGCCCAGACCAGTTCGGCGCAAGCTGCCTTCGATGCCCGCAAGATAGGTGTGAATGCCGCGGGCTCCCAGCTTGCTATTCGCAAGGCCGAGTTGGATCGCGCTCGCATCGCGGTGGAGAGCGCGCATGCCGAGGTCAGCGGGGCGATCAGCGGCCGTGGCGTGCTCGATGCGAAAACAGATGAGATCCGCGCCGATATTGGCGCCCGGCAGGCTGCGCTGGACGCGGCGAAAATCTCGGCCGGCTATACCGCCATCGTGGCGCCGGTAGCCGGTTACGTGGCTTCGCGCAACATTCTTCCAGGTCAGCTGATCACTCCGGGCGCCACAGTCGTCTCGCTTGTGCAGCAGGCGCCATGGGTGCAAGCCAATTTCAAGGAGACCCAGCTCGCGCGCGTGCGGCCCGGCGATCCGGCGGAGATTCGCGTCGACATGTTTCCCGGGCGCGTCTGGAATGGACGAGTGCAGGCCCTAGCTCCCGCTACAGGCTCGCAAACTGCCCTGGTTGTGCCGGACAATGCCACCGGCAACTTCACCAAGATTGTGCAGCGGATACCGGTAAAAGTGGTTCCGGACCAGGGGCAGGACCTTGCGGCGTTGCGTCCGGGAATGTCCGCCGCCGTCACCATTCGGCCCGGCAAAGGGAATTAGGCATGTCTAACGAAACGAATTCCAAAGTGGATCGTCCGGCCACTGCGCGCATCGTCGTTGGCATCCTTGCGGTGCTGTTGGGAGGGTTGCTGTCTACCCTCAACGGCCGCCTGCTGAGTGTGGAGTTACCCGACCTGCGCGGCGCCCTCAGTCTCTCCGTGGAACAGGCCGCGTGGGTCTCCACCACATTCAGCATGGGCTTGATGTTCATGGGCGTCTTCACCGTCTACTTCGGCGCGCTTTTGGGAGTGCGCCGCATTTTGCTCGCGGCTAGCGGCGTGTACATGGCCGCCACATTCCTCCTGCCATTCGCCGCCAGCTACACCGCGATGATCGCCCTGCAGGCGATCGCCGGCCTGAGCGCCGGCACTTTCTATCCCCTTACGCTCTCCTTCATTTTGACCGCGTTGCCCATACGCGTCGCGCACTGGGGGCTGGCCGCCTACTCGCTCAGCATCCTGTTCGGCGTCAATATCGCTTCGCAAACCGCCGCTTGGCTCAACGAACAACACTCCTGGCCATGGATCTTCTGGCTGCTCTCCGCGACCTCCTTCGTGATGCTGCTCTGTGTTTGGGCCGGCGTTCCGCGCACGCCTCTTCCGAAGGCGAACCGCGAGATTCACATCAGTTGGCGCGGACTGCTCTACTGGAGCGCCGGACTGGCTTTACTATACGGCGCTCTCGACATGGGCGAACGCGTGCACTGGTTCGATTCGCCGGCCTTCGCCGCCAGCCTGGCAGCGGCCGCATTCCTGCTGGCGGCATCGATTTTCCGCCGCAAGCAGGACCCGAACCCGCTTCTCACTCTGCCCTTTCTGCGCGATCGCTCGACCATTCTGCTTTCGGGCGTTCTCTTCGCTTTCCGTTTTTTCGTGCTCGGCACAGCGCTGATTATTCCGCAATTTCTGGCTGGCGTCGGCGGCTTCCGCAATGAGCAGGTGGGCCCGGTACTCGCCATCACCGCGCTGTTGCAATTCGCGCTGGCCTGGATTGTCGCCGCAACTCTCCGCGATCTCGACGTGCGCATCCTGCTGGCACTGGGCTTCGCCGTCATCGGCGTCACGGCGTACTTCTGCTCCCGTCTGGATTCCGGCTGGTCTCCCGCCACCTTCGTGCTGCCAGCGGTATTCTTCGCGGTGGGCGAATCGATGGCGATGCTCGGCCTGGTGGCCGGAACAATCCTGCAATTGCTCAGCACCGGCGCCATTGCCCCGTCCGGCAAACCCGAGCGGCCGTTCGATGCGCTGACGTTCTCCAGTTTTTTCCACACCGTGCGCATCATCGGTGGACAGGTCGGCTCGGTGCTTATGCTTCACGTCATTACGGAGCGCACCAAATACCACGTCGCCATTCTGGGCAGCCAGACTGAACCCTTCCGTCCCGCGGTCGGCGGGTTTCTTCGGGGCGTCGCCGGACTGGATGCCGCCGCTGGCGCCGCTCCGGCTCACGCTGCCGGTTTTGCAGGCTACAGCCTGGGCGCCGCCGTACAGAGGCAGGCCGCCACTTTAGCGTTCGCCGATGCGTTTACCGTACTGTCACGGGGAACCGTCGGGGTGCTGTTGTGTATCGCGTTCGTGCGGCTGCGTTACTCGCGGTTAGAGGAGGTGGAATGACCAGAACGCCTGTACTTATCATGGCCGCTGCGTGTCTCGCCGGGGCGGGGCCGGCTCCTGCGAAACTCACGCTGGACCAGGCGATTGACCTCGCTCTAAGGAACAACCGCGCGCTCGCGATTGCTGCCGCGCAAACTGACGAGATGAAGGCAGTCCGCAAGGTTGCGGGCTCCAATTACTTTCCGCAGATTTCTACTTCGGCCAGCTATCTTCGGCTCACTGAGACGGACGTATTGCAGTTCGCCCAGGGATCCTTTGGAGCCTTTCCGAACCTCGGCAGCCTTCCGTCGTCTCAACTGACGGTCAAACAGGGCGATCTCAACCAGGTACTCGTCCGCAATCAGGTAGTGCAGCCGTTGACGCAACTCTTTCGTATCCGCCAAGGCGACCGCGTCGCGCGAGCCGACGAGGCCGCGTCTGTCGCCCGCCTCGATGGGCTCCGCAATCAGGTATCCCTCAAGGTGCGGCAGTTGTACTACGGGCTGATCGCGGCGCAACTCGACCGCGCGCTTGCGCTGGAGCAGGTGCAATTCACCACCGAGGAAGCCGCGGAGTCCGAGCAGGATGTACTGCGCGGCGCTGCCCTGGAGATCTCTCTCACTGAAGCACGGACGCGCTTGCTGCAGGCCAGGCAGGACGAACTCACCGCCAGAATTCGCCAACAGGATCTCTTTGCGCAATTCGACGACCTGGTGGGCTTGCCCGCCGGTACTTCGGTAGAAGTCGACCCGCGGATCTCCACGTCTCTAGATGTGCCTGGACGCGAGGAATGTATGCATCTTGCCGAGGCGGCCACACCCGAAATCGCCGAGGCCGAGCAGATGGTCGGGAAGGCTAAGGCTGCGGTGCGGGCGAGCCAATACGAATACATTCCGGACCTTGCCGTATTCGCGCGTCACGATTACCAGGACGGCGTCGCCTTTCTGTTTCACAACTACGGCGTCGTCGGCGCGGAATTCAGTTTCAAGATCTTCGATGGGGGAAAGCGCCGCGCCGAGATTGCCGAACACCAAGCGCAATACCGCCAGGCTGTGCAGAATCTGGCCCGGCTCAAGGAAGCGGCTGAGGCGAATGTGCAAGTGGCGCTGGACAAGATCGAGCAGAGCCGCAGCCTGACAGATCTCGCGCAACAGGTCGCCGATCTCCGCGCGGAGGCGCTGCGCATCGCTACCGTGCAGCTTACGCAGTCGGCGGTCCTACCCTCGAAGGTTACCGAAGCGAAGGCCGCGCTTTCGAAAGCGCGCGCCGATCTGGTCAAGGCGCAACTCGCGAATGAACAGGCGCAGGCCGAATTGCAGGTGACGATCGGAAGGCTTCCGCGTTGACGGGTACGCTAATGTTCAAACTCATCCAACTTATCGGCAAAGTCAGCCTGTTCGCGTTTCGCGCGATCGTGGACGGAGTCCGCCGCCCTTTGGAAGGCGGGCAGATCCTCCGGCAATTAGACGAAGTCGGTTCGAAGTCGCTTCCGTTGGTGGTGGCCTCCGGGTTCGCACTTGGCGCAGTCATGACCTTGCACACGCGCAACACGCTGGTTACATTTGGGGCCAGAGCGGTAATCCCCACCGTGCAGGCCGCCGCCTTCTTCATTGAGATCGGACCGTTGTTGGCGGGGCTGCTGCTTGCCGGGCGAGTCGGTTCCGGCATCGGCGCGGTGCTGGCCAATATGCGCGCCACGGAACAGATCGATGGCATCGAATCTCTCTCCATCGACTCCTTCAAATTCCTGGTCGCGCCACGAGTTGCCGCCTGCGTGCTGGCGCTCCCGCTGCTGACACTGTTCATGGACTTCGCCGGCCTCTGCGGCGGGTTCCTCTCGGAGTTTGCGGCGTCGCACATCTCCGTGCAGATGTATCTGACGCGAGCGTTCGCCGGCCTTCAATGGGCAAACTTCGTAGCGCCCACGCTTAAGACCGCGATTTTCGGATTCATCATCGGCACGGTATCGGGGTATTTCGGCTACACGACGAACCAGGGGGCACAAGGAGTGGGACGCGCAGCCACCAATAGCGTTGTGGTTTCATCGCTGTTGATCATCCTGGCGGACGTTCTGCTAGTGAAATGCATTTTCTTCATTTTCCCGGAGACAGCGCTGTGAGCGAACGTCCGCAAGCGTCAGTGGTCTTCGACGGCGTTTCCAAAGCCTTCGGTCCCAAACAGGTGTTACGCGACGTGTCGTTTGCTGTCCCAGCGGGGAAGGCGCTTTGCATTCTGGGCCGCAGCGGAACCGGCAAGAGCGTGACGCTGAAACTGCTGATGTCGCTGATAAAACCCGACTCGGGCCGCATCCTGGTGGAGCAGGACGATGTCACCCAGTTGGGCGAGAAGGCGCTTTCCAAAGTGCGGCGGAAGATGGGCTTCCTGTTTCAGGATGCGGCCCTGTTCGACTCCCTGACGCTGTACGAAAACCTCGCGCTGCCGCTGCACCGGCTGACGAAGAAATCACAGGCGGAGATCGACGAGTCGGTCGATCGGGTGCTGGGGCGGGTGGGACTGGCGGCAGACAAGCGCAAAATGCCCGCGGCGCTCTCCGGGGGCATGCGTAAGCGTGCGGGCCTGGCGCGGGCGCTGGTGCTGGAGCCGAAGATCCTGCTGGCGGACGAGCCAAGCAGCGGCCTGGACCGGATCACTGCCTCGGAAATCGATGAGCTACTGCTGCAGCAGAAGCGGGAGCACGGAACCACCATCCTGGTGGTTACTCATGACGTACACGGCGCGCGGCGCGTGGGCGACCTCTTCGCGGTATTTGACAAGGGCGACCTGATCGCTTTCGGCCCGGCTGAGGAAGTCGAGCAGAGCGAACATGAGACCGCGCGCCTATTAATTACGGAGCATTGACGCACTATGAATCGACCATTTGTTGTGGGCCTGTTCGTGTTGGCTGGCCTCGCGCTGTTCGCGACCGGCCTCTTTATGATCGGCAACCGTCATCAGACCTTTGCCAAGCACATTGATTTCTATTCGGAATTCGCCGATCTTTCGGAGATCGCGAAGGGCGCCAAAGTAGAAGTGGCCGGCATGGACGCCGGTCAGGTCATCGCTGTTTTGGTCCCCGATTCGCCTTCATCTAAGTTCCGCATCACCATGCAGGTCAACCAATCGTTGCGCGGATTGGTTCGTACCGATTCGGTAGTGACGGTTGGAACGGCGGGAGTGGTGGGCGAAAAATTTCTTACCATTAGCGCGGGTAGTCCGCAAGCCCCCGCAGCCGCCGCAAACGCTACGCTCGCCAGCAGAGAGCCGACGGAAATCTCGGCGCTCCTTGACCAGGCGAAGGGCGTAATTGGCGACATCGACGCCACGATTCGTAATGCCAATGGCGTCATAACTACCGCCCACGGGGTGCTTACCTCAGTGGGAGGCAATCTCAACGCGGCACTGACGAGCGCGAAGAGTACGCTGACAAATGTCAACGAAGTGGTAGCCGGAGTGAAGGATGGCAAAGGCGCCGCGGGAATGCTGCTGCGCGATCCGGCGCTTGCGGACCAGGTACGGATGTCGGTGACGAATGCTCAAAAAGCGACGGCCGAAATTGAGCGCGCAGCCGAGAATGCCAACGCGGTTATTTCAGAAATCCAATCGCGCGAATTCCCGCGCAAGATTGACCAGACCTTAGGCCAGGTGAACGAGACGGCGGCCAATCTGAACGCGACGTCGCAAACGTTGCATGAAGCCGTGGCACAACTTGCCGCTCCGGACGAGAAAGGATTAACTGCGGCGGTGAATCTTCGGCAATCGGTTTCGAGTCTCCATACGGCGGCCGGCAATATCGCCGACGACACCGAAGCGCTCAAGCACAACTTCCTGCTTCGCGGCTTCTTCAAGAACCGCGGGTATTTCAATCTCACGCACCTTGCTCCGGACCGGTATAGAAACGAGCGCGTGTTCGTGGCGAACACAAACAACAGGGTCTGGCTGGCGGCCGACGAGTTATTTCAGCGCGACAGCAGCGGCGCGGAAAGCCTCAGCCCGGCGGGCGCGTCTCTGTTGGAGCGCGTATTCTCGCAGTATGGCGCAAAGATTCTCGAGAGCGCGATCGTGATCGAAGGCTATTCAGCCGCTCCTGAGGCGTCAGCCCGGCTCGTGTCTTCGCAGAGTCGTTCACTGCTTGTGCGCAATCGCCTGCAGAACGCCTTCCAGCTCGATCCGGAGACGATCGGATCCGTCGCTCTGGAAAATACCCCGCCCAAGGAAGCGGGTCGCACTACTTGGGATGGCGTGGCTATCGTGATTGTGCCGCCGAAATGAACGGAGACGGTTATTTCGGGGTGTGGCGCAGCACGGTCGGGACGGTCACCGTGATTTCCGTGCCGCGCCCCGGGCGGCTCCAGCACTCGAAGCGGGCGCCGATCTTTTGCGCGCGTTCGCGCATTCCGATAAAGCCCCAGTGACGCCGGCAGCCCTTTTTCTCAAACCCAGGATCGATTCCTCCTCCATCGTCGTGACAACGAAGCTGGATCTTCTTGCCGTCAGAGCTGAATTCCACTCGGATCTGGGAAGCGTTGGCGTGGCGAAAGGCATTGGCGATGGCTTCCCTGCCGATAAAATACAACTCGCTCACCACGGCAGGACTTACGACGTCGTAGGAGCCTTCGGTGGTGACGGTAAACTGCACCCGTTGCTCCCAATTCATCTCGGAT
>JBEKNN010000163.1:0-20975 GCA_049522755.1 Bryobacteraceae bacterium | reverse complement strand
GCCTGCTTTCGCGGTGCGTCACGAGGTGGAACCGTTCGGCGAGCAGCGTCTGCAGCATCGGCCGGAGTTGGTCTTCACCGGCGCCTTCAGCCTTGGCCTGCAATTGGAAGCGGTCGAAATAGAGCCAATCCGGTCCCCCGGATATTTGCTCGGGCTTCAGACGATAGGCCTCGAGAATGACTTTGGCGGCGGTGATGCCAATTGGGCTCGTGCCGACATTTCCCGGCCGGAGCTCAAGCGTCGCCATTAAGCTGGCAACTGAGGGGATGAAGGGGCGGCCGGCGGCCGCGCCCGGTCCCATTCCGAATCCGGCAACAGGCTCTTCCATCGGCTTGATGGACGCGACATCGAAAGCCGGCTTCCCGGCCTGAGTCTGCGCGTACGCGCCGCAGGGAACGGAAAAGAGCAGCGCCGTGCAGATGAAGGATGCCCGCATATCTTACCTTTGCTCTCGTCAGTGGCCTGACGGCCTTATTCTACACGATTCGGCCCTCCCTATCGACAGCGCAAACAACGCAAACAACGAGCGCCGTTCCGAGAGCGTTAAGGCGCGATATCGGTAGCGCTCTCTTTACACCAGCTTTCTACGAGTAGCGCGTCACACGCCCGGAGTGCTTGCCCGCATGCGCATGGAGTGACTCCTGCCACCGCGAGAACGCGCGAGAATGTGCCGAGCATGTTGGGTCGGAGAAAGAGAGTATGAAAACGGTTCGTAAAAGGCGCACTAATGCTCGGGGCGCTTGGCGCGGCTTTCCTGCTCGGACAGAATACAAATAACTTCGATAAGTAGTGGAGACCAGAGAACGACGCTCTGGTCGCGGCGCCACAGCATCACAAGGTTCTCTTCGAAAACGATGAGGTGAGAGTGTTAGAAGTGACCGCTTCGCCCGGCCGTTCGCGAACCGCTCCACGCCCACCGGTATCCGAGTGTCCTGTACTACATCTCCGCTGCCCATCTGAAGGAATACTCGCCGGGTATACCAATCCTATTGAGCCGTTTTCGGTACAAGTTTGAGTGTGCCGGCAGCTTCTCGCGCATGCAGCACTGCCATCAAATCGGCGAGCGGCAGCGGGGTGAACTCGCCGGATAAGAAGTCGCGAATTTCCAGAGCGGTTCTATGTTGACCGAGCAGGATCGTGAGTTCGGCATTCATTTCCTGCGGAACCGCCGGACCAGCATTACCACCGCCGCGCCCACCGCCGCCGCCGCGTCCGCCACCACCGCCGCGTCCGCCACCGCCTACGGATTCGACTACGAGATTGGCCGCTTCGCGTTCCTGCGCTGTTATGACTGGTTCCGGAGCCGGCACGCCGCGCTGCATGGCCTGCAGTTGATAAGCTGCCTTCACTTCGTTCAACAGCGCTGAGGCGCGCTGGTCGATCAGCGGCGCAAAGGCGGCCGTCTTTTGCTTGCCGTTGTTGACATTCGTCCACAAAATGCTTGCGGAGTTCACGACGCCCTTCTCGACTTCCACTTGATGGAGGACGGCGACTCTCGCTTCTTTGTAGCCATCCATCAGTGCCGCCGCGTCCGTCGCATCGGCCATATAGCCCAGCCCCTTGGTGTGCGACTCACTCATTCGCGCCAGGCCGCGGCCGATGTTTTCGTTGAGAATCCGGGCGGCCATCTCGTCCGTACCGGATGCAAGAGCGGCCAATGCCCCCGTCCCGACAGCCGCTGCGCGTTTGTACTGGGTGGGATCCTGTTTGTCCGGCGTGTCTTGCGAGGAGTGGTACCACATGTCCGGCCAGGTGATGAACATGACGGCGGGAATGCCGTGCTGCATGTAAGTCACATGATCGCTCGCGCCGTAGTGCTTGTCGATTTTGATGTAAAAAGCATCCGTGCTTCCGTTGGGTGATTCGACCGGCTGCGATGCGCGATAACCAGCTCCGCGGTAGCGAACACGTTCGCGCGAAATATCGGCGATATACTCCATCATGCTCTGGGCAATGTCGTTGATATACGACGGGAAGGTATCCGGAGTGCGCTGGAGCACCCAATAGCTGCGGCTCTGGGTCAGGCGAAGCGCTTCCATATCGAAATTCAAATCGCCGATGATGACCTTCTGTTTGTCCGGGTGCGCATTGAACCAGGCGTTCGTGCCGCTGATCTCCTGGACCCACTGGAAGTTGATCGTCCGTTTGGGACGTGGCAGCTTCCCCTCAGCGATGAGCTTGAGATAGGCACGGCCGATCTCAAGGGTCAGCGCGCAACCCGAATTGTCGTCGTTGGCGCCTTGCTTGATGTACGACTCGAAGAGGTGGCCGCCGATGGCTACTTCCTGCGTGGTGCTGCCATCGCCCGGAATTTCGGCATGGACGATTTCCTGTTTGTTGGGTACCTGCTCGCTCTTGGTGATGGATCGAATTGTGACCTTCTGCCCGCGATTGAGCATCGTTTCGAGCTCGCGCGCCGCTTTCGGGGATACGGCCCACGCAGCGGTATTCGGCTGGGCGTTCACGGTTGTCCACACGATTTCGTCAGGGTAGTCCGTCGAACGGTCACCGGCTCCGATGGCGCTGATGCCCACGATACCGATGGCGCCGGCCGCCACCGCCCGGTTATAAATGCCGCCAAGACCACTGGGCGCGAGCGACAGCACGAATTTATCTTTGAGGTCTTTGCCTTCGAGATCCTGAGCCGTACCTTGTCCCACATTGACCAGTTCGCCGCTGATATCCCCGTTTGAATTCGTTGAGGCCAGCGATTCCGGTATGTCGTGAATGTCGTAAATCTTCACGCTCTTTGGCGTGGTCGTCCACAGTTCGCCAACGACAGGCTGATATGTCTGGCCAGTGGGATAATCTTCGATAGCAACGTTGCTGAAGCCGTATTCCCTGGCAAACTTCGCCATGACCTCCGACTCGCGGAAGTGACCTTGATACTCGGACGGCGGGCGGACAAACTGATACGGGACCAGTTCGAGCACATGATGCATGGCGCGTTCGCCTGAAACTTCGTTAATAATGGCCGTCATCTGTTGCTGCGATAACAGCGTCCGGTCTTCCTTCTCTTGTCCAATCAGGATTCCGGCAGCGCCTGCCAGACCGAATATGCCGGTCAGAACCACCCATTTCGCTTTCATGCCTCTCCCTTCTCAAACTCAGGCTACACGAGCAAAGGCCGCTGTGGCGCCTCGCTGCACGGTCAATCCTAACGCATTTTGACAATATGGCGTTGGGCACATGAGGCACTACGCCCTACGAAGCCGTGGGGCTGGCGATTGATCGTTTCCGCCGCTGCGAGCATGTGCAATACGAACCGGAGGGCCTTCACGAATTCACCGTGGAGCCGCGAGAACCCGGCCCCCAGCATCGCTTGACCAGGAAGACGCTCGACGCCTGGCTCCGCCACTGAAGTATTCAAGGCGGCGCCGCAGATTCTGGCCCGCAAGATCGCGAGCGGATATGGCGCTCAAAACCGGATTGAAGGAGATCTTGGGCGACGTGGCGTGAGGCTGACGCGGAATTGCCGACGGCGTTATGTATCAAAATCGGTAGCGCTCGGCTGCCAAGGAAGTTTCCGGGTACCGCGCGATGCGGGCGGAAAAGTCGTTAGCTATTCCTGGTTGCCGATCAGTACTGCTTCAGCGTCAGGACTACGGACGAAGCCGCCGTCAGTATTCGATCCACGAAGTCTCCCTTGTCAGGCTTCGGGAAGCGTATTTCGGCCCGGGAAATACGTCGCCGGAGAATTCGGCGCACGGGCAGGGACGAGGCCCTCGACTTCGCGCCGGGCAGCACGAATGGATCATCTCTTATTAAACCCGGCGATCGAGCGGATGATCGCGCTGCGCGGCTACCGCTTTGCGCTGCGTAGCGGGATGGACAACATCACGAACCAATCGAACCCGACGGCGGTGAACAACGTGAGCGGCGCGCCCGGCTTTTTACAGCTCCTGGGTTTCTGGGCGATGAAGGGCGCCACTTCGTGGTGCGCATCCGCTTTCTCGGGCGGGCGGCGCAGTGGCTCGCGCTCGAAAAGTTCTCTCAGCGGCCGTTGAGCCAATCGGCCACGGTTTTGGCCTTGGCCGACGGGAAGCCGGCGGCGATGGCGGCCATGCGGGCGCGCTCGTCTCGATCGGCGATCAGTTCGGCGGCGGCGTGCGCGGCGCGTCCGCCGGGGAAGGCGAGGTTGTAGATGGGCACTTGGATGAGGCGGTCGAACATGGGCGCGGCGGCGGGCTGCAGCAGCAGTTCGAGCAGCGCGCGCAGCAGGCGCGTTTGGGCGGGCGAAGGTTCGGGCGAAATCAGCTCGCCGTAGGCGCCGTTCACGAGGGCTTCGCGCAAAGGTACGCTTGAGTCGGGCGCTTCGACGAGGCGTAGCACGGCGGGTTCGAGCGCTTCTTCGTCTTCCGAAAAGGCGGGCGCAACGCGCTCCCACAGGTATTGGGAAAAGAGCTGGCGCACGCTCTGCCGGCGCTCGCCGGCGAATTGCAGCAGGTCGCGCGCGGCGGCGACGCGCTGGCCGTTTTCCTTGCGCAGGGCGGCGCCGAAGCGGCGTTCGGCATCGATGGTCAGTTTGACGTCGGCTTCGAGCGCCGCATCGAAGAGCGCGCGGATCGCGGGCTCCTTCATCAACTCCGCCGGGTCTTCACCGCGCCCGCTCGAAGCGGCCAAATAACTCTTCCCCTGTTCGATTCTCGCGTGCGACCAGAAGCCGTGATAATCGCTGACGGCCATCGCACTCTCGCGCTCCTGAGGAACGTCGAGTGCGAATTCGGCGCCGTTCTTCGCGCGTAGCGCGCCCTTCAGGTTTTCGACCAGGCGAAGGCCGAGATGGAGCGTGCGATGTTGCAGGCCGTTCGCGCCCCTGGCCCACGCTCCGCCCTGCATCTGCAGGATTTCGACGACAAACAGGTGCGTGGCGGAAAGAATGACGGCGTCCGAACCGGGTTCGAGCGGAATGGCGGCGTGGTTCGCGCCCGCGTCGTTTGCGGTGTTTTGCGTTTCGTTCATCGTATCTCCATAGGCCGCGAGCGCCAGGATGGCGGAAGCGAGCGCGGCCTTTGTACGGCGGAACATGCTACGTAGTTACCCACGCGATCGCGGTCGTGATTCCGGATGGCGGCCGGACCTCGACGCCATTATCCTGCGCGCGGCCGATGGGCGAAACCGTGTTCGGATTCGAAATGGCGATCGCGTGCGCGTTGGTATTCGTGAGCGTCGGGTTGCCGCCCGCCCAAGCGAGGCTCCAATCGCCGTGCGCCTCCCAATCCATCGTGCGCACTGCGGAATAGACGCGGTCGCAGGGGTCGCCGGTGGCGTCGCGATCCTTCTCGATGTTGGTCCAGAAACAGAAGTTGGCGCGGAAGGCCTGCACGTAATGAATGTTGGTCAACTCGGCCGTCGCGTGCGTGGGGTGCGTGAGCAGGAAGCTGCGGCCGGGCGAATCGATGCAGCGCAAAGTGTAGCGGAAGCCCACGGGGCGGTTGGCCTGCTTGTCCCACATGCCGCTGCGGCTCATGGTCGCGGATTCTCCGCCCAGACCGCCACTACCGCGTCCGGTATCGAGGACGGGAAACGCCAACACGGTGGGCGCCGTATCCGAGGGCAAGAACATCGGCGAAGGATCGGTCGGATCGAGCGTGTACTGGCCGGTAGCGTCGCCCCGGTTGAGGACGTAGCGGTTGCGGATCGTGTAGGTCGCGGGCGGCGGGGGCGGAGGAGGAGGCGGCGGTCCGACCGGCGGCGGAGCGGGCGGTTCGGTGTATGTCAGAGCGATCTGGTTATCGGTGAGCATGTTGATCAGACCGCCGAAAACCTTGTTGAGGCCAAGGCGCCCGTCGGCGCCGCCGCCGGTGACGTCGGCCACCAATTCCATGGTCATTCCGGCGCCCTTGGCTGCGATGCACGCGGCCCATGTGCCGGGCCATTCGCCATTGACTACGTAAGCGAAGTCGTCGCCGAGCCCCGACTCCAGATTGGCGTTGAGGCCCGCGCTGTTATCGGCGACGAAGACGACATCGGCGAGCACGAGGTTCAACGGAATCGAAGGCTCCTTCGGGCTGTATTCGTCGACGCCGTTGCAATCGATGTAGGGACGGATCCGGAACGAGCCCTTGGCGTTCGCGTCGAGCGTGGCTTTCCGCTTGTTGGCGCCGTCGCGGGTGACGGTGGGCAGGTCGTTCTTGCCTCCGATGGCGCTCTTATCCTTCGGATTGCGCACGGCTCTCCATTGGATATCGAGATCGACGGGCAGGTCGGGCAGTACGGTCACTTCGAGCTCGATATCGGGCTGGGCGTTGCGGATGAGCACGAGCGGTTCGTTCTTGCCGTCCGAGAAATCGTCGGTGAGCTTGGCGTTCTCGTACGTGTGATCGGCGGGCGCCGGATATCCAGCGCGCACGGTGTTCGCGGGCGTGGATTTGATGGTCGCCTTGATCTTCTGGAACTCGACGACGGTCGCGTTGCCGCGGTCGCATCCGAAATCGACATCCACCACGTTGAGGCGGATCTGCGTGTCGATCAGCGCAGCGCTGGTCGTGCCGCCTTCCACCCAGAGCGTCTTCAGATCGCCCGCGCCGCCGCTGGCGGAGTGATCGATGGTGGCTCCGAAGGCGAATTGCGAACTGCCGGTTTCGGAGGTGAAGAGCTTCACTTTGGGCGCGCCGCTTTTGGCTTCGCTGTAGGGGTTGTGCGTCAGATCCCAACCGCTCAGCGAGAGCTTGCCGGCGAATCCGCTGGGCTCGAGGCGGCGCACGACCAGCTTGGCGCGGCCTTGCAGGTTGTCGGGATCCTGCTTCTGCACGAAGCGGCCGGTATCGATCTTGTCGTCGCCGGAGAGCGCGACGGGCGGGCTCTTGTCTTCGGGCTGGCTCTTGAAGAGACGCAGCTCGGCTTTGAGCGCGGTCATGGTGACGCGGTCGCCTTCCTGGCCGGGCACGTCCTCGGCTTCGACGGTCCAACCGGTGTCGCCGAACGCGGCGCTCATCGCGTTCCCCTGGACGAAGTAGATCTTTCCGTTGGCGGAATCGATCGAGGGGTTCGGGGATTCCAACGCGGCGCCAGCGAGCACGGTCTGGCCGTTGGCGGGAACTTCGTCGGCGTCGCCGAACAGATCGAGGTTACCGGCGATGGGCTTCAGAATCAGCTTGCCGGCGTAAGCGGCGGGCTTGGCCTGCATCACAACCAGTTTGGCGCGATGGGCGAAGGCGAGCTTGTCGCTTGCGCCCTGCACAATGACGGAGCGGCCGGGCTCGATCTTTGGGCCTTCCGCGATCATGTCGGGGTCGCTGTTATCCTCGGGCCGCGATTTGTAGACGTTCAACTGCAAAAGCAGGCAGGTGATCTTTTCCGTCGCTTCGGCGACCTTGGGCGGAATCGTGCCGTTCTTCAGCGTGAGCTTCAGCTCGGTGCCGGAAAGCGCGCCGCTTTCCTTGATGCCCTCGAGGTAAACCGTCTTGCCCTTCAGCGAAGCGGCTTTGATGGACCACGGCAACGATTTCGCGGAGGTACTGGTTTCCTTGTCGTAAATCTTGATCTGAGCGGCCTGCGCGCAGCTCAACTCGCCCACGCCGTCATGATCGCCATCGTAATCGAGCTCGACTTCGATGCGGTGCGGCTTGACCCCGGGCTTCTTCTTGCCGTGGTAATCGTGCTTGACGATGACGATTTTGGGCGCGTCGACGGAAATCGAAGGCGTGGGCCGCTTCTTCACGACGAACGCCACCGGAACGGTTTGTCCGGCGGCAACCTGGACTTTCTGCGATGCCGATTTGGTGGGCATGAAGTAATCGTCGCCGGCGGGGCTTGCGAGCGGCGTGGTAACCGTCACAGTGTAGGAACCGGGCGCGAGGTTATCGAACGAGGCCTGCCCGCTGCCATCGGTCGGCTTCGTGCCGGGCCCGGTGATTTGCACCGCGGCTATGCCTGTTCCGCCGCTATCGGCGACGGTCACCTGGATGGCGCCGGTTTGATCGTCGTCGCACTGGACGGTGGTGGAACTCGATGAGCCGTTGTCCTGAGAGAGGTCGTTTTGGGTCTGTTGCGCTTTGTTTTTATTATTCCCGCCCATGAGCGTGTCGCTTTAATCCGGCTTGAGGGAGTTTTCGATGTGAGCCAGCGCGGCGCGATGGAGGATTCGGGTTCGCTCTTCTTCTTCGCCCGCGGCGGCGAGCGCGGCGCCGGCCCAGGGATAGAGCAGGTCGCTTTCGAAGCCGCTGCCGAGCATGAACATGAGAATCGCAAAGAGCGCGGCGCCCGGGTTGGAATGGAAGCCGCGGCGTTCGGCGCTCTGGCGGGCGAGCGCGAGCAATGCGCGATTGGCGGCCTCGCCCTGATAGTCGAACTTCTCCGGATAATGGCGCTCGAACACCTCGCACATGCCGTCGGCCCAGGATTTGGACGAGAAATCGGGCGCGCTGAGGAGATCGTAATTGCGCAGCCGCAGCATGGCGCGCACGACGTTCTCGCATTTTTCGCCCGCCGTTTCGCCGAGGTATTCGATAGTGGAATCGAAGACGATTTCGGGGCGCGTGGCCAGGGGAAACTTTTCGTTATCGAGCTGTCTGGCCGCCCAGGGAATCTGCGGATCGGAATCGAACGCTTCGCCGAGGATGAAAAGCAGGGCGACGAACAGGCCGATCTCCTTGCGGCCGTCGTAATGGCGCGCCACGGCGCGATTGAGGGAGCGGGCGACAAAGCGGGCGATTTGCGCTTCGCCTCCGGCTTCGGCGCATTCGCGCGGGTAGACGCGGAGAAAATGGCGGGTCAGCCGATTCTCAAAATCGCGCCGGGCAACGGCCCCGAGCGCCTCCATCTGTGCCTGGCGTATGGCGAGCATGAAATGCTTCGTTCATTTTACCTCCCGTGTGAAGAAAGCAGAAGGGTTAAAGTAATGGGGGGTAATGGGGGAAAGACCGCTGGCCAATTGGACAAGCGGCACGCGGGAGTGAGGGGTGGTGAATTTGTGGCAAGTGCGCCAAAAGCAACCTTGCAGTACCGAGCATCGTCGGCGCATTGATTTCGACGAATGATTATCACGACGGCGGTAGTGCCGTTGCGAAAATGACTGACCAGGGGGATGAGGTTCTTTCGGCGCAAGGACGGCACGATCGAAACGAAGAGCGTGCAGGAACTCAGCGAGTTTTGACCTCGCCGGTTTTCAGGAGCCACCTTATTGAGGTAATTAAGGTAACGGACCCTCCAAGCTGGCGACGAGACGGGCCAGGAGGGGTTGCACCTTATCACGCGCGGTCGAGCGATACAGGATATGTTGTCCTCCACGGGGCATGTCGTGGTTCAATTCCGGCAAGCCGTTTGACATGCAAACCGATGCGAAGGCTGAAGTCCGGGAGAAAACTGTTCTCGAATCCCGTCGCCGAACTTCCAATCGAAGAACCTCTCGAACTCGGTAACCGTAAGAACACAGGCAATCGGCAAGTCAGACCCTCAATTGGAAACTGGTGGCGTATTAGGAGCGGAGGGCGTGTATCGCGCCGCCTTTATAACCATTGCTCAAACAGCCCCATTGCAGGACAACAAAGTCAAGGTTCCGGTTGTGGCAATGGGCGGCGAGAGGGGGCTCGGGGCGAGGGTGGGTCAGTTCGTCTCGATGGTCGCGAGTGAAGTCAGTAGCGTGGTGCTTCCGGGGTGCGGCCACTTCATTCCCGAAGAGCGCCCCGACGCGGTGGTCGACCAGGTGCTGCGGCTCACTGTCTTGTCAGGAGTTGTGAAGTGATGAAACCGATCAGTCGTCCAAAAGTCTAAGACGAGATCGCCGAAGCCCTTGGTGACAGGAGAAATTCTGGATGTGAATGTCACCCCTTTCGAAATTGAAACGAAGACCCGTCACGGCGACATGGTTCGTGCCGATGTTTACCTTCCGCGCAACAGCGCGGGCCCGTTTCCCGTCCTGCTCGGCGCCTCGCCTTATCAGAAGTCATTGCGCCATCTGCCGCCGGTCCCAGCCACGTTTCCGTTCATCGAGTATGCTGCGCCAATCCGGCCGAGGTTCGACCGGCGATTGTAGCCGTGCTTCGCTCGCCGCACGCGGCGCTGGTGGAGGCCGTAGTCGATCCGGACGAGGCGCCGCTAAAGCCGGAAGAGCTGAAGTCGTAGGTGTAAATCCGGCCGAGATAAGACGCAACGGTCGATATGCGTCCGACGGGCTCGAATAGAGGGTCCGCCGCGGCATCAGGAGTGCTGCGATTTTTTCCATTTCTTCCAATCGCCGATAGTGGCCGCTGTCATGTCCCTCACCGCCGTCCCCAGCCGCTTACCGGAGCGCTTGTCCAGGTCCGCGACGATCCGCGCGGCCGTCCTGGCGGCGCCCAGATGGATATTCGCCGTCTCCCAGGCCATGGCGTGAAGCAGTCTGTCCTGATCCTTATGGCCGCTCATCGTCTCAATTTCAATGGGCGAGGAATCCGGCGCCAACTGGCGGACCAGCCACTTGCCGCTCAGGCGTACGAAAGGATCGGGGCAGCGGATGGCCTGCTCCAGGACGAGCTGGTAGTACATTCGCGACGATGCAGCGGGCCGCGCCCAGAGACACGCGGATGGTATCGCGGCCTTGGCCTCCAGGGCGATCTGGCCGCCCCGCCAGTCGGCGACGGCCACGTAGCGGGCGTGTCCCAGGCTCCCGACGCCGGCTATGCGGCGAACGACCCGGTATGACAGTTGCGACGCCGGCAGCAGGCGGGCGATCGCCTTTCGCGCATCCGCGGGGACATTCGCGCGGGCCGCGGGAAGGGCGTCCATTTTCTTCCAGAAATCCGCCGGGATATCGAGGCAGTCGAGCGCGATCTTGCGCAGCCATTTGTGTTTTTCTTCAAGGACAAAGGGCATGCCTCCCTCCCGGAGACAAGTGCGATAGCCATCGAGAATGACGTCGACAACATTGCCGAGGCCGACCTTGATCTCGCCTTCCGATGCGTCCAGGATCGCGCTGACGGCCAGGCGCACGAGGTCGTTCGCGTAAGGCAACGGATAGGCTTCATCGAAGTCGTCGATGCCCCAGATCAGCCGTCCAAAGCCGTCGCGCCACGTGCCGAAACTCGCTATGTGCAAATCTCCCACCGACAACACGGCAGGCGCTTTGTCCAGATCCGGACAAATTTCGGGAAACAACTGTGTCCACCGATAAAACGTGCCGCGCAGGAACTGCACCGGACTTTCCGCCATCTGTTTGTGCTTGCCGGAAAGCTGAGTCTTAATCACATGAGTGCGGCGGCTGACCCATTTCTCGAAATCCTTCGTGGCCGTCAGAATATCCATAGCTGTCTCCCCTGTTCGCTTCAGAATAATCGCCTGCGCCGCTGTCGCATGGTCCAGACGGAAAATGCGACCAACAGCCAGGCAACGGTCGCGCCGCCGAGCGCCAGCGGCGCCGGGTAGCGCGGGATCAGCCACCAGCAGATCCCGGCGAAAGCCACAAGGCCGACACTCCCCATGGCGGCTCCCAGGGCGTCGATGGCGGCGGCATCCGTTCCGCGTTCTGCGCCGTGCAGGCCTTTCGCTTGCTTTCTCTGCCGCTCGTGCTTCTCGATCAAGGTGGCGCTGGCCGGGAATATGGCCGGGAAGGCCAGAAACAATCCGCCGATCCCCGGGCCCCACTTCCGGGCAATCACACCGGCGATAACCGTTACGATGCCGCCGGCGACGAAACGCAGTGCGTACTCATGCCAATTCGTTTGTTTCAGCCCCGAGGGATCGACTTGGATTGTCATCGTCAGGGCCTACCTTAAGAAGATGCGCCACAGTCCGAAAGCGCTCGGGAACCAAAGCGGCATCGCGGAAAGGGTGGCCGTGAGAGCCGATAGCCGAAACCTGCCCAGGAGTTGGCTGACGAGAATGCAGTACAGGCAAAGCCCGGCGGCGCCCGCCATCATCGAACGGCATTCCGTGCCGGCAAAAGCCTTACCGTCTTTCGAAATCGCGAGTGCGAGGGTTGCGAGAGCAACAGACGGCGCGGCGCCGAATAATCCCGCAAAGCTTACGGGTTTGAAAAGCCCGCCAACCGCAGCGAACGCGGAGACAACGAGCCCGCCGATCAGGAAACGGGCGAGTGCATCGCTCAAGGCTTCGACCCCATATGACGATGCTACTGCTCACGATTTCCCACCGCGCTGGTTCCGATGGGACAGACCGCTCCCCCTGCCGCCCAATCCCTTACTCGCGCCTGAAACTCACTCAATTTCATAGGTATGGGCGTACGGCCTTCGCCGGGGTTCCAGCCCCAGAGCACCAGCGGCGTCGCCATGTGCTCGACGATCTGCCGGACGCTGCGATGTCCGTTCTGCTTCGGATCCTTGAGCAATTCGCAGAGTTGACTGTCCGTCAGCCCTTCCCAGATCATGGGCGTCTCGGGAGGGGGAAGGCGCCAATCCGGCGATCCCGGCGGCATATGCGCGCCCGCTAGATTGTGGTCCTGGTGACAGGCGCTGCATTGAACCGAATTCGCTCCGTGCCCATCGGGTCCGCGCCGGACCTGCATCGTGTGCCGATGGCTGTCGTTTCCCTGGCGCGGAAAATCTCCGGCGGAGTGACAATTCATGCAGCGCGGATGGCGCAACACAGGAACGATAGCCCCAAAAGCGGCAGCCGCACTATCGCGCGCCGATGCGTCCTGCACTGCGGCGGGTTCTGCACGTTTGGTTTGCGCAGCGGCATTGAATGCCAGCAGGAAGGCGGCTAAGGCGTATGAGGCGTTTCGCATATCACACCCGTGCGGAGCCATGACCAGCTTCGCGAAGCGCGGCGGTCACACGTTCCGGCGTGAAAGGTAAATCGCGCAGGCGTCCGCCGGTCGCGTCGAAGATGGCGTTGCCGATGGCAGCGGGCGTGACCGTGATCGCGGTCTCCCCCGCTCCGATCGCCGGCACACCGTCGGGCGTCACAAAGACGCACTCAATGGCGGGCATCTCGTAATCCAGATGCAGACTGCGGTAAGTCTCCCAATCCGTCGAGGTGATCCGCCGCCGATCCCATGTCACCTCCTCCACCAACGCGCGGCTCATGCCCTGCAGGATGCCGCCCTCGATCTGGTTCCTCAGACCATCGGGATTTGAGATAGGCCCGCAATCAAGCGCCACCACGAAGCGGGTTGGGCGAACCAAGCCGGTCTCCAGATTCACAGCGACCTCGGCGATGAGCGCCGCATAGCCGTTTCCTCCCTCATAATCGACACAGGCAATACCGCGTCCGCTGACCACACCCGCTTTTCCGGAACCTGTTTTTGCGAGACTCGCTGCGGGCGAAGTGCGGGTCTTCCAATTCGCCGCTTTGGCAGCCGCCTCGATCACGCCGACAACCCGCGCGTTATCCAGATGCCGAAGCCGGAAATCTACGGGGTCCGCTTTCGCCTGGGCGCACAACTCGTCCATGAAACATTCATTGGCGAAGGTGTTCTGTATTCGCAATGGCGATCGGAGCGGCCCGGTGAAGAACAACGATCGCACGGTATGCGTCAGGGCGCGTTCACTGCGAATGGTTCCGCCGCCTCCACATGAGCCTTCGATGCACCCGGCGAAGTAGGACGGCACTGTATTGCTCTGATTCCGAAACTTACCCGACGGCGGTTTGGCTGGGCCTGGTTTCAACGGTTCGGGCTCGTAGCCAAGCAACATGCCGCTGATGACGTTTCCCGGGCGGTCATAGCCGGGCCGGTTCCCCAGCGAAGTCACCCAATCCTCCCGGTCCCAGACCGCAATGCGTCCGTCCGGCGCCAAGGACGCCCGGTGCTCGATGACGCAGGCCGCGCCCAGGTTCTCCCACATCATCTCGTCCTGGCGCGAGAACTGCAGACGGACGGGCCTTCCCACGGCCTGGGACAGGACCGCCGCGTCGAACGAGACGGCATCGGCGCCGTTCAAGCCGTAACATCCCGATCCGCGTACATAGATTACGCGAACGCCTTCGAGCGGCAGATTGAGTAACTTGGCGACGATGCTCCGGGTCGGATAAGCCGATTGGGTCGCGGACCATACCGTTGCCTGATCCGATCTAACATCCGCCACGGCGCAGGACGCGCCCACCGAACCGTGCATTTGATAGGGATAGGTATACCGCGCTCGCAGAATATTGGTGGCGGCAGCCAGCGATCTCTCGACGTCGCCCGAATCCACGCTGAGAGTGTCCTTCGAAGGCTGCCCTTGCAGGTGTTTGAAGAAGTCTTTCTGCGTTGGAAGGTCCGGAGCATCATTCCAGCGGACTTGCAATTGACGCGCAGCCACCATCGCCTGGTATTGCGTTTCGGCAACCACGCCGACGAAATCCTTGCGAACGATTACCTTCACCAGGCCGGCAATATGCTGTACCGAGCCCTTGTCCACAGACGCAACCGTCGCTCCCATTCCCGGCGGCCGCACAACACGGCCGTGGAGCATATGCGGCACGCGGACGGAATGGATGAACTCAAACCGGCCGGTCATCAGCGCGGATCTATCCAGAGAGGGAACCGGTTTCCCTAACACGGTCCATTGATCGGGAGAGCGCCGCTTCGCGGCTGGGCTCAGCCTGAGGTTGAAATGCTTACCTCCGCAAGCTCCTCATAGGTGACGCGGACTCCCGCTGCGCCCGTGATCACTCCGTCTGCCGCGGTCAGGCTGTCGACCGGGTCGCCCAACTTCCGCGCCGCCAGGCTCAAGAGCGCTTCGCGTGCAGTGGCTGCCGCTAGAGCGAGATTTTTGGAATTAAAGTTGGTTGGAGTCGACTGACTGCCGGAGGTCGTTCCCTGGTCCGGGGTGACGGCGGTGTCGCACTGGATCAGCCTTACGCGAGAGATCGCCACGCACAGTTCTTCCGCGACCAGTTGGGTTTGTGCGGTAAATATGCCTTGTCCGAAATCGCACTTTCCGGTGTAAGCCGTGATAGTGCCGTTCGCGCCGACCGCCAGCCAGGAATCCAGCTTCTCGGGATCGATGTGGGAGGGATGGGTATCGAACTGTCCCTGGCCGCTGAGCGGCGATTCGGTCAAAGAGGCGGCGCTGAAACTCACCACCAATGCGCCGCCGGCTTTGAGAAAGTCACGCCTGGATTGCATGTTATCTGTTCGCATCAGCGTATTTTCGGATGGCCCGCAGCATGCGCGTGTGCGTAAAGCAGCGGCACAGAACACCGCCGAGGGCGATACGGATCTCCTCGTCGGAGGCGCCCGGTTTTCCATCCAGGACAGCTTTTGCGGTGAGGATTACGCCGCTTAGACAAAATCCGCATTGCGCCGCCCCTTCCTCAATAAAGGCCTGCTGGAGGGGGTGCGGTTTCTCAGGCGAGCCTATGCCTTCGAGGGTGGTCACTTCCTCTTGGCCCACGGCCTTTACCGGCATCACGCAGGACCGCACCACTTGGCCCCATACGATGACCGTGCAAGATCCGCACTGCGCCATACCGCAGCCAAATCGCGGACCCCGCAGACCCAGGTCGTCGGTAAGAACGAACAAGAGCGGTGTGTCCGGGTCGACGTTAACGGTGTGGTATTGGCCGTTTACTTTCAATTTCATCTGCTTCATGAGACCGTCGTTGCGATTTTCAGCGACGCTAACGCACCGAGACTCTGACAGCACGTGTCAGGCCAGAATCGACCAGCCGGATCGCCAGCCAACCCCCATTTTCAATCTCCGCTTTTGATCTGGACCTCCGGTCCACGTTCTTTCCGACACGTGTAACCGATTCCCATTCAAGTTCAACTTGAAGTTCAGTGCTCTAGGCTAGAGTTTTGCACTTTTTGGGGTTGGGTGATGGAGTAGGCGGAACGGGTTCGGGGTAGGCATCCACATCGAGTTCGACTTCTTCGATGCATGTCTGGGGGCGTGAGTGATTCTCTGCTGTTTGCCAAGGGCCGTTGAGCAACTCCACCTGGCTGAGATCTCTACTGCCAGGCAGCGCCAGTTATCCGATTCCCCCGCGGGCTGGAGACCGCTTTGGCTGTCGCCTCCGTACTGGTAGCACAGGACCTGGAGCCGTCGATGCCTGTTCCAGCCCAGTAGGTGAGGACAAAGCAGCCGTCTGCGTCCCCGGTACAGTGCCGTATGGTCCGGAAACTGGATCTGCATGAGTCTGCGATGTTCCACCATACGATAATGGGCTTTGAAACGCCAAAGAGTTTTCGACCCATTCCGCTTTCTGCTGATCGCCGTTTATCCGGCTAATCTCTGCCAATTTAGGTGGGGTGGCGTGGCGAGCCACCTCGACCCCCACGCACGACCATTTTGCACAATGACAGTGCGGTTCGCAAGCGGTGTCGATACCAACTGATCAATGATGTCTGAAGCTCCGGCCAGACAAGGCTTTTTAACGTTGCTCCGATGTAAGAAACACTCGGACGAAAAGAAAAAGCCCTTTGCGCAGCCGACAGGAAAGTACTTGGTCGAACAAAGCCGCGTGTGTCAGAATTGGCCGGTTTAAAGCCGTTCTGAGCAATGTACGGATTGCCGACGATCCGGACATGGCCAAGGTAAGCGCTGCGCCGTCACATGCACATCTGTAAGGGTACGGGTCACCAGCGTTGGATCTCCTGCTGTGGGTTCTGCGCTGCGGTCCGACCGAATGACGAACGTCACGAGTACCCGTGAGGACACGTTTGTCAGTCGTCCGCAAATATTTGTGATGCTGCGTCAAGCTCTACTCCGCCCTCGTCACCTTGTCAATCACTAAATACTCGACGGGCCCTTCTTCCGCCTGCAGCCTAAGCCCAAGCTGTTGCTGCATTGCCTCGAATAACGACGGCCGCTCCAACACCGCCCGCGGCATCCTCTCTCTTGGAAAGCCGGCCGGCAACTCCGGCGCGAACGCCAACGTGAAATCGTAGCCATCCCGCAGCCCAGTCCTATCGATCGCCGGTCGTGCTCCCAGCGCTGCCGCCCCGCATAACCACCACGCAAAATACTCCATCGACACTCCCGACCCATTCACCACTGCTCCCTTCCCCCACGTGATCGGATACTGAAACAATTCCGGACTCCGATTGACTCTCATCTTGACTCGCCCGGCATCCACCACCAGGGCGTATACAGGCCCCCGCTTGATCTCCCGATGCAATCTCAGACCAAACCGGTCCGCCAACAAATTGCGAAACATCATATGCAAATCCTCGAGGCTACGGGCTCCGCCCGCCTTCGCCTCGACATCCCACGTTTCCGCATCCAGCCACGACGGCCCCCCGGTAATCTGCCGGGCTGGCACTTTATACATCAAACTTATGATTAGCTTGAGGCTCGCGTCTTGCGCCAGGTACCCCACTCCCCCAGGCAGCGGTCGCACGGGACCGCCCCGTCCACCCAGCGCGTGCCGCTGGATCGACGCCGATTCGAACCGCAGGGCGAACCGCGCAGCCCCCGCGCCCGTCGCTGGAGCCACACGCGTCGCCCCCGCCAGTATTGCCATAGGAACGCCCAGCGCTAACATCGCTGCCACGTGCCTCCGCGTGATCCCATGCGTCGCCGCGCGATCATCCAAGATCCTGTAGATCCGAGCCTCGGGCCGCCCGTACCGCGCCATCGCCAAGCCCTCCCACCCTGCTCCCCGCGCTCCGCGTCGCATGAGCTCGATCAGCATCTCCGCATAGGATGCCCGATCCCGCGTTTCCTCCACTGCGGCGTCGTCGCTCGCCTCTTCCGCCGCCCGCACAATCCGGCCGTGCAAGAACCAGCTCAACGGATTGTGCCAAAGCAGCGCGCGATGAATCGCCGAAACCATCTGCGCCAGCGGATCGCGCCACTCAAGATGCGACCGCTCGTGCGCTAGAGCCGCCGCCAGTTTGCAGCCTTCCCACTGGTGCTGGCCGTGTCCTCGACGAAGATCGCTCCTCCTGGTGTGAAGCTTCGAACGCACGACGGTGACGCATTGGGCGACGACTTTCCGGGGCTGCATGTGGTGTGGACCGACAATCGCTTCTTGGAGACAGCTCACTCCGGCTTGCCGATCGGCATCTGGATCGAGGGGCTCGCGCTGGTTTTGGGCGTCGCCGCGCTCGGCGGCTATCTGTTGTTGCGCGATGTCAACCGCGACGTTCGCATGAACGAGGTGCGGTCGCAATTCGCGGCCAGCGTCTCGCACGAGCTAAAAACCCCGCTCACCGCGATCCGCATGTTCGCCGAGACCCTCGCCATGGGTCGCTCCCGCGACGAGCGCACCCGCTGCGAGTACTTGGAGACCATCGTCGGCGAGAGTGAGCGCCTCGCCCGTCTCGTAGATAATGTGCTCGACTTCTCGAAGATCGAAAAGGGCAAGAAGATCTACCGTCTCCGGTCCACTCGTCTCGATGACGTTGCGAGTTCAGCCGCGCGCGCCATGCAATTCCCGCTGGCACAGCAGGGGTTCCAGTTGCACCTTTCCGTGCAGGAGAAAATGCCCGAGTTGCAAGCCGACCCCGACGCCATTGAGCAGGCCATTCTGAACCTTCTCACCAACGCCATGAGGTATTCTGGCGACGCCCGTGAGATCGATCTGCGCCTTGGCGCGCGCAATGGAGACGCGATCATCCAGGTCGTGGACCATGGGCTGGGCATGACACCGGATGAGCAGAAACGCGTCTTCGAGAAATTCTATCGCGCCCGCTCGCATGAGAGCCAATTGATTGCGGGAACGGGGCTGGGACTGACGCTGGTAGAGCATATTGCCAAGGCCCACGGCGGACGTGTGGAAGTGGAAAGCGCGCCGGGCGCCGGCAGCACGTTTTGTATCGTTCTTCCCATAGAGGGGCACGCATGACGACGGTTCTGGCGATCGAGGACGACCCCGCCATTCTGCGCGGGCTGGCCGACAATCTGCGCTTCGAAGGCTATGACGTAATCACGGCGTCCGACGGCGAAACCGGCTACTATCTGCAAAAGGAGCGGAAACCGGACCTGATCGTACTCGATCTGATGCTTCCCCGTATGAGCGGCTTCGAACTCTGCCGCAAGCTGCGCGGTGAAGGAATCCAAACGCCCATCCTGATGCTGACTGCGCGCAGCGAGGAGCCGGATCGTGTCCTGGGCCTCGATCTGGGCGCGGACGATTACGTCACCAAACCATTTTCAGTACGCGAACTGATGGCTCGCGTGCGTGCGCAGCTGCGGCGCAGCCAACCGGTTCCGGAGGGCACGCCGGATCTGCCGGATGACCTGCGCTTCGGCGAGGTGGAGATTGATTTCCGCAGTTACGAAGCGCGCCTGAATGGCGAGCCGGTCGAAATGACGCGCAAGGAATTCGCCGTGTTGCGTTTTCTGGCCTCGCGCGCGGGTGAGGTGGTGACGCGTGACGATCTGTTGAACGAGGTCTGGGGCTGCGAGTCCTATCCTTCCAGCCGCACAGTGGATAACCACGTTGCTGGACTCCGCGCCAAGTTGGAACGGGACCCTTCGCAGCCGGGGCATATTAAGACGGTGCACGGAGTGGGATACAAATTCATTCCATAATTTCATGACATAAATTTTGCATTTATTGTGCACCGGGCAGTGATTCCCATGACGACTTCCGCCTCCAAAAAGCGCACGCTGGAAATCGAAGGAGATTTCACATGAAGTTCAGAATCATCATCGCGGCCCTGCTGTTCGGGATAACCGCTCTCGCCGCCGACGCTGGAGCCGAGCTATTTCAAAAAGCCGTCACCCAGGAGCAAGCGGCAGGAAATTTGGAGGAGGCGATCAAGCTGTATCAGCGAGTCGCCAAGGAGTTCGCGTCGGACCGTCCGCTTGCGGCGAAGGCGTTAGTTCAGGAAGCTCGCTGTTACGAGAAGCTGGGCCAGGATAAGGCCGTCAAGCTTTATGAACAGGTCGCGCACGACTTTGGCGATCAGCGTGAGTTGGCGGCGACGGCGAGCGCCCGGCTGGCTGTGCTGAAGCGAGGCGAGCATCCCACGCCACCGGCACCCGCCACCATGACGCAACGCAAGATCGAGTTGCCTTATCCGAACTTCTCAGACTTTCCGGCCTCTCAAACGGGTGGCCAACGCGCCATCTATAAGGACGACGCCACGGGTGCGTTGGTGATCAGCGATCTGGCGGGTAAGGACAAGCGTGTCATCCTGAAGCCCAAAGGCAGCATTTCGGAGGACGTTACACCCTCGCGGGATTTTTCGATCGTTCACGTCCAATTGACGAAGGGGTAAAACAGGGTCTATTCCGCGTAGCGACTTCTGGCGGACAGCCGGAGCGGCTCGGAGACTTTCCCGGTGCCGCGGATTCGAGTGGATTTATATCAGTCCGGACGGGCAAAAAATCATCGGCGTCGCCGAGGGGCCTGCCGAGCTGTGGCTGCTGGAAAACTTCGAGCCAAAGCGCTAACTCTGTAGGGCAGGTTGGCAATCTGCGGCCGATTGGCAATCGGCTTGTTCGTGCACCGAAAACAGGGCGGGTTGCCAACCAGGTTGCCAACCCGCCGCAGGCTGCAGAAGCCTGCCCCACAGGAGGTGCTTTTGGGGGGTAGGGTTTGAGGTGATTTTATGAGCCGAATTCTGATCGTCGAAGATGATCCCGCCATCCTCTGCGGCCTGCGGGACAATCTGCAGTTCGAGTCGCACCAGGTCCTGACAGCCGTTGATGGGGAGGCCGGATAAGGGCGGTGTGCGAGCAGAAACCGGACCTCGTGATCCTCGACCTGATGCTGCCCAAGCTGAGCGGATACGATCTGTGCAAGCGGGTGCGCGGCGAGGGATTCAACGCACCCATCCTGATGCTTTCGGCTCGCTCGCAGGAGGGCGATCGCGTGGTGGGGGTTTTTGCCCAACGCCGCGAAAAGGTTCAATCCAGATTCATGCTGCCTCCGCCATGGGATGATCTAGCAGCCCGTGGCGCAACTCGACTTTAGCCTGGCGTGAGAGACCAAATCGCTTTACGATAAAAGCATGTCATTGGGCAAGCGCGGGCCGGATGAGAAGCAGGAGCCGATCTGGATCGAGGCGGCTCGTTTAGCGACTCCCGCCGGCCACCCTTTCTATGCGCGTCTGAACAGAATATTGAGTAAGCGGGGATTTGACGCATTCGCCGAGTCGGCATGCGAATCGTTTTATGCGAAGACGGGTCGTCCGGGCGTGGCGCCCGGAGTTTACT
>JBEKNN010000162.1:0-20984 GCA_049522755.1 Bryobacteraceae bacterium | reverse complement strand
GGTCCATGCGCGCGTGGCAACCGGCGCAAGCGGGGTTGGAGCGATGCTGCTCGAGTTGCTGGCGCATGGAGACAGTCGCGCCGATGGCGGATTCATTTAACGGAGGAACATCGGCCGGAGGCGGCGGAGGCGGCGTGTCGAGCAGATTCTCCAGCACCCATTTGCCGCGGATCACGGGCGACGTGCGGGTGGGATAGGAAGAAACGGTGAGCACGCTCGCCTGGGTGAGCACGCCGCTTCGCTCGACGCCATCGAGATCGACGCGCCGAAATTCGGGGCCGGCGATTCCGTTAATTCCGTAATGTTTGGCGAGCCGTTCGTTGAGATAGGTGAAGCGGCCGTCGATAAAATCGAGAACGGATCGATCGTCGCGGACGATCTCGGCGAAAAAGAGTTCGGTTTCGGTGCGCATGGCTTCGCGCAGATCGGCGTCGAACTCGGGAAATTTCTGCGGGTCGGGCTTCAGCACATCGAGGTTCCGAAACTGCAGCCATTGGCCGCCGAAATTATTCACGAGAGCCCGCGACCGCGGATCGCTCAACAGCCGCTTCATCTGCGCATGCAGCGTTTCGGGCGTGTGCAATCGGTTTTGAACGGCGGCGCCGAGCAGCTCGTCGTCGGGCATGCTGCTCCACAGGAAGTAGGAAAGCCGCGAGGCGAGTTCCAGATCGGTAATGCGATGAGTGGCCCCGGCGGCGGGCGGATCGCGCTCGATTCTGAAGAGGAAGTTCGGGTTCATCAGGATGGCTTCGAGCGCGAGGCGGATGCCGCTTTCGAACGAATCCCCGCGTGCCTGCGCCATGCGCACCAGGCCGAGCAGTTCGTCGATTTCGCTTTTTGAAACCGGACGCCGATAGGCGCGGCGCGCTAACGGCTCGACAATGCGCTGCGCACATTCGGCAGCGGGCTGGCTGCACACGAAGATACGCTGGTGGGCGGCGGTTTGCTGGAATGGGGTCAGGCGCGAGGGTCCGTAAACCTGCAGATATTCGAGATAGGGCGGATCCTTCAAGACGGCGCCGTACAGCAGGATGTCGGCCTCGATTTTATGCACGCCCGCGGTAACGTGTACGCCCGGCGTCTCGAAGCCGCGGTCCATCTCGGTGTAGACCGTCAACGGACGATGCGAGATTATTTGGCCGTCGAGATAGAGCCGTCCTTCGACTTTCGTGCCCACTTTGAGGCCTTGGAACCAGGCGGAGCGCAGCGTGTACTCGCCATCCGCCGGGAATTCGTGCATGGCTTCGATGTGCAGCTGCCGCGCCTGGCCCATGCGTTCGGCGAGATAGCGCGACATCACCGGCTTCATCGATTCCGCGGACGGAATGGCGATGTTCGCGATGTGCTCGGCGGCCTTCAAATATTTCTCGGTGAGAACCGGCGACAGGGAAAGAACGTCGCCGATGTTATCGAAACCGTAGCCGTAGGGATCGACGGGGAAATCGTCGGAGGCTTCGAGGTCGAGCCCGAGCAGGTCGCGAACGGTGTTGCGGTATTCGTAGCGGTTGAGGCGATGCGCGGTAACGCGGCCCGGATCGGGAGGCGTATCGCGGTCGAGGCGGGCATAAGAGGATTCGATCCACGCCACTACAGCGGCGATCTGATTGGCCGGAGGCCGCGGGAGACCTTGCGGCGGCATCTCACCCGCGCGAATTTTCTGCGCGACCATTTGCCAGTGAGCGCGGTCCTGCAGAGCGGCGGACTCAGTAGCGCCGAGGAATTGGGCGAGGTTCAATCCGCCGGAGGCGAGTTTCTCGTTGTGGCAGCCGATGCAGTTGGCGCGCAGGAAGGGCTGCACGACTGCGGTGAAGGCTTCGTCGGGCGCGGCCTGCGCAACAGGACAAAGCAGTAGAGTCGCCAGCAGGTACTTGGGCACGGACCATCTTGAGCGTATCATGGCGGCGCGCGCCGGCCGTTTGGCTAACTCGCCTTGGTTACCAGCCGGCAAGTGATCGCGTCGTCGCTGTCGTCGAAGACCTGGCAATCCGCCACCGCGCTTCGGGGCAGAGCCGCAGCCAACGCCATCATATCGGATAGCCGGTATCGGCTGCGCCGGTCGGGAAACTGGGAATCAGCATCAGACCTCCGGGGCGCGTCATCTCGAACATGCGGCGGGTGAGCGCGATGGCTACCGGACCGCTGAGATAGTCGAACAGGCCGGCGGCGTACACAAAATCGTATTGCCCCGACATAGCCTTTCCAGATAGGATCTGCCGCACCGAGCCGGGCATGGTCTGTACACCCAGGTGCGGGTAGTCCCGCGCAATTACCCTGGCCACAGCACTGTTCACTTAACGCCTCGATTCGAAGGGCGTTACACGAGTGTGAACGCTGCACACATGACTGCGCGCGCCACGATTTGATCCGCCAGCGGCGATAGTCCTCCAAAACAGTTAAGCGCCCGAGGCAGGCGCCGCGCTGCGGACTGATAGAATGAGAACTCCCACTCTTATGGCGCTCGAATCCATGGAAGGCTCGCTGAAGGAACGCGGTGTCCGCCTTACGCGCCAGCGCCAGATTCTGCTCGAGCTGATCGATAAGACCGGCGAGCATCTGGATGCCGAGAGCCTCTTCCAGTTGGCTAAGGAGCGCGACCCTAAGATCAATCGCGTCACCGTCTACCGCACCCTCAAGATGCTCAAGGCCGGCGGTCTGGTGGATGAGCTCGACCTGATGCACTATGGAGGCGATCAGCACTACTACGAAACGCGCCTCAAACAGGAACATGCGCACGTGATTTGCATGCGCTGCGGCAAGGTGGAAGAGTTTTTCGGCGAGCCGCTGCAGCGGTTGCGGAAGCAGATTGAAAGCCATTTCGGTTTTCAGATTCTGCTGGCGCGCACCGAAGTGGGCGGTTATTGCGCCCACTGTCAGGCGTTGCGCGCGCGGGAAGTGGAAGCTTTGCGCGCACAGACCGCGGAACCGGAACGGCCCCCGCGGCGCGTCCGTGCGGCCCGGAAGTAAAATGGCGAAGCCGGAATCCGCCGCCGCGCTGGGCCCGGAGCCCGCATCGCTGGTGGTCACCGACCCCAGCGGCAACCGCATTCGCGTGCCCATCGAGCCGCTGCCTTTCCACATCGGCCGCCAGCCCGAAAGCGACCTCATCATCCGCGATAGCCGCGTATCGCGCGCGCACTCGCTTATTGTGGCGGAAGGCGGCCGTTACTTTCTGGAAGATTGCGGCAGCCGCCACGGCACCCTGGTCAACGGCAAGAAGGTGAAGCGCCACCAGCTCACCAACTCCGACCGCATCGAGTTCGGCGTTCCCGATTCCTATAGCCTGGTGTTCGCTCTCGACGGCGTGGAGCTCAAGCGCATGATGGACCAGGTGGGCGCCGCCGAAAAGGTCCCGGTCGCGCCGCATGGCGTGGGCGCCAACCTCGGCAAGCTGCGCGCCATCCTCGACCTGGCCCGCACTCTGCAGCACTCTTTTTCCGTGGATGACGTGCTGGCGCAGGTGGTGGATACGGCGCTCGCCATCACCGGGGCCGAACGCGGCTTTCTGCTGCTGCGCAAAGGCGAGGGCCTCGAAACGCGCGTGGCGCGAAACAACCAGGGACGCAAGCTTGCCGAGAGCGAGCTGCGCGTGCCGCGCGACGTGATTCATCGCGCGTTGCAGCACCGGCGCGAATTGCTCTCCATGAATTTCGACCCCCTGGGCCACAACGATACCCGCCCGCAAAACAGCATCGCCGATCTGGAGCTGCGCAGCGTGGTCTGCGTTCCCATCGTTCGCATCCGCGCCGGACAGGGCGAAACCACCATCGCACTTGCCACCGCCAGCGAGACAGCCGGCGTGCTCTACATGGATTCGCGAATCTCCGCGGCCGATCTGGCCGGCGGCAACCGCGAGCTGTTGCAGACGCTGGCCATCGAAGCTTCCACCGTTCTCGAAAATGCGCGCCTGCTGGAAGAAGAGCGCGGCAAGCGTCTGATGGAGGAAGAGCTGACGATGGCGCGGAACATTCAGCAGAGTCTGCTGCCGCGCCTGTTGCCTTCCGATGGCTGGCTGCGCGCCTGCGGCAGCAGCCTGGCATCGCGCGAAGTGGGCGGCGACTATTTCGACGTCACCGAAGTGAATCCGCAGAGCTGGTCCGCCGTGGTCGCCGACGTTTCCGGCAAGGGCGTCAGCTCCGCGCTGCTGGCGTCGCTGTTGCAGGGAGCGCTGATCACATCCAGCGAACATCCCGCCGTGATGGGCGTTCGCATCGCGCGTCTGAACCGGTTCCTGCTGGAGCGGACCGGCGGGGGAAAATACGCGACCGTTTTCTATTGTCTGCTGGACGGCGGCGGCAAATTCAGCTACGTCAACGCGGCCCACTGTCCGCCGATTGTCGTGCGCACCGACGGAACGCAGACTGAGCTCGACGCCACCGGGATGCCGGTTGGCCTGGTGGAAACCGCGGAATTCGCGGTGGCCGAGTGCCAGGTGGCGCCCGGCGACAAGGTCGTCATCTATAGCGACGGCGTGACGGAAGCCCAAAATGCCGCGGGCGATTTCTTCGGCAAGAAGCGCTTACGGGAAGCCATCACGGCGCATGCGGCCGACAATTGTCTGGCGATACACGACGCCATTCAGGAGGCGGTCGCGGCCTTTACCGAAGGCGCCGCGCAATCGGACGATATCACGGTCCTGGTGTTGGAGTACGTAGGATAGGCCCGTGGCCTGTCCTCTTGAATTGGTTCCTGCACTCGGGCCCCGGCGCTAAAACCCCGGCCTTCAGGCCGGTTGGCAAGCTGAAGCATGCCCTACCTCAGACGGTACACAACTCCACCGCTTGCCGCAGCGAGGTAATCGGGTCCTTCGTGGGGACGAACTCGTGCGCGAAGTAGCCTTGAAAATTGAGGTCGGCGATGGCTTTGGCGACGGTGCGCCATTGCAGCTCCTGCGTGTCGTCCAGTTCGTGGCGTCCCGGCACGCCGCCGGTGTGGAAATGGGCGATATATGCGATATTGTCGCGGATGGTGTGGATGATGTCGCCCTCCATAATCTGCATGTGATAAATGTCGTAGAGCAGCTTGACGCGCGGCGAATCCACGCCTTTCATCACGTCCACGCCCCAATCGGTATGGTCGGCCTGATAGTCCTTATGGTTGATCTTGCTGTTCAACAGCTCCATGCAGACGGTGACGCCGGCGTCTTCCGCTACCTTCTTGATGCGCCGCAGCCCCTCGATGCAGTTGGCCTTTCCTTCGTCGTCGCTCATGCCGCGGCGATTGCCGGAGAAGGTGATGACGTTGGGCACTTTGGCTTCGGCGGCCTGCGCGATCAGCCCGCGCAGCTGCTTTTCCAAAGCGTCGTGGTTTTCCTTATGGTTCCAGCCGGTCGGAATCTTGGCTTCGCCCTGCACCATGGCGGGGGTGAGGCCGTATTTGCGTAAGGTGGGCCAATCGGGCGGGTCCACCAGGTCGATGCCGCTCAAGCCCATGTCGGCGGCTTGGCGGCAGAGGTCGTCGAGCGTGATCTTCGAATAGCACCATCGCGCTACGGACTGCTTCAGGCGGCCAGCGGCGGGGGTGGCCGTTAGGCCGGGAATGGCTGCCGCACTTGCGGAAACCAGGAGAGCCTTTCGCCTTGTCATGACCGGCATGGTACCAGATTCGCGGCGCAGCGGCGCGTTGACGGCGCGAATTTCGATTTTTCCGAACGTTGCCGGCTGCCGCGTGCTATGCTAGGAATGTTCTAAATGCCTCATGTCCTTTGATCCACACTTGGAAAGACCTCAACAACTTGACCTCAGCTCCATCCTTGATCGATACGACAGGCGGTAGATTCTAATAAGGAAAAAAGATGAAAGAAACAGGTACTGTGAAGTGGTTTAACGCCGCAAAAGGGTTCGGCTTCATTCAACGCGAGAATGGCGAAGATGTATTCGTCCATTTCTCCGCCATCGAGGCCAGCGGCTATCGCTCGCTCGATGAAGGCGCCCGCGTCTCATTTGTGGTCAAGAAGGGGCCGAAGGGCCTGCAGGCAGAAGACGTTAGCCTGGCATAAATCGTATCGATCGCGTAGGGTAGGCCACGGGGTTCGGCCTGCCGCAACAGCCAGTTGAGAATCATAGAGCGATCGGAGGGATTTTGAACCCCACCTCCGGTCGCCAGTCTGAAGTTCGCGCTGGTCCTTAGCTTACGTGGACCGCGCCAAGCATATATTTCGATCCCGTGTCTACCCGAGTGGTCTTGGCAAAGACGCCACCGAGTTTGGTCCCTACCGCTTGGGGACTGAGACCGTGAGGTTGCGGAACCTCATACCCGAGACATGCGTCCCTTGCAGGTTGAACGGCCCCGGCGTGTCCTCGTTGCTATCCAGCGCGCCGCCGGTGATGCCCGGGATCTCCTGGTTGTCGATGATGGTGACGCCGTTGCGGATTATCGTCACCCACCGGCCCACCAGCGTGACGTCCATCGAATCCCACTCGCCCGCCTTGCCCGGCGCATCCTTTGTGGGCGCCAGGAATCCATAGATCGACCCCATGCCGTGCAGTTTGTCGTTGACGCCTTCGGCGGCGTACTCGATCTGTATCTGATAGCGCCCGCGCAAGTATACGCCGCTGTTTCCACCTTCCGGGCAGTTGAATTCCAGGTGCAGTTTGAAATCGTCGAACTTGCCGGTGGTACGAAGATTCGATCCGCCCTGTTCATTCACCAGCTCGCCGTTGCGCGCCACCCAATGGTTCTCCGCCGGACTGCCCGGCTCCCACCAGGTAAGGTCCTTCCCATTGAAAAGCGCCTCGGGGGGCATCCACGCCTTGGGCGGCTTGTACTTCAACTCCGGGGCGCGCTCCCCGCCGATCTGTCCCTGCGTCTCCGTCCCGCGTTTGATGGCGCCTGTTATCAGGTTGCTCTTGACGTTCAACTCCCACGCGATGGCAGGCCGGTCCTCCACTGCCGGCGAAATTACCAGAGTGAGGCGCGTTCCTTCCAACTTGATGTCGTCGATCGGGCGCACGCTTCCGCCGCGTCCCTGGAGGCGGACCGACGGTTTGCCATCCTTGTCCGTCATTTCGAACCAGGAAGGATAGGTCGCAGTGGCGGTCTTGATAGTCAGATCCCATCGTCCGGTAAACGCATTGTCACCCTTCTTCGGCGCGGCGAACAGCAGGGTGGCGCTAACCAGCAAAATAAAGCAGGGCTGTCTCATTCCAGCATTGTGCGTCGATTCACCGCGGATATCAAGGGATCTAAGATCCGTCCCGCTCCGTTTCCAGGCCTGCTCCCCTGGCTTTTCGGGAGTGGATGCGCTGGGGGACGTCATAGGAGCAGATCGCCGGAGGTCGGTTCCCGATAACCACCTGACGGCCGCTACGCTTCGAGGCCCGGTAGCCAATCAGTATAAAATAGTACATAATAGTTGCGTGGCTTATTACCCCATCGTTTATTACCCATGGAGACTCGCTCCCATGCGAATCATTCCGCGAGCCGTCGGCGTGGCTTTAGTTCTCCTAAGCGTTTCGTGCGCGCAGGACGCAATCTTCGACAAGTCGGCCTTGATGGGAGCCAGTGGCGCAAAAACAGGGCCAGTGGATTTAATCGTCTCCAGTGCCGGCGTGACCATCCGAAGTAGAGACACGACGCCGCCGGTCGTTCTGGACCTTCCTTACAGTTCTATTAAGAGCCTGGGCTACACTTTCGTAGATCACGGGAAGGCTTTTCTAATTCCGATCATGGGTGTATCGGCCCTGTTCATCAAGGGCCAGAGTCACTGGCTGGTGATCGAGTCGAGTGGCGGAACTGGTAACGGGACAACCGTATTGCGGTTAGACAAAAAGGAATACCGTGAGGTTATCGCCGCCCTTACCGCCAAATCCGGTAAGCGTGTGGAGATGCTGGCTCCTGGCAGCACCCTGGTAGACCCCACGGTCGGGAGCCACGACCAGGATCAGATCGTGCCTTTCCCCACCGATCAGGTCCGTGCCGCGCTCAAACCCGCTATGGAGCATTGTTTCTGCAAGGTGAGTAAGTCCAAGGCGGGCAGCCTTCAGTGCGGTCGCGGTTTAAGGCCGCCTGACTCGATTGGCGGTGGTGAAGCCGTCACTGCGATTCTGGAACCCCAAGGACAGCAAACGCAGGTTCAGATCAGAACCGCAAAGGGCTTTGGTCGCAATTGGTCATCGCCGATCTACCTGGAAATGCTACGAACGCTTCAGGCTGCTCATTGAACTGGGCCCAGAAGGAACTGGGGGCACGGAAGCCGGTGGCTGTCTCCCGTGCGTGTCCGTTACGCATCAATCCACCACCGGCCGCACGCCACCGGAGACCCAGCCGTAAAGCGGGTGTGAACCGGGTCACAGGTTTTAAACTTTATTTTTCCGCCTTTCTAAAGCACTTAAGCCCCGCCGCTCCCTCCAGCCGCAAAAACGCCTGCTAGTCTCTAATCGGGGACATAATGCCATCCGCTAGACAAACCGCTGCGAACCGCGTGAATCACAAGAAGCCGCTGCAACACCCACGCGAGGCAAAAGCCGCATCCCGCCACAATAACGCCACGAGGCAAGCCGACGATTGCGCTGACTCGCCACCGAGTTTGCCGCCGAGCGAAAATCCCCCGCAACTAGAACAATCCAAAACTACTTACAAGTCCTCGGCTTCGTTCCGCGAAAATCCACAGACCCCACCCGCTCCGCCGCTCCGCCCCGCCGTTTGCCGCCACCGCCGCTCTCGAAACCACCGTTGCAATCCAGCCATCCGCCTCAGATCGCGACCCATGGCAAACCCAGGGCCGCGGCGAACGGCATGAGGACCCCGTTCGCAATTGCCGCCGGCCCTGGCCAACCCTGCCATCCGCGGCAATTCGGCGATTTTGAGGGCTGCTATAATGCGAACTGGATGGTTTTCAGCCGCCCGCTCTTGCGGGTTGCCGCAGCTTCGAACTCCTCCCACCGCGTCGTAAATCCCTGTCCCGTTTTCCGGAGGCGCCCAGTAATCCATTGATGAAAGCCAGCGTACGCATAACCCGCGGCGTCGAGAGCCTGTTCGGCACTCGCGACGAAAATATCCGGCTGTTCGAAGCCGGCCTCAACGTCCACGCGCAGCTTGTCGATAATAATCTCGAAATCGAAGGCGAGCCCGATTGTGTTTCGCGGGCGGAAAACATTCTGGAAGACTACAACCGGCTGCTGCGCGAGGGCCACATTTTCAATAACGGCGACCTCAACAGCTACCTGCGCGTGGTCACCAACGATCCCGAGGTGTCGCTGCATAAACTGGTGCAGAGCGGTAAGCAGCGCAACTTCGGCAAGAAGATGCTGGCGCCCAAGACCGTCAATCAGCGCCGCTATCTCGAGGCCATTGAGCGCAACGACCTGGTTTTCGGCGTCGGCCCCGCGGGCACGGGCAAAACTTATCTGGCCGTCGCCATGGCCGTATCCGCGCTCATCAACAAGCAGGTTTCGCGGATCATTCTCACGCGTCCGGCGGTGGAAGCGGGCGAGCGCCTCGGGTTTCTCCCCGGTACTTTGCAGGAAAAAGTCGACCCCTATCTGCGCCCTCTGTACGACGCGCTCTATGACATGCTGGACAGCGAGCGCGTGGAAAAACTGCTGGAGCGCAACACCATCGAGGTGGCGCCCATCGCCTTCATGCGCGGCCGTACGCTCAACGACAGCTTCATCATTCTCGACGAGGCGCAGAACAGCACCTCCGAGCAGATGAAAATGGTGCTGACCCGCCAGGGCTTCAACTCGAAAATGGTGGTCAACGGCGACATCACGCAGATCGACCTGCCCACCGGGCGGCGTTGCGGCCTGATCGATGCCGTCGAAGTGCTCAAGGGCGTGGAAGGCATCAGCTTCGTGCAGTTCGACGAGAGGGACGTGGTGCGGCACACGCTGGTGCAGAGAATCGTGAAAGCTTATGAGCGGTACAACGAGTGCATGGGCGCGGGCCGCCAGCTCACTCTGCCCATCGAGCAGGCCGAGCCCGCGCCGCAAGCGTGAGCGCCGCCATGTCTGCCCCGAGCACCGCCGCGTCCGCCTCGAACCCCGCCGCGTCCGCCTCCCATCAGAGCCGCGACCGTAAGGGAGTGGTTGCCGTAATCTTCCGGCGCGTGCCCACCGATGTGCCGCAGCGCGCCGTGGAGCGCTTCGCGCGCAAGCTACAAAATCAGGTTGCCCAGGGCCGCCCGTTCGACTGCCTGATTACCGGCGACGCGGAGCTGCGGCGTCTGAACCAAAAATTCCGCGCCAAAGATCAAGCCACCGATGTCCTATCGTTTCCCAGTAGAACAGGCCTCCCGGCCGGTTCATCCCCCAATGGAACAGCCTCTTTGGGCTCGATCGCAATCTCCCTCCAGCGCGCCCGCGCCCAGGCCCGCGCCTTCGGCCATTCCACCGAAGACGAAATCGGCATTCTGATGCTCCACGGCATTCTCCACCTCACCGGCCTCGACCACGAAACCGACGCCGGCCGCATGGCGCGCGTGGAAAAGCGCTGGCGTGCGCGGCTGGGTCTCCCCACGAGCCTTATCGAGCGGGTGTACGCATGATGTGGGCCGCCGCCATCGCAGCGCTGCTCGCCATCCCGCTGCTGGGCCTGGTGACGTTCGTGCAGCTTCTGTATCTCGAAAGCCTGCGCCTGCGCACGCGCGATCTGCCGTCGCTCAAATTCTTCAAGGATGAGCTGGAAGACAAGCTCGGCCTCAAAACCGAAGAAGGCGCCGGATCGTTTTCGCTCATCAAGCACTCGCTGCTGGTCGCCTTGGCGGTACTGTATTGCGCGTGGCTCGACAACCTCTGGGAAGCGGCGCTGGCCGCGTGGCTCACCATGATCGCCGCCAGTTACGCGCTGCCGCAGCTCCTCTACCGCCGCACCGGCGGCCGTTGGGTGCTGCCCGCAGTACCGCTGCTGCGCGTGCTGGCGTGGATCGCCAGGCCCTGCGAGGCGCTGCTGAGCTTCTTCCAATCGCTGATCGATCTCACCGACGACCAGTCCTCCCCCGCAGAGGAGCCCACGCCCGCCGAGAACATCGAGGCGCTCATCTCCGCCGGCGCCGAAGAGGGCCTGATCGAGGAAGACGACCGCAAGCTCATCCAATCCGTCATGGAATTCGGCGATAAAGTGGTGCGCGAAGTCATGACGCCGCGCCCCAACATCGTCGCCATCCAGGCCGAGTCCACGCTCGAGCAGCTGCGCCAGCTGGTGATTACCGAGCAATACTCGCGCATCCCCGTGTACGAGCAGAATATCGATCAGATCGCCGGTTTCGTGCATGTCCGCGACATGTTCGAAGTGGACGAAGCCGAGCGCGAAGGCCGCAAGGTCCGCGAGTTGGTGCGCCCCATCATGTTCGTGCCCGAGAGCAAGCCGGTGCACGACCTGATGCGCCAGATGCAGCAGGAAAACGCCCAGATGGCGATAGTGATCGACGAGTACGGCAACACCGCCGGCCTCGCCACCATGGAAGACCTGCTCGAAGTGATCATCGGCGAAATTCGCGACGAGCACGAGCCCGCGAGCGACGTGACGGAAGACGGCCAGGGAGGCTATATTGTATCCGGTAATTTCGATTTGGATCGCATCGGCGATCTTTTCGATTCCTTCCACCTCGAGGAAGACATCGAATCCACCACGGTGGGCGGCTTGGTGAGCGAATGGTTGGGCCGCGTTCCCAAGGCCGGCGAATCCGTGGAGCGCGACGGCATCCGCATCGAAGTGCTGGCCAGCGACGATTTGCGTGTAGGCCAGGTCCGCATCGCCAAATCGCTAGCGGTGGCCCATGAGTGAAGCTCTGTCTACCAGCCACTGCACTCTCTGGGTCCAGCCGATTCTAATCTGCCCGCCGCTATGTGGGGCAGCCAATCCTGGCTGCAGCCGGCTTTCAGCCGGCTCTCTTCGCCCGCGGACAAGCCCGCGGCGCCAGCCTGGCCACAACGTCCGCTCAGGCCACGTCCGCATCGCCAGTTCGCAAGCGGAGTCCCATGAGTGAAACCAAATTCCGTTCCGGTTTCGTATCCTTAATCGGCCGCCCCAACGCCGGCAAATCGACGCTGCTCAACGCGCTCGTGGGCCAAAAAGTGGCCATCGTCGCCGATAAGCCGCAAACCACGCGCACATCCATTCAAGGCGTCGCGACGCTGCCCGACGCCCAAATCGTCTTCATCGACACGCCCGGCATTCACAAAGCCGATTCGCAGCTCAACAAGCGTCTGATGGACACCGTGCGCGCCGCTCTAGAAGAGCGCGACCTGCTGCTCTTCGTGGTGGACGCCAACGAAAACTTCGGCGCGCAGGATCGCCGCGCCGTCGATATCGCGCGCCGCACGGACACGCCCGTCCTGCTGGTCCTGAACAAGATCGACCTCGTCAAGGAAAAGGCGCGCCTGCTGCCGCTGATCGACGCCTACCGGAACGCCTACGATTTCGTCGATTACGTCCCCGTCTCGGCTACCAAGAAGAAAGGCCTCGATGAGCTGCGGCTGGCCATCCTCGCGCGTCTGCCCGAAGGTCCGGCATACTTTCCGGAAGATCACGTCACCGATCAGCCGGAGCGATTCCTGGCCGCCGAGCTGGTGCGCGAAAAGGTGTTGCTGGCCACCCGCCAGGAGGTGCCTCACTCGGTCGCCGTCACCGTCGACAAGTGGGAGGAAACGCCGCGGCTCACGCGCATCTTCGCCACCATCCGCGTGGAGCGCGAAGGTCAGAAGGGCATCGTGATCGGCTCCAAGGGCGCCATGCTGAAGCAGATTGGCACGCTGGCGCGCACTGAGATGGAGCGCATCTTCGGCGTCCGGATTTATCTGGACCTGCACGTCCGCGTGCAGCCGGGGTGGCGGGACAAAGCCGCTTTTCTCAACGCGCTCGACTGGCGTACAATGTCGGATAAAGATGATTTCTAAAATTGTTGCGGCTTTCCTGACCGTCTTGTTACTTGCCGCCGTTTGTCTGGCGGCCGACAAGGTCATATCGGACGACATGATCTACGACAACGTCCGCATCAAGCTGGCGAGCGATACCATTGTGAAGGGCGGCGCTCTGAACGTCGACGTGAAGCAGGGCGTAGTCACGCTGGGCGGCATGGTAGAAAATACCCGGCAAAAAGATCGCGCGACCAAACTCACCAAATCGGTAAAGGGCGTCAAACAAGTGATCAACAACCTTAACCTGAAGGAACCCACCGCGGGCAAATGACGCCAAGTGGGGCAGCCAATCCTGGCTGCGGTCGCCTTTCCGGCGGCTGTTTCCGGTATTGCGCGAGCCTTGGCATTCGGGCGCTGCTGCCGGTCGTCATTCTTGCATGGCGCCTCTTCGCGCAGGATTTCTCCGCGGTTAAACTGGAGCTGACAGCGAAAGACTACACGTTTACCGAAGGGCCGGCCTGGTCCGCCGCGGGCGAATATCTGATCTTCAGCGACCTCCCCACCGACCGCCTCATCAAGTGGGCGCCGGGCCATGCACCCGAAGTCTTCCGCGAAGATGCGCACGGCCCCAGCGGCAACGCCTTCGATGCGCAAGGCCGCCTCTACACCTGCGAAACCCGCGCGCGCCGCGTGACGCGCACCGATAAGACCGGCAAGCTCGAGGTGTTGGCCGCGCAGTGGGAAGGCAAGCGCTTCAATGCGCCCAACGGAATTGTGGTGAGCAAATCGGACCAAGTCTACTTCACCGACCCGGCATTCGGCGCGCAGCAGGACCACCGCGAGCTCGATTTCTATGGCGTGTATCACATCCCGCCCAAGGGTCCCATGAAGCTGGTGGCGAAGTGGACCACGCGCCCCAATGGCATCGCGCTCTCGCCCAACGGCCGCGTGCTGTACGTCTCCGGATCGGACGACCACAGCGTGCGCGCCTACGACATCGACCGCGAGGGCGACGCCTCGAACGAGCGCGTCCTGGTTTCGAAGATCGCGGGCGTCCCCGGCGGCATGCGCGTGGACGAGAAGGGCAACCTCTACGTCGCCGCCAACGGAATCATGGTCTACCACCCGGACGGCCGGCCCGCGGGCGCGATCGCCTTGCGCGAGCCCGCGTCCAACTGCGCCTTCGGCTATCCCGACGGCATGATGCTTTTCATTACGGCGCGCGGCAACTTGTACCGCACGCGGCTCGACGTGAAAGGGATGTATTGATCACCGAAGACGACCGGCGCTATCCCAAGCGGCCGCTGGTCGGAGTGGGGGCGATCATTTTCGATGGCCCGCGAATCCTGATGGCGCAGCGCGGCAAGCCGCCATTGCTTGGCTGGTGGAGTTTGCCGGGCGGCGCGCTGGAAGCGGGCGAGCTACTGGCGGACGCCGTGCGGCGCGAGGTGTTGGAAGAGACCGGCCTGGTTGTCGAGCCGCTGGGCGTAATCGAAATCTTCGAGCGCATCATGCATGACGCCGCCGGATTGCTGGAATACCATTACGTATTGATCGATTACATCTGCCGCGTGACCGGCGGCGCGCTGCAAGCGGGCGACGATGTATGCCGCGTGGAGTGGGCGGCGCGCAAAGAGCTGGCAAAACTGCAAATTACCGAAGGCACGCTAGGCGTAATCGAGAAAGCGTTTCGCGAACGGCGGAAGTACAAATGAAAGCCAGCTGTCTCAGTCTGAAGGGTTGGCAGGCGGAAGCGCCTGCCCCACGTGGGACAGACGCTTTCGTCTGTCAACTCCGCGAGGTTCAGCGCCACAGCGGAAACCCACTAACCCATGCGCACCAGCTCTGAAGTCCTGGAATTCGAATCCCTGCGCGCGCTGCTCGGCCGCTATGTCTCGAGCCCCATGGGCCATCGCGAACTGGCCAAGATTCAGCCGCATTCCGATCGCGCGCAGCTGGAAGCCGACCTTGCCGAAGCGGGCGAAGCCATCGAATACCTGCGTCTGGCCGCGCGTCCCCAGCCCGCGGCGCGCGGTGCGGCCATCCGCGTCGATTTCGGCGGCCTGCCCGACACCGAAGCCGCCGTCCACAAGCTCCACATCGAAGGCGCCAGTCTCGATCCCAAAGAGATCTTCGACGTCTTCGCGCTGCTCGACCGCGCCGCGGACGCGAAATCGGTGCTCTCAGCGGCCGCCGGGCGATTCCCGCGCCTCGGCCAGCGCGCGCAGAATATCGGCGATTTTCGCGAGCTGTTAAAGGAGCTCGATGGCAAGATTCTGCCCGATGGCAGCGTGGCCGACCACGCCAGCGTGGCGCTGGGCCGGCTGCGCCGCGATATCGAGCGCCAGAAGAAATCCATCCAGGAATCGCTGGAGCGGTTTCTCAAAGCGCATCGCGAAGAAGGCGTGTTGCAGGAGGAATTCGTCACCATCCGCAATGAGCGTTTCGTGGTGCCCTTGATCGCCGGGCAGCGCCGCAAATTGGGCGGCGTGATCCACGGCGCCAGCGCCAGCGGCCACACCCTATTCGTCGAGCCGCTCGAAACCATCGACCTCAACAACGAGCTGGTGCGGCTCGCCGAAGAGGAAGCGCGCGAAGTCCACCGCATCCTGCGCGAGCTCACCGGGCGCCTGCGCGACTACGCCGAATCCATCCGCGCCACTCTGGCCGCCATGGCCGAGCTCGAAATCGTCTTCGCCAAGGGCCGTTTCGCCAACGAATTCGATTGCGCCATTCCGCGCTTCGGCGAGCGCCTCCGGCTGCGCGACGCGCGCCATCCCCTGCTCGAAGACGTGCTGCGGCGGAAGCGCAAAGCGGCCGTCCCGGTGAGCCTCGAATTGACGCAAGACTGCCGTACGCTGCTGATCAGCGGTCCGAACACGGGCGGCAAAACCGTCACCTTGAAGACCGTGGGACTGCTCAGCCTGATGGCGCAATCGGCGCTGCCCGTCCCCGCCTCCGAAGCCGAATTCCCGCTGTTCGCACAAGTGCTGGCGGATATCGGCGACTATCAATCCATCGCGGAGAATCTGAGCACCTTCTCCGCGCACGTTTCGAACATACGCGAGATGGCGCTCGATGTAACGCCGGATTCGCTCGTGCTGCTGGACGAACTGGGCGCCGCCACCGATCCCGAGGAAGGCGGCGCGCTAGGCGTGGCGATTGTCGATCACTTCCGCGCGGCCGGGGCATTTACGCTGGTCTCGACGCATCTGATGGCGCTCAAGATCTACGGCGCATCCACCGCCAGCGTGGTCAACGGCTCGATGGGGTTCGACGAGCAGACGTTCGAGCCGACATATCGGTTGCAGCTTGGGCTGCCCGGCAAATCGGCGGGCCTCGAAATAGCCACGCGCCTGGGGATGCCCGAAGACATCATGCTGCGCGCGCGCCGCTCCATGAGCGACCGCGAGCGCGATGTCACCCGCTTCCTCTCCGAGCTGCATCGGCGCCTCGAAGAGACGCAGTCGCTCGAGGGGGAATTGCGCGCCAAGATCGTCGAGCTGGACCGGCGCGAAAAGGAGCTGGCGCGCGAGTGGGAAAAGCGCGAGGCCGCCAAGATCAAGGAGCTCGAGCGGCGCACCGAGCAGGCGCTGGCGAAGTTCGAAGAGCAGGCGCAGGAGGCCATCGGTAAGATCGCGCAGACCGCGGACCGCCGCAAGGGCGAGCAGGAAGCGCTCCGCCGCGTGGCCAAGACCAAACGCGAGCTGCGCGAAGACTTCGAGACCGCCGTCCACGCCACCGGCGGCGATTCGCCACAGGGAGTCGGCGAAAATAGTCGCGCGCAGCCCGTGCGCATCGAAGTGGGCGCGCGCGTGAGGGTGAAGAACGTGCGCGACCCGGCGCGTGTGCGCCGCCTTCTGGGCAACGGCATTATCGAAGTGGAAGCCGGCTTCATGAAGATGCAAGTCTCGGTCGACGATGTGACCGAAGTGCTGCCCGAAGGCGGCGGAACTTCCAGTAAGTTGCCGCAGGGCGTGAGTTACAAACCCGGCCCGGAGCTAAGCCCGGTTCACCAGGAAATCAACGTGATTGGCCAGCGCGCCGAAGAAGCGCGGGACGCAGTCGACCAGTTTCTGGACCGCGCCGTGATGGCCACTGCCAGCCGCGTACGCATCGTCCATGGCTTCGGCATGGGCGTGCTGCGGAAGACCATCCAGGAGTTACTCAGCAAGCATCCGCACGTGGCGCGATTCTATCCCGCCCCTCAGCAGGAAGGCGGCGGCGGAGCGACCATTGTGGAGTTGCGGGAGTAAGTCGGAAATGACATCCCGCCGTGTAACTATAATTGAACCATGTCCTCCGATCGCCATCGCCTCCACGCCCTGGTCGATGCCCTTCCGGACACTGAAGTGCAGGCAGCCATTTCGTACCTTTCGGAACTGGGCGAGGAGGAAATCATCGATTCCGAGACCGCGGCCAAGGTGGATCTGGCCAGGGCGGAGCCCGGTGAAGATGTCCCTATGGAGGAAGTCCGCCGCCGGTTCCGGGTGTGATCCGCCGCGTCGTGTTTCGGCCTGCCGCGGTGCGCGACTTCGCGCGCGCCTGGATCACGTCGTCCAGGCACGGATTGATGCGGCACTGGTGCGATACGCTACCACAGGCCACGGTGACGTCAAGTCCCTCAAAGGCCGGGCCAGCGAAATGCGCCTGCGGGTCGGTAAGTGGCGGATCTTTTTCAGCCTGGAACCGCCCGATTTCATCCGTGTACTGGGTATTGATAACCGGGGCGAAGCGTATTGACATCGTTCCGCGCGTAAGCCGCGCCGGGAGCGCCGGGTGGAAGATTCTCTCACTGCGTCTATCGGAACTCCAGGTCCATGCCGTCGCCGCCCAGCACGATGTAAGGTTCGCCGAACTCGCCGGAATCGCCGCGCAGTCTGAGTCCCCACGACCCGCCGGTGATCAGATAACAGCTCCCGTCGCCTGAATCGTCGATCGGCGACGCCATCGCCGCACACGGCTCGCCGCCTTCGTCGAGGCCGCTGACTTCGCACCAAATCGCCGCGCCATCGCGCGCCACCCGCACCCGCTTCACTTCCCGCGGCGGCGCTTTCGGCTGGAACACCAGCCCATCCATTGCGTCGCAATTCGGGTTCTCGTCGATCTGGATGAAGATGGGCGGTTCCATAGGATGATTTCCATCGTAACGGATTCGTGCCCCATTCTAGTATCATGAAAAGAATGGCCCAGCGGGAACTAACGGTTGCTTCTACCGCTGCATTCTCGCCGCGCCTCATAGGCAAGCTGGCCGAGCTGGAATCCACCGTCGGCCTGGCGATTCGCGGCAAAGCCGAAGTTGTCCGCATGTCGCTGGTTGCGCTGCTGGCGCGTGGGCACCTGCTGATCGAAGACGTGCCCGGCGTAGGGAAAACCACTTTGGCCCAGGCGCTGGCCCGCTCGGTCTCGTGCCGTTTTCACCGGTTGCAATTCACCAGCGATATGCTCCCCAGCGACGTTTTGGGCGTGACCATCTACAACATGCAATCGGAAACCTTCGAGTTCAAGCCGGGTCCCATTTTCACCAATTTTCTGCTGGCCGATGAGATCAACCGCACCACGCCGAAGACGCAGTCCGCTCTCCTCGAGGCCATGAATGAAGGGCAGGTGACCATCGATGGCCACTCGCACTCGCTGCCCCGGCCGTTCATGGTGATCGCCACGCAGAATCCGGTGGAGCACCATGGCACGTATCCACTGCCGGAATCGCAGCTCGACCGGTTCCTGATGCGCCTGCGCATCGGCTACCCGGACGCGGCCAGCGAGCGCGAGATTCTGCGCAGCTCCGAGCCTCATCGCCCGGCGCCGGCGCACTCCAGCCCCACCGCCGAGGACGTGGTCCAGTTGCAGGAAGCCGTGAGCGGGGTGAGTGTGGAAGACTCGCTGGTGGATTACATGCTCGCGATCGTGGAGCGCACTCGCAACAACGAATCTCTGGCCCTGGGCGTGAGCCCGCGCGCCTCGCAGGCGCTCTACCGCGCGGTGCAGGCGCTGGCGCTGGTCGAAGGGCGGGAATACGCCATTCCGGACGACGTGAAACGCCTGGCCGGACCGGTGTTCGCGCATCGTGTGGTGATCAACACGCGCACTACGCTCGCCCCGCGAATCGCCGGCGCCGGCGAGCGCATCATCGCCGAGATTCTCAGCCAGGTGGAAGTTCCACTGTAGACCGCGTCTATATTATTAGGACAGCATGAAGACAGCCATTATCGGCCTGCCCATGGTAGGCAAGACCTCGTTGTTCACGATTCTCACCGGCGTCCATCAGGAAACGCGCATCGGTTCCACGGCCGCGCGTACCGGCGTCGCCAAGGTGCCGGACGACCGCCTGGACGCGTTGGCGAAGCTCTTTGAGCCGCCCAAAGTGACGCACGCCACGGTGGAATATGTGGACATGCCATCCATCTCGAAAGAGAACCTGCGCGACCCCGGCTACATGGCCAGCCTGCGCGTCGCCGACGCTTTCGCGCACGTGCTGCGCTTGTTCGCGGACGAAACCGTTCCGCACGAGAAGGGGTCGGTGGATCCGCTGCGCGATCTGGAGGACGTCGAAACCGAATTGATGCTGAGCGATCTGGTGGTGGTGGAAAAACGCATGGAGCGGCTCGACAAAGATCGCAAGAAGGTGAAGAATCCGGAATTCGACCGCGAGTTTGAGCTGCTCGAAAAATGCAAAGCTGCGCTCGAAGAGAATCGCCCCTTGCGCCAATTGGAAATGGACGCCGACGATGAGAAGCGTCTCCGCGGATTTCAGTTTCTCTCGCAGAAGCCGATGCTCTATGTGTTGAATCTGGGCGAGGCCGATGCCGGCGCGCTGCGCGACCGCGAGCGGGAGTATTCCGAAGGCGCGCTGGCCGGGCGGCGCAACACCGGCGTGACCGCGGTATGCGGCAAGGTGGAAGCGGAGCTCGCGGAACTGCCGCGCGCCGAGCAGGCCGAGTATCTGGCCAGTTACGGCTTACAGGAATCGGGCCTGGAGCGGCTCATTTCCGCGACCTACTCGCTGCTGGGACTGATGAGTTTCCTCACCGCGGGCGAGGACGAATGCCGCGCCTGGACCATTCCCATGAACAGTCCGGCGGTGAAAGCGGCCGGCGCCATCCACTCCGATTTCGAGAAGAAGTTCATCCGCGCGGAGGTGGTGAACTGGAAATCTCTGGTGGATCTGGGCGGCTACGCCGGCGTGCGGGAGAAGGGCCTGCTACGGCTGGAGGGCAAGGAGTACGTGGTGAAAGATGGCGATGTGCTGGTGATCCGGCACGGTTAGGCAGCAATCGGCAAACCACTCGATCGCGCTGCCCGCCAAATCTATCGGCGGGAGCGCACGGCGGTCACTTCGATCTCTACCAGGCCCCAGGGCTGCACCAGGGCCGCCACTTGCATGGCGGCGCGCACGGGTTTGTTGGGCTGTTGCGGCGTTCCGAAGAACTGATCGTAAGCCTCGTTCATCCCGTCGAAATCGAGCTTGCCGCCCTTGGCCGGATCTCCCGCCATGAACACGTGCATCTGGACCACGTCGCCCATGGTGAGCCCTTGCTCCTTGAGAAGCGACTGGATCTTAGTCAGCACGCTGAGAGTTTGCGTCTTGGTATCGCCATACACGGCGGGCTTGCCCCGGGCGGGGTCCGCAGGGGTCGCGGGGGAAGCCATCTGTCCAGCCATGTACAACGTGTCGCCGGCCCAAATGACGGAAGAGAAGCGAGAGCGGTTGCCGGCGTCGGCCGGCGGCGAGATCCGCTTGACCGGCAGGCCCTGTTGGGCCCAGACCACGCATGCCAGCCCGGCGGCCAGCGCCGCGCCGGCGATCCAATTCGCATACATACGAGTTGCTCCTTTACGTTGCGGCGACATAACAGCCACCGATTGTACATCGAGCGGCCTCCGTTGCGGACGCTTTTTCGATGCCGGTAAGGCGGGCGCCCGGCGCGGTTTCCCGTTGGGAAGCGGCGCACATGTCACCGGCGAGCCAGCAAACCTTCCCTCATGTCACGGTTCGTTGCCAGGTCGATGCAGGTCCACGCCATAGCCATGGCGCCGTCTGCGAGCGCCTGGTCCGCGTCCGGAGTGACGCAGTGCGCGGCGAATTCCGGCTGATGGTTTACAGCGGGTAAGGAATTGATGCCGATCATCGGATGGATTGACGGCATCGCCAGAGAGACGTTGCCCATGTCGGTGGAACCTGTCGGCCGC
>JBEKNN010000161.1:0-21177 GCA_049522755.1 Bryobacteraceae bacterium | reverse complement strand
GTACAACCCCGGTAAGCGACGGCCTGGCGGCCAATCCCGTGCCTGGCCTTGGTCGAGCGCGCGGTTGGCAGGCGAAAGCGCCTGCCCCACAATTGGCCCGATCGCTCCCGAGATGTAGAAACTCCAGTGAGGCGGCCGACGCCTCCCAGAAAGTAACTGCCGGATTGTTCGGAGTCCATCGGCGTCCAGGCTTGGGCTTCGTAGGGCAGAACGGCTTCCCGCGGCAGGACGCCTATGACTGTGTAAGCTTCGTTATCCAACTTGACGATGCGTCCCACAATTCCACGGTCGCCGCGAAACAGGCTATGCCAGAGCTCGTAGCCCAGCAGGATGACTTTGGCCCCTTTGGGCCGGTCCTCTTCGGGCAGGAAGTTGCAGCCGAGAGCGGGCTTGAGGCCGAGCACGTCGAGCAGGTTGTGAGTGACGTTGGCGGTCCTGATGCGCTGCCTGAGCCCGGCGCCATCCGAAAGGTTGGCGCCATCGTTGCCATAGGCGGCCATGGAATCGAAGGTGGAATTGTGGTCGTGCCAGTTATAGAAATCGATGGGCGAGGCCGGCGTAGTGAAGGTTCCACTTGGGCGCGGTCTCGTCCAGATCGATGAGGCGCTGCGGATCGGCAAAGGGGAGCGGGCGAAGAATTAAGGCATCGAAGACGCTGAAGATGGCGACATTGCCGGTGAATGCCGACCGCCAGCATTCCGGCGACCATGGCGGCGAAGGACGGCTTTGACAGGAGGACGCGGGCGGCGACTTTCAGATCGTGCCAAGAACTGGACATGACGTTTCCTTTCGCGGCGCCGATAACAGCGCGATCGCGCGCGAGCTGATGGTTCACGCGCCGGCTCTTGCGGAGTTGCCCCGCCAGCAGATCCTGCGCGTCGAGTTCCTCGATCACGAGCCGCTCGGCCGCCACCGTGGATTGCCCGGCGGCGAGCAACTCCGCGAAGCGCTGATCGAGGTGCGCGGAAAGCTCTTCGACAATTTCGGATTCACGCGTGCCAGCGAGGTTGAGCTGGGCCAGGCGCGCGCGGACGGCGGCCGGCCAATCAGGCATATTCCACTCTCGTGATGCGGCGGATGGCTTCTACGAAAGCGTCCCATCCGGAACGGCGCTCGGCCAGAATGCGGCGGCCGGCGGCAGTGAGGCGATAGTAGCGGCGACGGCGCTGGCCGGCCTTTTCCACCCAGCGGCCGGAGATCCAGCCGCGATCTTCGAGGCGGTAGAGCAGCGGGTAGAGCGACGCCACGCGAAAGCGGACGCAGCCGCCGGAGCGGGATTCGATGAGCTTGGAAATCTCGTATCCGTGGCGTTGGCTGCCGTCGAGCAACGACAGAATGAGCAGCTCGGCCGAGCCTTTCTTGAGGTCCCGTTCGGATTGCGGTGACATGTTGTTTAACAATATATTGCTGAACAGCACGTCTGTCAACCTGCGCGAGCGCCGGCTGAAAGCCGGCTGCAGCCAGGATTGGCTGCCCCACAAAACAGGCCGATTAACAATCGGCCGCAGGTTAACAACCTACCCCACATAGCGCTTCGGGCGCCACAGTTCAGCCGCGACGCTCAACTACGCACCGCGCTATAATCTGCGTGCCATGCCCGCTATTCGGCCCTCCATCCTAAGCGCCGAAGAGATCCGCAGCGCGATCGAGGGCTTTCTGAAGCAATGCAAGCTACCCGCTTTACTTGAGCCCGGCGAAGAGCTGTTCCCCCTCACCGCCGACAATCTCGCGCTGGACGTCCGCGGCTCGCGGCTCACGCTTCAGGCCTGGGACCGCACCCGCAATCTGACGCGCCGCGTCACCGCCATCCAGGCATCCGCCGCCGGCCGGCTCGAAATGACGGTCGAGCGCTTCGCCAAACGCGAAGGACAAATGTATCTCCTCGACCTTGCCCGCCGCTCCGGCGCCGATCTGGGGCGGCGTAGCGAGCGCCTGATCTTCCGCGAGCGCTTCCGGCTTTTTCTGCGGCGCCAGTTCACGGAGTGGAAAATCGCCGAAGTGAGCGCGGAACAGAATCTCGAATACAGCCTCTCGCCCGCCTTTCCCCGCGCCTTTCTGCGGCACGGGCAACATGCGTGGGCGGCCATCGCGTGTCCGCCCGAGGCCGACGCGGGCGCCGTGCTCTCATTCGGTTTGATCTGGCTATCGCACCTTCGCGCACGCGAGCGCCGCGTGACAGTGGAGGGCCTGGCGATCTACGTTCCGGCCGGGCGGGAGCGCGCCACGGCCCTGCGCCTGCTTTGTCTCAACCCCGCGGCGGCGCGCTTCGCGCTGTTCACCTACACCGAAGAGGATGCCATCGTGGCCGTCGATCCGCAGGACCACGGCAACCTCGACACGCGTCTCGATGTTTGCCGCCAGCCCGGACCGAACCAGGCAGCGGCATGGCAGCGGATTATGGAGCTTCCGAATGTGGAGGCTATCGCCAAGCACGATGGGCGCGTCAGTCTGCGCGTCCGCGGTGTGGAATTCGCCGAATTGGATGGCGCCGATTTGCGCTTCGGCCTGAGCGAGCGCCGCCCGGCGCGCGAACATCATGTGCCCGAAATTATCCGCCTGGCGGAAGAACTGGACCGCGTCCGCTCGCCGGAATCGGAGAGCCGCGAGCACCCGCTCTACCGCCAATACCCCGAAGCATGGCTGGAATCGCAAGCCCGGGCGCAGATCGAAACCATCGATGCCTCGCTCGCGCGCGACCCGGTGTACGGCCAGGTACCGGCCTTCGCGGGCGGCGAGCGCGGCATCATGGACCTGCTGGCGGTGGACTACGCGGGGCGTCTGGCGGTGGTGGAGCTCAAGGCGTCCGCCGATCTACACCTGCCGCTGCAGGCGCTCGATTACTGGATTCGTGTGAAGTGGCACCTGGGCCGCGGCGAGTTCGGCGCGAATGGATACTTTCCCGGCGTTGCGCTGCGGCCGGAGGACCCGCGGCTGATTTTGGTCTCCCCGGCGCTGGAGTTTCATCCCACCACGGAGACCATCCTGGGCTATTTCGCACCGCACATCGAAGTGGAGCGCGTCGGCGTCGCGGTAGAATGGCGGAAGGGGCTCGAAATCATGTTCCGCCTTTGCGGAGCGCAGCGGCCCCGATAATCCTTCACTATGTTTGCAACCTTCAGGCAGGCTCGCGTTGCGCTGTCCCATTTGAACCCGGCGGAAGTTCGCAACGATGCCGCGCGCCTGGTGCGCGTGGGCTTGATTGCCGCCACGGAATATCGGTATGCAGCCATGGAAGAGGCGCTGGTTCCAGCGGCCGCGGACCAAGACGATCGTATGCGAGGCATGAGTGCGATCTTTCGCGGCGGCGACCCCAATGCGCCCGCCCAGGTGGATCTGGTGCTGTATGACGAAGGCATCCCGGCGCCCCAAGGCGCGTACGTGCTGTACGCTCAGGATCTGCCTGCGACGCTTGAGGCGATACTCCACGACGAGGCTTCGTTTGAGCTTCCACTGGCGCGGCAGTTTCCCGGTCTGCGCAGCCACGTGGTGGACCGCATCGTGCAGGCTATCGCTCGAGAGAATGCGTTGTTCGCGTTTGCCACGGCTCTGCCCGACGTAATCCCCAGCTTCGTGGAGATTCCGTGGGCCTTCGGCGAATGGGCTACCGACACGGCGTTTCTCACGGCGAATCAGATCCGCATGGCGTTTATGATCTCGGCGGCCTGCGGCCAGGAGACCGGTTTCGCCAGGCAAAAACTACAGATTCTATCCATCGTTGGGGGAGCGTTTGGCTGGCGCGCCATCGCGCGCGAGCTGGCGGGCAAGATCCCACTGGGCGGGGGATTGATCGCCAAAGCCGCCATTGCCTACGCCGGAACGTTCGTGGTAGGCAAGGGTCTGGAGCTCTTGCATTACGGCCAGGTTGGTTTTTCGCACGAGGCTAAGCGGAGCATGTACCGCAATGCGCTGGAACGCGGCCGGGAAATTGGCCGGTCGCTGGTGCAACCACGCTCCTAATGGGCGCGTCATAAGTCATAATGGAATTAACGCCACCGCCGCTATTGGTTCGCCTACGCGTGCGGCCGGGTGAAAGGATTACCATGCGCCTGTTGCCTGTAGCTATCGCTCTCAGCCTCGCGGCCGCTTGTTACGCCGACACCATCACTCTCAAGAACGGTCGCATAATCAATGGAACCTACCTCGGCGGCACGCCGCGCCAGATCAAGGTGGAAGTGGGCGACAACATCCAGACCATTGATGTGGGGGATATTGCGCGAATCGAATTCAACGGGGGCGGATCTACCAGTGCCCGCAGTAGCTCGAGCAACGATGGGCGTCCCACCCTGCGTCGGGCGGATGATTCGAGTTCGGGCTCAAGTTCGGGCTCAAGCTCAAGCGCTTCGGGCTCAGGCACGACGGGTTCCCGCCCGGTGATTCTCCAGCCCGATCCAAACGATACGGGGTCGTATGGATCTTCGGGATCTTCGGGATCGTCGTATCCTACCGACGATTCGCGTCCCACATTAAAGCGATCTTCGTCCGCTTCGTCCTCCGATTCTTCCTCGTCTTCGTCCTCCGACAGCGGTGCGCCGACGTTGCAGCGCCCCTCGTCGGATGCGTCTTCGTCGGATTCGTCTTCGTCCGCTGACAATAGCAGGCCAACGTTGCGACGCGCTTCGGATTCCGCGCCGTCTACATCGTCCTCGTCGTCGTCCTCATCGTCAGACGACGGCGACAGGCCGGTATTGCGCCGCGGTGCTCCGGACGCTTCCGCGCCAGCGCCTACGGCAGCGCCCGCGGCTGCGCCGTCGGCGCCACCACCGCCGCCTGCTCCGGCTCCGGCTCCGCCCAAGATCGGGCAGACGCAGGATGCGGTTGTCGCCGCGCTCGGGCAGCCCGACTCGGTGGACGCAATGGGAGACAAACAAGTCTACGTGTACAAGAGCATGAAGGTCACCTTCATAAACGGGAAGGTTGCGAAAGTGGAGTAGTTGTGGGGCAGCCCGCTGCAAGCGGTGAACGGATTCATGCATCGTTGTCCCATCGTTGTCCGGAATTTTTCAAATACGCGATCAGCGCCGCGGGGTCGTCGGAAATGATCCCGTCCACGTTCGCCTGAATCAGCGCCTCCCAATCCGCGGGTGTGTTCGCCGTCCACGGAATCACCTGGACGCCCGCGCGGTGCGCCGCTTCCACCTTCTGCGACGTCACCAGATGGAAATCCGGCGCGACGATTTCCGCTTCGGCCGCCTCGGCCGCAATTGCCACAAACTCGCGCGCGTCGTTCTCGACCAACGCCGAAAGGCGGATCTCCGGCGCAAGCTTACGCATCGCCACCAGCGTCCGGAAATCGAACGACTGCAGAATGCTCCGCTTCTCCAGCTTGTATTGCCGGATCTTTTGCAGAACCATGCGCGCGAATTCCTCAGGCCGCGGCGTGTAATCGGGTCTATCCGGAAAGCTCTTGGTCTCGAGGTTGTAATCGAAGACGCCGCGCGGCGCGAGCTGGAGCACGTCGTCGAGCGTCGGTATGCGCGTTCCGGAAATGGCCTGCTGCGCCGGGAAATGCGGATTCGGCGCAGCGCCGCAATCCCACTGGCGCACTTCAGCCAGAGTGAGCCGGCGGATCACCGCGCTCTTTTGCGGCCCCGTACAGAGCGGCGGCTCCAGGATGGGGTCGTGCGAGATCACAATGACGTTGTCTCTGGTGACCGCCAGATCCATCTCAATGGCATCCACGCCATGCGCGACGGCGTACTCAAAAGCCGGGAGCGTATTCTCGGGCCGGCGGGCGCGCGCGCCGCGATGGCCGTGCACCAGAATGCGCGGAGGCCGAGAGTAAGAGGCTGCGTCAGAATCTGAACCAGGCATAGTAAGCATGGGCCCCGGCATCGACGCGGGTTTCTGAATCGTAAACTAAACCGATTCGTAATACAATCGCAATATTGGTTGGCTAGAATTTGGTTCAGTCTCCACGACCAGAGGTGAATCGTGAAATCCATCCGCTGCGCTATTCTAACGCTTGCCCTGCTTCTGTTCCCACTCGCGCTGTTTGGCCAGTTCGAATCGGCCGAGGTGCTGGGGACAGTGCATGACCCATCCGGCGCGCCGATCGCCAAGGTCAGCGTCACTCTGACCAATCAGGACACCGGAATCGAAGCGAAAACCATTACCGACGATGCCGGCAACTACGATTTTTTCAATGTCAAGGTTGGCCGCTACACCATCACCGCCGAGCAAGCCGGTTTCTCGAAGTTTACGACTACGGATGTCCGCGTGGACGTCGACGCCCGCCAGCGCGTTGACATTGGATTGCAGGTCGGCGCCGTGACGACGTCCGTCGAAGTGAGCGGCGCGGCGGCTGCTCTCGAGACCGATTCCAGCGAACATGGTCAGGTGATCAACACGCAGCAGGTGGTGGAGCTGCCGCTGAACGGCCGCAACTACGCGGATCTGGCGCTGCTCTCCACCAATACCGTGAAATCGCCAATCGCGGCGTCCTTCTCGCCCAGCGGCACGCCGCGCGAGGCCGCGTTCAACGTGAACGGCATGCGCAGCACGTATAACAACTTTATACTCGATGGCGTTGACAACAACTATTACGGCACCAGCAACCAGGGATATTCCTCGCAGGTGGTTCAGCCGTCGCCGGATTCCATCGCAGAATTCAAGGTGATCACATCGAATTACAGCGCCGAGTACGGGCGCGTGGGCGGCGCGGTGGTGAGCGCGGTGATGAAATCCGGCACCAATCAGTTTCACGGAGCGGCGTATGAGTTTCTGCGCAATACCGATCTGAACGCGATCGGCTTTCAATTCAGTCCGACGGTGTTCCTGAAGCCGACGCTGCAGCGGAATCAGTTCGGCGCCGTGATCGGCGGACCCGTGATCAAGAACAAGCTATTCTGGTTCGGCGACTACGAAGGCTATCGCCAGTTGCAGAATTATCTCAACTTCGATTCCATTCCCAGCATGACCGATCGGGCCGGAATTCTTCCCGTGACGGTGGTGGATCCCTTGACCCAAAAAGTCTATCAGGCGGGCACGCAGATTCCCATCGCGCAACTGAATCCGTTCGCATACTATGCGTTGAGCAACCTGCCGCCCACTAACGCCGGCGGAACCGGCCGCTCGAATAACGATGAAGCGCTGTTGCTGATTCGCGATTACAGCGATAAATTCGACGCCAAGCTCAACGATCAGATCAGCGACAAGATGTCGGCGTTTATTCGCTTCAGCCAGCGCAAGGATCAGCAATATTATGAGCCGGATCTCACCGGACCCTCGGGCGGCGATGGCAACGGCTACATTCACGTGGTGGATCAAAACGCTTCGGCTGGCTACACCTGGACTGTTACGCCGACTTCGATCTTCGAGGCGGAATTCGGCTTCACCCACGTTCTGGGTGGGAAGGAGCCGCCGTATGTCGGCGGCCCGAGCCTGGCGGCAATGTTTGGCGGTTTCGCCGGGCTGCCGACTTCGTCGAATCTTACGGGCGGTCTCAACACGCAAACCATCACCGGGTTCTCCACTTCTCTGGGACGCCAGACCAGCAACCCTCAGTTTCAGAATCCGACATCGTTCGTTCCGAAGCTGAGTTTTTCGAAAATTATCGGGCAGCACTCGCTGAAAGCGGGTTTTGAGCTCACCATCGTGCACACCGAAGTTCTGGACGTGAATCCACTGTATGGGCAGGACACTTACAACGGACAATTCAGCAAACCGACGTGCGCGCAGTTGGGCGAGCCCACCGGCTGTACCATCGCATCCGATGCGACCAGTTACGATCTGGCGGACTTTATTTTCGGCCTGCCGAGCAGCGTCAACCTGGGTAACAATTTTGTCTCGAATCTGCGCCAGCAGGTTTACGCAGGATATTTTCAGGACGACTGGCGCGTGACTCCCAAGCTAACCTTAAACCTGGGACTGCGCTACGAGTTCGCGACGCCGCTGGTGGACCGCGACAACAACTGGTCGAATTTCGATCCGGTGACTGACACGATGATCCGCGCCACCGGCGGCAGCTTATATGACCGCGCGCTGGTGAATCCCAGTTATACGGATTGGGGGCCGCGGTTGGGCTTCGCGTACAATTTCATGCCGAAGATGGTGTTGCGCGGCGGTTACGGCATCAGTTATGACTTCTTCAATCGCGTCGGTAGCGCGATCGAAGGAATCAACGCTCCGGAAGCTCTGTTTGGCGTGTTCAGCCAGACAATGCCGTCGGGCGGGCCCGTTCCCGCTTCGTTCCTTACTACGCAAAACAGCTTCTCGACGGGCATCGCGAATCCCGCTAACTTCAATCCGCTGGTGTCCAATGTCGATTACATCCCGGCAAACTCCCCGTGGCCCCTGATTCAGAATTGGTTCCTGTCGCTGCAGCGCCAGATCGCCAAGGACACGGTGCTCGAGATCGGGTACAACGGGAACCACAGCGAGCATCTGCCGATTATTGCCGATTATAATCAGGCGACGCCGAATCTGCCGGGTGGCACTTTGACTTACCAGCAGCGCGCGCCGGTGCCGACGTTTGGCCCCATCACCTGGGTCGATCCGGCGGGCACGGATCACTACAACGGGCTTTCGGGCCGCCTGGAGCATCGTTTCGGGGGCGGCTTGTACTTTCTGAATTCGTTCACCTGGGGCGTGGCCATCGGCGATTCCGAGCAGGCGCTGGAATACTACGCCGGCTATGTCGAGGCCAATCCGCAGAACATCCACGACCTCGGCGCCGAAGCCGGCCCGTCCAGCTACGATGTGAAATTCAACAACGTCACCAGCATAGTGTATGAGCTTCCGTTCGGAAAGGGGCGCAAGATGGCATCGCATATGAATCCGGCGCTCGATGGCATACTCGGCGGGTGGGAGCTGAACGCCATCAACACCGCGCATACCGGCACGCCGCTCAATGTCTATTACTCTCCGGCCACCGCCAACGCGGTCAGCGGCCTCTCGAACGACTATCGCGGCGAGCCGTTCCTGCGTCCCAATGTCTCCGGCAGTTCCGACACTCAAAGCATCGTTAACAACTTCTTTGGCGGTTATACATTTACTACTCCGCCGGTCAACGATCCGTTCGGCGATTTGGGACGCAATGCGTTCCGCGCGCCCGGCTTTGAACAGTTGGACATGGCCGCGGATAAGAGCTTCCGTATCCGCGAGTCGGTTAAGCTTCAGTTCCGCTCCGAGTTCTTCAACCTGCCGAACCATACTAACTTCGGAATCCCGAATACTAACTACGGTTCCTCGTCGTTTGGCACGATCCGCACCACCTATGCGGCGCGGCAGATTCAGTTCGCGTTGAAACTGCTATTCTGACGCGGCTCGTGGGGTGAACGGGCTAAGGCGAAGTTTTAAGGCTAAACCACCGGCGGCAAGACCGCCGGCGTTACCAGATTCGTCGGGATTGCCGGCACAGAACTTGCTCACGCGGGCGAAGAGAGCCGGCTGCAGCCAGGATTGGCTGCCCCACAATGCTATGCTGATGCCGGAGTGACGCGCGCCGAGCAATTCCGCCGACTGCACCACCACGATGGTCCCTGGGATTTCATCGTCATCGGTGGCGGAGCCACCGGCGCCGGCGTCGCCATCGATGCCGCCGCCCGCGGCTATAGCGTGCTGCTGCTCGAGCGGCACGATTTCGGAAAAGGCACGTCGAGCCGCAGCACTAAGTTGGTCCACGGCGGCGTGCGGTATCTGGAACAAGGCAACCTCTCGCTGGTGATGGAAGCGCTCAAAGAGCGCGGCCTGCTGCTGCAGAACGCGCCGCACCTGGTGCGCAATCTCGGCTTCGTGGTGCCCACTTACGACTGGTGGGAATCTCCCTTCTACGGCCTCGGCCTCAAGCTTTATAATCTGCTCGCCGGCAAGTATGGCTTCGGCGACTCGCGCATCCTATCCAAAGAGGAAACTCTCGAACGCCTGCCCACCATCAACACCGAAGGACTGCGCGGCGGCGTAATCTACTTCGACGGCCAGTTCGACGATGCGCGCCTGCTCATCGACCTGGTGACGACTGCCTGGGAGCGCGGCGCGACGCTGCTGAACTACTCGCCCGTGTTCGCCGTCATTAAGGACGCCGACGGGTTCGTCGATGGGGTGCGCTTTCGCGATTTGGAAACGGGCGAAGAACACGAGGCCCTGGCGAGGGCCGTGGTCAACGCCACCGGCCCTTTCGCGGATGCGCTGCGTACGCTAGCCGATTCCACGGCGGAGCCGATGATTGCGCCCAGCCAGGGCATTCACCTGGTGTTCGATTCGACGTTCCTGCCTGGCGACAACGCCATCATGGTGCCGCACACCACCGACGGGCGCGTAATGTTCGCCATCCCCTGGCACGGTCACACGCTGGTCGGAACCACCGATACGCCGGTCGACGAAGCCGTGGCGGAACCGGTGGCGCTGGAGCGGGAAATCGAGTTCATCCTGCACACCGCTTCGATCTATCTCGCCAGGAAACCCACGCGCGCGGATATTCTCAGCATATTCGCCGGAATCCGCCCTCTGGTGAAATCGGACAGCGCCACCAACACCGCGGCTCTATCGCGAGGCCATGTCATCCGCATCGAAAATTCCGGCATGGTCACGGTCTGCGGCGGCAAATGGACCACCTACCGTCACATGGCCGAAGACTGCGTGAACCAAGCCGCGACGCTGGCGCGCCTCCCCGACCGGCCGTGCATCACGGCGAATCTTGCAATCTTCAACCCGGGAGAGTTGCCGCAATCCGAGTTACTGCACCCCGCGCTGCCGTATACCGTCGCGGACGTAATCCGGGCCGTGCGGGACGAGATGGCGCGCACAGTTGAGGATGTGCTTGCCCGCAGGACTCGCGCGCTTTTTCTCAACGCGGGAGCCGCGATAGAGATGGCGGAACGCGTGGCGGAGCTGATGGCGCCCGAGCTGGGACGCGATGCGGCGTGGGCACAGGAACAGGTGACGAGTTTCTGTGAAACTGCGGCGTCGTATCTGCCGAGCCCTAGCTTAGCTGGTCAATGAGTCACTCGGTAGGTCTTATCTTATAAAGCTTTATGTATTGAGTGACAGCGCTGTCATTATATTCGGGGAGACTCGGCAGGTTCGATCTGCGCTACGATATGGCGCACGCACTTCTGCGACGCGCTGCCGCGGGCAGCGTTCAAACTTATGTGAACGCGTCTTCCGCTGGCGCGAACCCCTGCGTCCTATGATTGGGGACGCGGCACGCAAGAGTGGCCGCGCGATCGGACAAAAAACACCGGCGGCAAGACCGCCGGCGCTACCGAGGGCGGCGATACCCGAGGGCGTTACCGAGGGCGTTACCGAGGGCGGCAAGACCGCCGGCGCTACCGAGGGCGGTACCGGAGGGCGTTACCGAGGGCGGCGGTACGATTTGGCGGCGCTACCGAGGGCGGTACCGGAGGGGCGTGCTGCCGAGGGCGGCGTGCGCCACGCATGCTGACTTACTCGTACTTCAGCGCCTGCACCGGACTGATCCGCGATGCTCTCCGCCCCGGCAGGAACGCGGCGCCCATCGCCACCGCCGCCAGGAATGCCGCCGCGCCGATCAGTATGCGCGGGTCCGCCGCCTGCACCCCGAACAATTGCGCTTGCACCAGCCGGCTCAGCGCCAGCGCGGCTGCAAGGCCCACCACAATTCCCGCCAGCGCCAGCTTGCCCGCTTCCGCCAGCACCATGCGCAGCACGTCGCCCGGCAGCGCGCCCAACGCCATGCGCACGCCGATCTCCGCCGTCCGCCGCGTCACCGCGTACGCCACCACCCCATAAAGTCCGATCGCCGCCAGCAGCGTGGCCAGCGCGCCGAAGGCCGTGGACAGCATCGCCAGCAGCCGCTCGCTATATATCGTGTCGTCGATGCGAACCGTGATCGGCTGCAATACGGCAACCGGCACATTTGGATCTTCGTCGCGGACCGCGGCGCGAATCGCCGGTCCCAGCGCCGTCTCCACACCCGCCGCGCGCACATAGTACATCAGGCGCTCAGGCTGCTTCCACTGGGTGTAGGGATAGTAGAGCGCCGGTTTGGCCGGTTCGCGCACATTCTTGCGGACATCGCTGGCCAAGCCCACAATCTCGCGGTCGAGAGTCGGGTGATTGCCGCCCCCAAACATCAGATGCAGACCCACCGGATTGCGTCCCGCGCAGTAGAGTTTCGCGAACGCCTCGTTGACTACCACGGCCTTAGGCGCGCCGGCGCCATCGCGCTCCGTGAATTCCCTCCCGGCGCGCAGCGGGATGCCAAGCCCGGCGAAGAAGCCCGGATTCACGGCGCTCATGCCGACATCGACATCCTCGCCGTTCTTCGGCTGATAGCCCTCCATGGTGATGTTGCCGGAGCTGTTGCTGTTGGAAAAGGGCCCGCTGCCCGACGCCGCCACGCCGGTCACTCCGGGAATGGCGGCCAGCCGCACCTCCAACGCACGGTAGAAGGCCACCGCATCGGCCACCAGCGGGCGGTTGCGCGCGGCGTCCACTTTAAACGTCATCAGGCGCTCCGTGCGGAAGCCCAGGTTCACTTTCGCCAGGTTGTACAGCGTTCCGCTGAAGAGCCCCGCGCCCACCACCAACACCAGCGAAAGCGCCACCTGCGCGGCCACCACGCACTTGCGGAACCAGACGGCGCGCCCCACGGATGCCGCCGCGCCCGCGCGCAGTGCGTCCACGAGGTTGTGCCGCGTGGATTGCAGCGCCGGCGCCAGCGCGAACAGCACCCCGCTCACCAGCGAAAGGCCGCACGCGAAGGCCAGCAATCGCAGGTTGAGGCCGGTCTTCAGCCAATCGCCGGCGAAATCTTGCGGCAGCGCGTGCAGCAGCGCCTTGGTGCTCCAATCCGCCACCACCAAGCCCAGCGCTCCGCCCGCCGCAGCCAGCATCACGCCTTCCACCAACAGTTGCCGCACCAGGTTCCAGCGCGTTGCGCCAATCGCGATGCGTATACTCATTTCGCGCCGCCGCGCGGTGGCGCGCGCCACCGTCAGGCTGGCAACATTGGCGCAGGCGATCAGCAGCGTTAACCCGGCCATCGCCATCAGCGCCAAGAGCGGCGTCTGCTGATCCCTGCGAAACTCGTTGATGCCTTGCGGCGCAGGGCGAATTTCAAGGCGATACTTTGCGGGATTCGCCGCGGCGCCGCTCGCATGCTGCTTCGCCAGTTCGAGCTCGACGCCGATGCGGTGCGCCGCATCCGTGGGCGCCTGCGCGCGTGCGATGCTCGTGCCCGGAGCGAGGCGCGCCATGATGGTTAACCAGCGAAACTGCGGATCGTCCAGCGCTTTCCACGTGGGCTTGAAGATGCGCTGCATCATCAGTGGAAGGTAGACTTGTGGCTCGTTGCCTGAGAACACTCCGTCAAACGGAGCCGCCGCCACGCCAATCACCGTCGTGGGATAACCGTTCACCTGAATCGTCTGGCCCACCACGGCGCGGCTGCCGGCGAAACGCTTCAGCCAGTAGCCGTGGCTCAGCACCGTCACCGGTTGAGCCGCGGGCGTGGAATCGTCGTCCGGCGCAAACACGCGTCCCGCGGCCGCTCCCACGCCCAGCACCTGGAACAAATTGCCGGAGACAATTTCCGCGTCCGCCGATTCCGCATTGCCTTGATACAGCACCGTCACCTGCCCCCCGCAGCGTGCGATCACGCCGCTGAAAGCCGCATCGTGGTCGCGTATCGCGCGGTACATCGAGTAGGAAAATACCGACTCGTAGTTATCGCTGCTGTCCGAACCGTTCAGGCTGTAGTTGCGATGCAGCACCACAAGCTGCTGCGGATCGCGCGCCGGCAGCAGCCGCAGAATCACCTGGTCCACCAGCGAAAAAATAGCCGTGTTCGCGCCGATTCCGAGCGCCAGGGACAAAATCGCCACGGCCGCGAACATCGGACTGCGCCGCAGCGTGCGGAAGGAAAACGAAAGGTCGCGCCTCATCTTAATTATTGGACGCCGAAACGGCCGTTTCGTGTAGCAAATTTCCGCGCAATGGAACTATGCCGCTAACGATACTTGCCGCGCACGCCGTTCCAGCGCACCCGCACCGGGTCCAAAAATCCCTTTGCCCCCAGCCACATGCTCACCTTCGTGCCCGCCACGTCGTTCCAGCGCACCGGCACCTCCAGCGTCCGGTAGCCCAGATGGCTGGCGATGTAAAGCACCTCCACGTCGAACCCGAATCCATCCAGCGTTTGCTTGCGATAGATCTCGCGCGCCGCCGCGCTTTCGAACAGTTTGAAACCGCACTGTGTGTCGTGGAACGGCAACCCCGTCACGGCGCGCATCGCCAGGTTGAAGGCGCGGCCGCTCATTTCGCGAAGAAACGGCTGGTGCACGCCCACCAACGACCGGTCCACCGCCCGCGACCCGATGACCACCGGGGCGTGCTCACGCTCCGCCGCGCCCCATAGCCGCTCCACTTCTTCAATCGGCGACGAGAGATCGGCGTCGGAAAACAGCGCCCACTCGCCTTTGGCCTCCAGCATTCCGTGCCGCACCGAATAGCCTTTGCCGCGGTTGCCCGGATTGCGCAAGACGCGCACGCCCGCGGCTTCCGCCACTGCCACGGTGCCGTCGTGCGAGCCGTCGTCCACCACCACAATCTCAGTGAACTCCCAGTTCGACGCGGCAAGATACTCCCGCACCCGCAATAACGTGGCGGGCAACCTTGTCTCCTCGTTGTATGCGGGGATAATAATGGAAAGGGATCTGCGCAAACGAGACTTTATAATAACCCGATTCGCGGATGCAGGAAGGCGGATTGACAATCCGCCGCAGGTTGAACAACCTGCCGCACAAGGGCGCCCCGGGCGCGCCTCTCTCGACTAAGTCAACTGAAAATCGGCGATAATAGCTGCTTTCCCCCTAAGGAGACCATTTGTCCCTGGAAGACGAGTTGCTGAAGCAGCGGGCCGCGCGCATCCGCGAAATCGAGGCGCTGGGTTACTACCCCTACGGCCGCCGTTACGAGTTCACCCACGCTATTCCGGAGATCCTCGCCGCCTACGCCGCGAAGAGCGCTGAAGAGCTCACGCCCGAAGTCCACGTGCGCGTCGCCGGACGCCTGATGACGCTGCGCCACATGGGCAAGGCCGGCTTCGCGCACTTGCAGCAGAATGGCGAGCGCCTCCAGATCTACGTCAAGAAAGACGCCGTGGGTGAGCGCGATTACCAGCTCTTCAAACTCGTCGATATCGGTGACATCGTGGGCGTGGAAGGCTACCTCTTCCGCACGCGCACCGGCGAGCTCAGCATCCACGCCGAAAAGCTCGAGTTCCTTTCCAAGACTCTGCTCACCATGCCCGAAAAGTGGCACGGCCTCGAGGATGTGGAGACACGCTACCGCCAGCGCTATCTCGACCTCATCGCCAACCCCGAAGTACGCAGAATCTTCGTCACGCGCGCGCGAATCATCTCGTCGCTGCGCCGTCAACTGGAAGAGCGCGGCTTCATCGAAGTGGAAACGCCCATGATGCAGCCGCTCTATGGCGGCGCCACTGCGCGGCCCTTTGTCACGCACCACAACACGCTCGATATCGACCTCTACCTGCGCATCGCGCCGGAGTTATATCTGAAGCGCCTGATCGTGGGCGGCCTCGAGCGCGTCTACGAGATCAATCGCAACTTCCGCAACGAAGGGCTTTCCACGCACCACAACCCTGAATTCACCATGCTGGAGTTTTACCAGGCTTACACCGATTACCACGGCCTGATGGATCTCTCCGCGGAGTTGCTCGCGCAGGCGGCGCGCGACGCCGTGGGAACCACCGAAATCGAATACGACGGACACAAGCTCGATTTCGCCAAATTCAGCCGCTATTCCATGCGCGAGGCCGTGGTCCATTTCTGGGAGGGCGATGGCCGTCCAACTCTGGAAGAGGTCGCGGACCCCGAATGGCTGCGCCGCCATTCCGGCAGGCCCACCGCCGGCGAAGCGCTCACCGATATCTTCGAGCGCCGCGTGGAGCACCAGCTCATCCAGCCCACTATGATCTACGATTACCCCGTGGAGACCTCGCCGCTCTCGAAGAACAAGCCGGAAGATCCGGCCTTCGTGGAGCGCTTCGAAATCTACGCCGCCGGCATGGAGCTGGGCAACGCCTACACCGAGTTGAACGACCCGCAAGAGCAGCGGCGCCGCTTCGAAATGCAGATCGCCATGCGCGAGCGCGGCAACGAAGAAGCGCACCAGATGGATGAGGACTACGTGCGCGCGCTGGCCTACGCCATGCCGCCCACCGGCGGCGAAGGCATCGGCATCGACCGGGTGACCATGATTTTCACCGGCTCGCGCTCCATCCGCGACGTGATTCTGTTCCCGCTGCTGCGTCCCGAAGGCCCCATCGAGCTGGTGCAGAGCCTGCGCGAGTTGGATGCCCAACATTGAACACGCCGCGAAATGTAGGACAGGCCTCACGAAATGCCAGCCAACTTTGAGCTCTTCATCGCCAACCGTTACTTGCGCGCGCGCCGCAAGGAAGCGGTCATCTCCGTGATCACCGCCATCTCCGTGCTCGGCGTAGCGGCCGGCGTCATGGCGCTGGTGGTCGCGCTGGCCGTCACCAACGGCTTCCATAACACGCTGCAGCGCAATCTGCTCGGCGCCATGGCCCACATCAACGTGGAAGAGCGCCAGCCGCTCTACGGCATTGAGGACTGGCGCGACCTGGCCGCGCGTCTGCGCAAGGCGCCGCATGTCATCAGTGTTGCGCCCGTGCTTTATGAGCCGGTATTCCTCGCCGGTCCGGCGCAGTCCAAGGGCGTGCAGTTGAAAGGCATCGACGTCGATGCCGAAGAGGCCATCAGCCCGGCTCTGCGCCATCTCAAGGCGGGCACGCTCGACCGCCTGCGCAACGACGCCGCCAACCCTCCCGGCATCCTGCTGGGCTCGCGCCTGGTAAGCGATGCCGGAATGCTATTGAATTCCCGCGTCAGCGCCATCACCCCGGAAATGGTTGGCTTCACAGCTATCCCGGTGGCCCACCGTTTCTACGTTTGCGGCATCTTCGAAACCGGCTTCTACGATGTCGACGAAGGCTGGGCATACACTTCGCTCGCGGCCGCCCAGAAGGCGCTCCAACTCCCGGACGTGGTCAACAGCATCGAAGTGGACGTCGATGATGTCGACCGCGCGCCGGAGATCGCAAAAGAGATCGACAAGTTAGTCATGCCGCGCTACACAGCCACGCCGTGGACTGAGCAGAATAAGTCGATCTTCAGCGCCCTGCGTCTGGAGCGCATCGTCACCATGATTGTAATCGGCCTGATTTTGTTAGTGGGCGCTTTGAATATTCTGATCACTCTGGTGATGATGGTGATGGAAAAATACCGCGACATCGCCATTCTGATGTCGATGGGCGCGCGCCAGAAACAGATCCGCCGCATCTTCATGATGCAGGGAGTGCTCATCGGCGCCGTGGGCAGCGCCATCGGCCTGACGGCGGGATACACGCTCTGTCACTTCGCGGAAAAGTATCACTTACTCAAGATCGATGAGTCGGTATATTCCATGAGCTTCGTGCCCTTCGAAACGCGCTGGACCGACGGCATCTGGATCGCCGCGGTAGCCATCTTAGTAAGTTTCCTGGCCACCTTGTATCCCGCCCGCAACGCCACGCGGATCGCTCCCGCGGAAGTACTCAGATACGAGTAACTCTCCGCCCGGAATGTCGCTGCATGTTGTAGGTCAGTGATCTCGCAGTAACTCCGCCGGCTGCACGCTTGCCGCGCGCCGCGAAGGGACAGTGGATGCCGCCAGCGCAACTGCCAGCACGGCCGCGGCAACCGCAACCAGCGTGAGCGGGTCGGCCGCGCCCACGCCGTATAGCTGGCTTTTCAAGAGGGGGTTGGCGACGAAGAATCCGGCTGCGCCCGCAAATAAGCCCAAGGCAGCGAGTCGAAATCCCTGGCCGAAGATGAGCCCGCGCACCTCGCTTGCTGTCGCGCCCAGCGCCATGCGGATGGCAATCTCGCGCGAGCGCGCGGCCGCGTGGAACGCCACAGCCGCGTAGACGCCCACCGCCGTCAGCAGCAGCGCGAGTGCGCCGAAACCACCCACCAGTTGGATGGCCGCATCGCGGCTATCGAGGTCCCGCTCTACCAGCGTCAGCAGCGGCGTCGGCCGTACACGCTGAATCCGTGGGTCCTGAAGGGCGACCGCCGCGGCGATGGCCTCGGGAATCCCGGCATCGTCGCGCCGCGTGCGAATCGCATAGCCCGCGCCATCCGCGCCGGACTGCGTCATGGAAAGGAAGATCTCCGGAACCGGTTCGCGGTCCATGCTACTCTGCCGCGTATCGCCCGCAACGCCGACGATTTCCCACGTCGAACCCGCCGGATTTAATTCGCTGACAAAGTGGATATCGAGCGTGGTTCCCAGTGCGTGACCTTGCAAGTAACTGCGCGCGAAGGTCCGGTTGACGATGGCCACTCGATGCCCGCCCGGCCGGTCTTCGTTCCACGAAAACGCGCGCCCTTCGATCAGTGGAATTCCCATGGCGGCGAAGTAATCGGGGCTCGCGACGTTGATGGATGCGCGCGGCCGTTGTGCCGCCGGAATGTTCGAGCCTGGTATTTGGAACGAGCCTTGGAACGACCCGCCCAGCCCGCTCTCACCGCGTAACGGGGAGCGCCCGGCGGCGCCGGCAGCGACTACTCCCGGAATCGCCGCCAGCCTCTGAAGCAACTCGCGGTGAAACTCGATCTCTTTCCGCTCCGTGTCGTAGCGCTTTTCCGGGATGCCGATGCCGCAGCGGAAGGCATGCGCGGTTTCGAAACCGGGGCTGGAGTTCACCAAATGCAGGAAACTGCGCAGCAGCAGGCCCGCGCTCAGCAGCAGCACCACGCTGAGCGCCACCTGCGCCACCACTAGTGCGCCGCGCAGCGCGCCCGCCGGCGATGAACCCGCGCGTCCGCCCGCTTTGATGACGCTATAAAGGTCCGTGCGCTGCGCAAACCACAGAGGCAGTGCGCCGAGCAATGCCGCCACTGTGATCGCGAGGCCCGCGGCGAACGCAAAGGCCGCGGCATTCAAATGCAGCGGCTCCGGCGAAGGACCGGGGATGAAGCGCGGAATCGCGCGCAGTAGCAGACCCGCAGCGAAGAGCCCGCAACATGTTCCCGCCACGCTGAGAACGGCCGCTTCTGTGAAGAACGGCCCCGCGATCTGCCGCCAGCCGGCGCCAAGCGAGGCGCGAATCGCCGCCTCGTGCGCGCGCGCCATCCATCGGGCGAGCATCAGCCCGCTTACATTCGCGCATGCGATGAGCAATAGCAGCGACGCGGCGCCCAATAGCAAGAGCAATGGCTCGCGCCGCGCGCCCGTCATCTGTTCAGCCAACGGCTCAAGGCTCGCACTGCGCCCGCGATTGGTATCCGGGTGCTCCGCCGCAACGCCCGCTGCCAGCGATTCCAGTTCCGCGCGGGCGCGTTCGATACTTACGCCCCGCTTCAGACGCGCGGCCGCGGCCAGCGACCCCAGCCTCCCGCAGCAATAATCGCGGCGGCTCAGCGGAATGAAGGCATCGGCCAGCACGGCGCCCATGGGATATTCGAAGCCGCGCGGCATCACCCCGATGATGGTGTACGGCTCCTCGTTCAGGTTGATCGTGCGTCCAATCACTTGCGGACCGGCTGCGAACACGCTCCGCCAGAGACGATCCGTAAGAACGATCACGCGAGCATCGGAGGCTTCCTCGGCTTCCGTGAACGTCCGGCCCATCGCCGGTGGAACTGCTGTGACGCGGAAGAAACCGGACATCGCCATCCCGGTCTGAATCACGGTGACCGCATCGCTCTCGCCCAACGTCAGGCCGAACGATCGCGGCCGATACGCAGCCATAGCTTCGAACAACGTGGACCGTGCGCGCCAATCGAGCAGATTGGCCTCGGCGACATCGCGCGGCTTGTGATCGAGCGCCGTCTCGTGCAGCGCGACCAACCGCTGCGGATCGGGGTAGGGCAGCGGTTTCAGCACAAGCGTATCGATGGCCGAGAACGCGCCAGTATTCGCGCCGATGCCCAGCGCCAGCGTCAATATGGTTGAGAGGCTGAAGCCAGGCGTACGCACCAGGCCGCGAATGGCGTGCCGGAACATAGTCAGGAATGCGCGTAGACCGAATTGCCGTCGGGATCGGCAAACGCAACGGCGCTCACGGGGTAGTGCGAGTCGCGCAAGATCCAACTCAGATCGCGGCGCTTCGGCGCGGCGGCGCACACCTCGGGGCCGCCCAGAACGCGCGTCCCGGACCCGCGCCTGCCGTTAATCAGCCCTTCGGCCGCGAGAGTTTCATAGGCGTACAGCACCGTGTTCCGCGAAACCCCGAGCTGATTCGCCAGTGCGCGCGTGGAGGGCAGAAGGCATCCGGAAGGCAGCTCGCCGCGGCAAATAGTGCGCCGCAGCCAGCCATACACCTGCACTTGCAGGGCGCGCGCGCGGCGGTCGAGCTTCGGTGGCGGAACCATGTGGGAGCAGCGTTTCAAAGTGGCGCCTTGCTTCACGAAATCGGCTCTTCCCATCGTCCCACTGTTGGGTCATGCCAGGGATGGGTGATGCTATGGAGAAGGGAACAGCACGCGCGCAAAGTGGCGGCCGGAGACGTCCAGCGCCTTGATGCAGGCTATCCCCAACTGCTTCGGTAATGGAACACGGCGGCCGCGGGCTGAGGTAGATAGATAAGCCAGGTGGGCAAGGATTCTCTCAACCCGCCGCGGCGATAATGTCAGCTACTCGCGCTTGCCCAGCTTGAAGGTGTACCGAAGCAGCAGCGAATGGCTGGATGACGTTACACCGTAATCGGTGGTGAACAGATACTGAACGAAGAAGTTCGGCGAGAATCTCCAACCTACGCCAAAGTCCGAGAAGTGTGAGGCAAGGTCGTACGCAGTAGGCGTCAAAGGAAAAAAGGAATCCTGAACCAGGCTGGTCGCGCCAAATTGATCGGGAAAGAGATTTACATTCAGATGTTGCTTGCGCCAAACGTTCAAATACGAGGCGCTGACGAACAGGCGGCTTGAAAGATCGATCTGTATGGCGGTGTGACCCGAAAGAAAATATCCATTGGCCGTCCCGTTCTGCAACAGGTTGCCAGTGGCGTCTTCAAAACGCGACGATGCCACGAGAGACGTTCCACCGGCCGCATCGAATGTGAGGACTGTGCGGCGCGAAAGCACATACCCGAGGCCCCAGCCTACGGATGCCCTTTGCCCTCGGTCGGTTTCTCCGGAATTGACGGTTCCGGTTCGTACCAGCGCA
>JBEKNN010000160.1:0-21209 GCA_049522755.1 Bryobacteraceae bacterium | reverse complement strand
ATCGCTCTCTACGAGTGGCGCGTGACTCGCTCGGAACCGACTAGCTGGCCAAATCAAGGAGTTCGGCAACAAGCCAACAACTCCGACTCCAGCTTACAGAGATGTGGATCGGACATCGAGCGGCAATGGCAAAGTGTGCGAGGCTGCCGGAGGATTGCGGGGTGGGCGGAACCAAGTGGACCGTGGGCCACGACCGGCCACTATCGAGAATAATCCGGCCACCATTGATGCGGTAAGTAGCGAGAATCGAGCTCAAGCCCCAGGGGCGAACGCGACGTCGTCCAAAGATATCAGCTCTTTGGCTGGCCCTGACAGGCTATATTAACAGCGGGCTATTGGCGGACGGCGAAGTAGTTCGCGGTGAGCTCTGCGACGCGGCCAATTGCGTCCTCCAGATTAACGCCCGCGCCGAAATGTTTGCCCGTGAAAACGCAGATCACGATGTTGCGTTGGAGGCTCTCCAGAATGCCAACATCATTGCCGACGTATGGCAGGAAGTCGCCCGTCTTGTGCGGAATGGCAAAGCCCGAAACATATCGCGGCAGTCGCGTTGTGTAGACCTGACCGCGCATTATCTGCAGCATCTGGTTGCTGGCGGGTTTGCTCACGGCTTCGCCCTTCTTGATCTTCTCCAGCAGCTTACCCATGTCGCGCGGCGAGCTAAGGCCGAACGGATGCTCGCCGGACACGTAGAATTTCTCGGACGAACCTGCCGCGCGCAGAGCCTGGAACCACGCGTCGGCATTGGTGTCCGTGCGGATCGACGGGAGCCCCCAACTCGCCATCAATTTCGTCACCGCCTCCGGCCCCCCAACTTTGTCATAGATCAGGTCGGTCGCGGTGTTGTCGCTGACGATGATCATCAGGGTGAGAAGGTCTTTGATTGTGAGTTGCGCACCGGCATCGAGCGAGCGGATCACACCGGTGCCGGCACGTTTGGCGGCGTCGCTCAGGGTGATGCGGTCGGTGAGTGCGAACTTGCCTTCCCCGATCTGTCGGAACGCTTCCGCCATCAACGGAATCTTGATAACCGACATGGTCTCCATCGGGTGATCGGCATTAAGAGCCACTTCCTCGCCGGTTTCGAGACATTTTATGTAGATTCCCCAATCGGCATTGACCGATTTCGTGACTCGCTGGATATTGGATTCCAACCGCGCCAGGGGAGCCGGAAGCATTTGGGTATGGGCAGCCGCTACTACTGCCAGCGGAATCACTGCCTTCAGGAGCTGCGTCATATTCCCCGCAGTATATCGCCCCCGCCGGCCCGGTTGCGGTTGAAAAAGCCGCCGAGTGGACAGAAGAAGCTGTGGAGCAGGGCCACAAGATGGTAGCGATGTTGTTCTTTACGCCTTCCTGGAAACCTCTCTACGCACTTCCGCTCGCTGGCCGGAACTCGCGAAACGCCAAACCAGTCGTGGCGAGGAATAACCGTGCGATGCTCCTCCACCTCATCGCTTTTGCGCCATCGTCTTCATCTTATCGCCGCTAAACAGGCTGGGAAGAACGGGCTTGGTTTCCGGTAATCGACAAAAAACGGGCTTTCCGGAAACTGACCCGAAGCCTAAATTCCTGAAGGTAGCCGGAGAGGCGAAGATACGCGCCGTCCCGACTAGCCATAGACCGCGGGCGCGCCGACGGCATCATGCTCTGGATACTGACGCGCTGGGCCAAGCGTAACGGGCGCACACGTCGCGCCGCTGCCCGCCCGGCCGACGGACGTGTTCCGACAGAAAACGGCTGGGCGATAGCCTACCGATATTGAATATTAACGGGCCGCATCAGTCAGCAACGCGTCTATCGGGAAGGCTTGCGCCCGCGAAGATTTGCCGTATCGTAGAGGGAATGGCGCTCGAAAGACATCCTGGATCGTACACCGGCGCCCTCTTGCTGACCCTCTGGCAAGTCCTGGCCACCGGAACTGCTCACGCCCAACCCGTCCGGCCTTCGATGTGGTGTCCATCAAACCCATGCCCATCGATGCCCAAGTCAACTTCTATGGCTGCCGCGGCGGCCCCGGCAGCAACGACCCCGGACAAATCAACTGTAGTCATTGGCGGCCGAACCAGACCGTGCCGATGGCCTACGGGGTCAGCTTTTCTTTCGCCACAATGGGATGTTTACAAAATAGCAGCCAGCCCGCTGCGATCCCCGGCCACCTGTGATCGGCGTCTTCGACCACGAAGCCGGGGGCCGATACGTGATACTCGTGGAACGCCGCATAACGCTCGCCCCCTGGATACCCCAGAGCCGTTTCCAGGATCGGGGGCACCGGGATCGGTAGTTTGATTAGTCCGAAATCTTCGGGTTGGACTGATTCGTCGAATTCTTCTTCCATAGCTGTTGCAGCCTTGAACCTCACTGGGCCCGACGGATGTGCTCAACAAGCTGGGTCTGCTCCAGTCAGCACCGAAAACCGCCCAGAATATTCTCCAAGAATACATTAGCGTCACCGCGCACAGGCGCAGGCATTTCCCATGCTGGTCCCATCAACTGTCGAACTTGGAAGTCCTTCTGGCTGCTTCCCGCTGGCCCATCTCCAGGAGCGACCGGCCGTCGTAGCGCTTCCCTGCCGCCTCTTCGGGCCCAAGCAAGGAAATTATCCTGAACGGGCTTCATCTAGCCTACGACGACGGAACGACTGTAGAGTTGCTGTGCGGCATCTACCGAGGCAGAATCGAATCCGACATGGGATGTCGACGGGAAGATTGTCGACTTCCTCCAAGGCTCCTTCATCGTCGGCCTCTGCCAACACCGGTAGGAGTGGATCCAGATTGTTGGCTTCCCACCCCGCGGCATACGAAGCGCCGAGGCCCGAGCGCCAAAAGCCGAAACGGAAAATGAGCGCCCAGCTTCGCCTGTCTTCAGAGCAGCGTGCATGAAATCTGGGCACGCATGATGGCTTCCTCCATGAAGGATGATCTTCGCTACACACCATCCGACTGCTTCGAGACCTTTCCGTTTCCCGTCAATTATGAGCACAGCCCGGTACTGGAAGCGGCAGGCCGCGCATACTACGAATTCCGTGCGTCGTTGATGATCCGGAACAAGCAAGGGCTGACCAAAACCTATAATCTATTTCACAACCCTGAAGAACAGTCCCCGGACTTCAAAGAGCTCCGAGCACTCCACCACGCAATGGACCGCACCGTTCTCGACGCCTACGGTTGGACAGACATCCAGCCCGTCGCCACGCACGAACCCGAGTTCGACGAAGAACAGACAGAAGATGACGAATTCTCCGACGCCAAGAAGCCGAAGCAAGAGTTTCGGCTCCGATGGCCGGAGGAGATCCGCGACGACATCCTCGCCCGGCTGGTGATCCTCAACGAACAACGCGCGGCGGCGGAAGCCCTGGAACCGAAAACGAAGAAGAAGAAATCGAAGCACGCAGCCACATCGCAGCTCGATTTCGCTGACTCGGAATAACCTCACCCGGTCAGGGCAGTTCGCCGGACGTGCCTCATCCATTGCGCCGTGGGGGATGGTCAGAACATAAACGGCTGTGTCCGATTCAACAATCTCGTAAATGGCGCGGTAGACGTGGGGCTTGTTTCCGTAAAGCAAATGCCGAAGCTGACGCTTCGCCCGTCTCCCTTCAGGCGCGATGGGGCAGCGCCGAGGGAGCGTCTCAAGGCTGTAAACCGCCTCCTCCAGACCGTTGAACTACCGGGCGGCGGCTTGGGACTCGGCTGCGTTAATCCGCGTGTAAAGATCTCCCAGATCGCGTCTGGCTCGATCCGTCAGTTTAACGCGGTATCGCATGTTGCTTGCGGAGATCCTCGAACACTTCGCGTGCGGGCCGGGTGCGTCCATGCGCCACGTCCTCAAGGCCCTGGCGGATGGCTTCATGCATGTCGGCGCGGGCCACGATATCGAGAAGCCGCTGATACGATTCGGCATCCTGCAGGACCGCCTCAGCCTTGCCCTTCACACTTAGCAGGACGGGGCGTTTGTTCTTTTTGAGCTGCTTCATGAACTGACCTGGATTACGGCGGAACGTGGTCACCGAATGAATGTCTTTTGTGATATCGATCATGGAAGCCCTCCTCTATAGATAGCACCTTTAATGGTGCTTGCGCTCGCCGAGAGTTGTCCAATACAAGATGATCCTGAAACAGAACTTGATTCCAATGCAAGATGATCCTGAAAATGGGAGGAACAGGGTAGGCGTGCCGCTGGGGAATGCACATCAGAATGCGGAATGCCGAGAGTCTGACAAATTCACAAATCAACTAGTTTTTGAAAGCCAGCGCGGGGATCGAGTTCAGCGGTCAAAGCCGCGCGGAGGTGTACGTCTGGGTCGAAAAAATGCTGGTCGGCCGCCTGCTGCAAGCAGAGAACAAGGTGCCGCTGGGTTTCGTGGAAGGTCTGAACAACAAGATCCGGGTCCTACAACGGCGAGCATACGGCATGCGGGACGAAGAGTACCTGCGGCTAAAAGTCCTCACCTGCATGTTGCCCGAGATCTAGCCGGTCTCATCAACGATTCCGGCTGACACCTACTGCCCCATCCCGCAACGAATCTCCACCAGCAAGGTGTCGATGATAAGAAGCGCATTCAAGCATGATGCCATTGTCGCGGCGTCTCAGTAGCGGTCGGACCCTTGCCAGGGCCATCGGGAGACATGTTGCGGGGCGCAAAATCTGGCTTTTTCACGTCGCCGCTGTTGCCGCCATGGCAAGGCAAGCTGGGGCGCATCGCTGGCGGCGGGATGGGCGCTCGACGGCGCGCCCGCCACCAGCTCCGCCGCCGCGGCGAAGGGCATACTGATGCCGCTCGGAGGTTACAAAGGCAGCGGTTTCGGCATGATGGCAGAGATTCTGTTCGGGTGCTGGCGTGCAGCGCCATGGCGAACGAAGTGGACGGCATCCGCGTTGCCGGCCGCCGGTCGCGCACCAGCCAGATCTTTCTCGCGATCGACATCGCGCGCTTCCTGCCGGTCGAGGAATTTACCGCGCGGATGGAGAAGCTGGTGGGCATCATAAAGTCGACGCCTGCCGCGCAAGGTTACAGCGAAGTGCTGGTGGCGGGCAATCCGGAATGGCGCACCGAAGCCGAGCGGCTGCGCAACGGCATCCCAGTGGATGAAGGCAACTGGAACGAGAAATCGTCCCAGCGGTCTCTCGCACAAGGGATTACTCTATCCCCCCTCGCTCTTGGAGCAGGCTCAATGTCTTTGCGTTTGGAAGCTCAGCGCCGGGAAATCGCAAAGCGTATCCGAACGGCGTGCACTCTACGACTTCATCCGGCCGTTCGTAGTGTCCGGGAAGTTTCACCCGCAGGGACAGGTCCGCTCCGTGTTCCAACAGCAGGTGCGTCATTGCTAAGCCCCAATCGTCGAATTGGGTGACTGCGTGAAAGATCGGCGTCTGCCCGCCTACACCGGCCTCATCCACCAATGCACGCGCGTTCACGGAGGCGCCGCGATCGAGGAGAAGCCTCGCTGCGTCAACACTGCCGTACTCCGCCGCCACATGCAGCAGCGTCGCGCCTTGTAACAGCAGGCATCGTGCGCCTGTGCTGCCGCAGTCGAGCTCCGGGAACGGTCGGTGCAGCAGGGCGGGGTTTGCATCAAGGCGCTCGGCGAGTCGATACACACGACCCTGAATGGTGTCCAGCACGCCGGGCAGGTTGTATCGGGACACGCCGCCGGCATTGAGCAACAGGTCTATGCACGCCCCGAGTTTCGCGGAACGTGCATAGGTTCCGATCAGGTAGTCCAATGCCGTGACGCGCGGGTTCGGCTTTGGACCGTTTGGATCGGCCCCGTGCTCCAAGAGCCACTCGAGAGCGACGGGATCTACCGATTCGCAGGGCGCGAAGAGGATCGGAAAATCGCCGTTCCATTCCGCGTTGACATTGGCGCCGCGCGCAACAAGAAGCTCCATCATGGGGATGCGCTCGCCCCTGAGCGTGGCTCGCATCAATGGGCCGTCGCCGCCTTGATGGATGTCGGACCCGTTCTCGATCATCCACCGGGCCATGGCAAGTCTCGCCGGCGCGGGCGGGCCCCAAGGTATACGGCACTCGGCAACCCAGGTGAGCGGACCGTTCTTTGCGTAGCCGAGTGGAGCCCCGTGCAGAGCCGGGTTGCGTGTCATGAGAGCCTTGACCCGATCGATATCGTTGCGGTCGATTGCCTGTTTGAGTTGCCCGATCTCTTCGAGCGAATCGATGTGGGCTTTGAGCCTCGGCCAACTCGCGAAGCCATAGAGCCGGGCGACCTGGAATTGGGCGTCCGTGATGGATTCGGCGCCGCCGGACTTGAGCAGATCCTTGGCTTGATCCTTCAGATGCCGGAGATTGGGACGCTCGGGCAAAGGACGCGGCGCGTCCTGGGAGTTGTTCGACATTGCGAACTCCTTTCATCGAAGCGCCCGTCGTCCGCACATAGGGCTGAAAGAAGTTTCACGAAAAAATCCTCGGCCTGGGGTGGGCTTCTACCCTGTCCGCGGACCGGATGCGTCCCCAACGCTCAAGCGAGCATAACACACTCAACGATTCGTCGGACTGCCCTTGCATTCTCAAGGGCAACAGCCCGGGATGGCTGCGATGGCGGTGCTATCGAGCCCCGCTTCGGCGTTGACAATCCGTTGTTAAACACAGCGTCCGAAGTGGTTGCGCATATTGGTGGGGTATGCTTTAGCTTGCCATCGTGTGAGTGCCGCGAAGCGGCGCGCGGCGACCTTCGCTCGCCCAAGGGCAAGCATGCCGGCCACTTGTCCATCTACGCAGCCGCCGCGCCGGCCGCCAAGAGAAGCATTAAACTGGAGTGGCGCCCACGGCCGAATCATTATGAAATCGATCGTCGTCTTCCTCTCATCGGCGTGCATCGCCATCGCCGCGGTTCCGTTCCACGTCACCGGACCCGTCCCGCCTTCCATCGGCATAAGCTCCACCGCCGATTCGGTTCTCGTCACCTGGAAGGATAAAGCCGGCCGCACTTGCAGCGCGCAGTTTTCGCTCGATCCGGCCAAACCGCTGATCGCAGCCATCGCGGTGAACGGCAAGACCGTCATCAGCCGCGCGCAGCCGGTCTACCGGGCCTCCACCGGTAAGCGAAGGGGCGGCTTCGATCAGTTCTTCGATTTCCCTCCCAGTCACCCCGAGGGTACGCGCAGCTTCCTCGGCGATTTCAAGCTGACCGCGGGGAGCGCGAAATTCGAGAGCGACCGCCTTGATATCTCTTTCGATGGACTCTCGCTGGGAATTTTTCACGGCGCTATTCACTACTTTGTCTTCCCCGGCAGCACGCTCATTCAGCAGCGCGCCATCGTGAGCACCGATGAGCCAGACACCGCATTTTTCTACAACGCCGGCATCCGCATGACTGTGGATGAGGACCGGCGCTCCGGCGGCACAATGGAGACCAACGTCACTTATTACGACACCGCGGGTAAGTTGCAAACCGTGCGTGCGCCGCATGTCTCCGAGTGGAATCCGGTAGCCGTCCGTTACCGTGCGCTATCTGTCGCCACAGGGGCCGGCAGCGTGGCTGTGTTCCCGCCGCCACATAGGTATTTCATGGCTCGCGATTACACCAGTAACATGGGCTATCTGTGGTACACATCCTGGCGCGGCGCTGTGTCACTCGGAATCCGGCAACTGCCCGACGATGACTCGCCCTATTACCCGTGGATGAGCGCTCCGCCGGGAACTCAGCAGGAGTTAGACCTGTTTCTGCTGGTGGATGACCGCCCTGCCCCCGCCGTACTCGATTCCGTTCTGACTTACACTCATGCCGACCGCTTCGTAGCTTTAGATGGGTATAAGACCTTCGCCCCGCACTGGCATTTCGCCTATACCGTTCAAGCTATGGATCATGGCAATGACTGGACTCCGCCATTCAAGCCGGCGCTCAAAGCCATCGGCGTGAACATAGCCATGCTCATGGATTTCCACGGCGACGGGCACCCTTCCGATACCGGCGAGATTCGTCTTCGCGAATTGAAAGCATACTTCGACGCGTGCCGCGCGCAATCGGACGCCAACTTCCTGCTGCTTCCCAGCGAAGAGATGAGCACCTACCTGGGAGGGCACTGGGCAATTGTGTTTCCCAAGCCGGTCTATTGGTTCATGAAACGCAATCCGGGCGATCCGTTCCGCGCCACCGATCCGAAATACGGAACGGTCTACCATGTGGGCAGCGCGGAGGACGCCATCGCGCTGCTTCGCGCGGAGAACGGCTACATGTATCAGACCCATCCGCGAACCAAGGGGTCGACCGGATTTCCCGACCAGATCAAGGACAGCGAGCAGCTAAAAAGCGGGTTCCACCTGGGCGCCGGATGGAAGGCGATGAATACCGATCTCTCGTCGCCGCGCCTGGGCGACCGCGCCTTCCGCACGATAGACGACCTGAACAACTGGGGCCTGCACAAGCGCCTGATCGGCGAGGTGGATGTCTTCCAGGTGGATACCACCCACGAGCTGTATGGTCACATGAACGTGAATTACCTGCGCCTGCCGGCTCAACCTGCTTTCGACCGCTGGTCGGATGCGCTGGCGGCCCTGGCGAACGGCGATTACTTCACCACCACGGGCGAGGTCTTGCTGCCGCACGCAAGCCTTGTGGGAAATAACGATCGCATCGCGGCCCACGTAACGGCCAGTTGGACATTCCCAATGCGCATGGCGGAGATAGTCTGGGGCGACGGCCGGGAAACGCATCGCGAGACGATTCCGCTGACCGATACCCGGGAATTCGATCACCGCGAGTTCACATGGCAACTCAACGCCCCAGGCTGGAAGTGGGCGCGTCTGGCGCTATGGGACATCGCCGGCGACGGCGCCTTCACGACGCCGATCTGGAGCAACTGACGTGTACAAACGTCACCTCCAGTCTGGAAGTTCGCATTTAATGTCAGAATAACCGAGTAGCTTTCTAACTAGCCAATTATGCCTTTCGAACTATCGTCCATCCTCGATTCCAACGACCCGTCACTCTTCGAATTCCAAAGTCGCGCGGCGGTTATCAGAGCGCCGCTTCCACTGACTCCGGACCAACTCCGTCACTGGCCCTCCGGTCAATTATTCGGTTGGGCCCTGAATGCCGGCATGGGCCTTGACCCCGGCAAGCTCGGATCGCCCGAGTACCTGATCCTGAGTACCCACGGCGGCTTGCGCGCGGCCGACGGCGCGCCCATCGCGCTCGGTTATCACACCGGCCACTGGGAGGTGAGTCTGCTGGTGGACGCGGCCGCGCGGGAACTGGACGCATCCGGCGCGATTCCATTTGCCGCCTACTGTTCCGACCCCTGCGACGGCCGCATTCAAGGCACCACGGGGATGTTCGATTCCCTGCCTTACCGCAACGATGCCGCCACTATTTTTCGCCGCCTCATCCGCTGCCTGCCGACGCGCCGCGGCGTACTCGGCGTCGCCACGTGCGATAAAGGGCTGCCGGCCATGATGATGGCTCTCGCCGGTTCGCCCGATCTGCCGGCGATACTTGTGCCCGGCGGCGTCTCGCTTCTGGCGGAAGACGGCGAGGATGCCGGTAAAGTTCAATCCGTCAACTCGCGCTTTGCGCACGGCCAGGTAACGCTTGCCTATGCCTCCGAGGCCCTCTGTCACGCCTGCGCCTCGCCGGGCGGCGGTTGTCAATTCCTCGGCACTGCCGCCAGTTCGCAGGTGGCCGCCGAAGCGCTGGGCTTGAGCTTGCCGCATTCGGCGCTGGCGCCCTCCGGGTCGCCGATCTGGTTGGATATGGCTCGCCGCTCGGCGCGGGCGTTGCGCGCTCTCGACGAAAAGAACTTACGCATGCGCGATATCCTCACATCGGCGGCAATGGAAAACGCGCTGATTACCCACGCCGCGTTCGGCGGTTCCACCAACCTGGTCATTCACCTTCCCGCCGTCGCATTTTACGCCGGCCTCCGCAGGCCCTCGGTGGAAGACTGGTCTCGCATCAACCGGCAGACGCCGCGCCTTGTGGACGCCTTGCCCAACGGCCCTCGCGGCTTTCCAACTGTCCAGGTGTTCAAGGCCGGCGGAGTGCCCGAAGTGATGCTTCATTTGCGCCGTGCGGGGCTGCTTGATACGCGCGTCACTACTGCCGCCGGCGCGCCGTTGGGTGAGTTGTTGGATTGGTGGGAACAGAGTGAGCGGCGAGCCGCCGTGCGAAAGAATCTTCTGGAGCGCGACGGCATCGATCCCGGCGAGGTGATCATGAGTCCCGACACTGCGCGCACTCGCGGTATAACGTCCACGGTGTGTTTCCCGGTCGGCAACCTGGCGCCCGGGGGAAGCGTCATCAAGAGCACTTCCATCGACCCCAGCGTGATCGATGCCGATGGCGTTTACCGCAAGCGCGGTCCGGCGCGCGTCTTCATCAGGGAGACCGACGCCGTCGAAGCGCTAAAATCCGGCAAGATCCAGGCGGGCGACATCATCGTGTTGATCTGCCGCGGTCCGCTGGGCTCCGGTATGGAAGAAGTCTACCAGGTGACATCGGCGCTGCGATATTTGCCCTTCGGGAAGCAGGTGGCGCTGCTCACCGATGCCCGTTTCAGCGGCGTATCCACGGGGGCATGCATCGGGCATATCACGCCCGAAGCGCTTGCGGGCGGCCCTATCGGCAAGATTCAAGAGAACGACATCATTGAGATCGTCGTGGATCGCAACGCGCTTGTGGGCACGGTGAATATCATCGATGTGGATCTGGAAGCGAGGCTTCCGAGGGCGGACCTCGCCGCCGATCCGCAACTTCCCGACGACACGCGGCTGTGGGCAGCGCTGCAGGAAGCCAGCGGCGGGACCTGGGCAGGCGCGGTCTTCGACGCCGACCGCATCATTGCCCTATTGGACGGAGGTCGCGGCGCAGTATCGTAGAGGACAGCTACGTTCTAATGCTGGCCAGGATGTACGAGCGCAGTCTGAAGGGGTCCGGCTGGTGTCCACTCACCGCTACTCAGCTTTAGCGGCGCGGTCTCCGCTGGATCGCCAAACTGGCTCCCTCCCCCGCGGTCACGATGGCGCTGAAAGGCGGAATTATCGAACTCTAATTCCCACTAAAGTGGGAACGCGAGATACTAGTTTCGGAGGTTCTCCTTTCGTTGCAGATTAAATAAGCTGTTCTTGGGGATACGGAGCGGCTGGTCTGCTTGGGGTACCGAGAACCACACTGGAAAGCAGGATCAAGAGCCTGCAGATTGACAAGTTTCGATATAAGTCGAGCGCCGACTGCTTTGTCGTGCATTCTCGATAGGGATCGGTTGTGTTAAGCGAACCAGCTCCACTCGGAGGCAGATTGTTCGGAAGCGGCAAGGAGCCCTTCTGGCAACAGGCGTATACGAACCCGGTGAAGTTCATCATTCTTCTCCACAAGGTCCTTTGCGACTACGGCACGCTATTCGACATTGACGCCTGCGCCCTCAATCCTGCCTTGCTCCGACGCAAGATCGAGGAGGTTGAGGCCCGGTTAAAGTCCAAAACGGCCACCTCCCGTTTGGTTCTCGAGAGCTAAATTCTCAATTCGACGCCCAACAAAACCTTTGGAAATCGGATCCTCTGGTGCAGACCGTCAAGAAGGATAAAAAAACATGCTGCAAGGCTTCCATTATCCCTTAACCCCGAAAGGCAAGTCGACTCTCAACCCGCTCCCGCCCTGGCATTACTCCGCTGACTTCCTGAGCATTGAATTCTGGGCGGATCCCGCCGCGGTTCGAGCGATACTGCCCGAGGGTCTCGATCCCGATCCCGCCGCGGATGGCCACGCAAGCGGATTGTTCTACGATTGGCAGTTCTCGGGCTCCGACGAAGAATTCCTGGATCCGGCCCGGTATCAGTATCGTGAATTTTTCATTTTGCTCGACACGCTCTTTGAAGGAAGGCGTGTCTCCTATTGTCCTTATATATTTGTGGACAACGATGCGGCGCTCGCGCGCGGGTGGAGTCAGGGTTATCCAAAACGGCTCGGGTCAATTTTCCAGACGAGGTACTACGCGGCTACAGGCAAAGCCGGCCCAGCCCTGGCGGCCGGATCGAAGTTTGCAGGAACCCTTTCGGCGGGCGGCCAGAGGCTCGCGGAAGGCGTCGTGACACTGCGGGAGCCGGTGAAGGACCTCTCGGCTCTGCACCCACGACCGGTTCTGGGGCTTGTGCATTGGCCGCGCTTGGCGGCTGGGTTGCACGATAAACCCGCGATTCACGAACTTGTCGAGAATGTTCCACACGACGTCAAGATAGAGCAGGCATGGACCGGTGATGGGGACCTTGCCCTTCCGGTTTGCAAGGGCGAGGAGTTGTCCGACTTTGCCCCTCGGCGATGCGGTAAAGGCGTTCGTGCATCTATGGCATACGTAGTGGACGATCTCAAAACGCTCAAGCGCTCAACGGTTGAGCAGCTGACGTCGGCATGAGCGGGCGCGCGCTACGGCATAGACCCAAAGTTAGTTCTCAGATGTGAAGTATTTTCTGCCTCTCTTTTCAGCGCGACAGGTGTGCAATCTTCATACGCCTCGCTCCCACTTTCGCCAAGAAAGCGAGTTCGGAATTCGACCCGGGAAAGGAATGACAATGGCAAAGAGAGTGGCTGACCTGCTGGTAGACGTCTTGTTGGAAGCGGACGTTCAGCGAATTTACGGTGTCCCAGGCGACTCGCTCAATGGCATCACCGATTCGATTCGCACCCGCGAGAAGATTGAATGGATTGGCGTGCGCCATGAGGAGGCAGCCCCGTTCGCGGCGGGCGCAGAGGCGCACCTCACTGGCAAATTGGCTGTATGCGCCGGAAGCTGCGGGCCCGGAAACCTGCATTTGATCAATGGCCTTTACGATTGCCAGCGCAGCCGCGTTCCCGTTCTGGCCATCGCGGCGCAAGTTCCGAGCGCTGAAATAGGGAGTGGATATTTTCAGGAGACTCATCCGGAACAGCTCTTCGCGGGGTGCAGCCATTATTGCGAGCTCATCTCGCAGCCCGAGCAGATGCCGCGCGTGCTCGAGATTGCGATCCAGACCGCGATTGCAAGGCGTGGGGTTGCAGTCGTTGTGATTCCAGGGGATGTGGCCTTGCGAGATGCGGTTGAGCAAACACCCCGGCTGCTTTTTGCCGAGCCGAAACCGGCGGTGTGTCCGTCCGATGACGAACTTAGCGTACTTGCAGCAGTTCTCAATCGCTCAAAGAAGACAACGATCCTTGGGGGCGCCGGGTGCGCCGGAGCTCACGGCGAGCTAGTTGAGGTCGCGGGCAAGCTACAGGCTCCCATCGTGCACGCTTTCCGCGGCAAGGAGTTCATCGAGTACGACAACCCGTTCGATGTGGGCATGACCGGCCTGCTCGGATTCTCATCGGGTTATCACGCAATGATGAGCTGCGATACGCTGCTGATGATCGGCACGGATTTTCCCTATCAGCAGTTCTTCCCTAAGGACGCGACCGTGGTGCAGATCGATGTTAGAGGCGAGCAGCTAGGGCGTCGCAGCAAAGTTGATTTTGGCTTTGTCGGGGACACAAAGACCACGCTGAGAGCGCTGTTGCCCAGGCTGGAACAGAACCAATATGAAGCGCATTTGAAGGAATCAATCGCACACTATCGTGAGGCGCGCCAGGGTCTGGATAAACTGGCAAGCGGCGATTCCAGCAGGAGAGCCATTCATCCACAATATGTCGCGAGCATCATCGATCGACTCGCATCCGACGATGCGATCTTCACCTTCGACGTCGGAACGCCGGTCGTCTGGGCTGCGCGCTATCTCCGGATGAATGGTAAGCGCCGACTCGTTGGTTCACTCACTCACGGGTCGATGGCCAATGCATTACCGCAGGCCATAGGCGCACAGGTCAGCCATCCCGGCCGCCAGGTGATCTCAATGTCCGGGGATGGCGGCTTGGCGATGCTCATGGGCGAACTGCTTACGTTACGGCAGCACGATTTGCCGGTAAAGCTAGTCGTTTTCAAAAATGATTCGCTCGCCTTTGTGGAGCTTGAAATGAAGGCCGGCGGCTTTCTCGATTTTGCGACTAACCTTCAGAATCCCGATTTTACAAAAATTGCCGAGGCAGCGGGCCTCCTGGGTCTGAGGGCCGAAACTCCGGACCAGGTAGAACCTGTGATCGCGCAGGCTCTCAAATACGACGGTCCGGCATTAGTCGAGGTTCTGGTATCGCGTCAGGAGCTTTCGATGCCTCCAACGATCACCTATGAGCAAGCCAAGGGCTTTGGCCTGTTCATGCTGAAGGCCGTTCTCAATGGACGGGGCGATGAAATCATCGATCTCGCGCGAGTCAACCTCCTCCGCTAGCCGATCGGCGCCATTGTCCTGGCGCCAGGCCATTCGGAGACCGCTGATCGCTCCGTGAGCGCCAACCTGTCGGTGCGATTGCCCGACACCATGACGCTCGATCACTTGTTTGCGGCGGGGAACGCCGCTTGCTTCGGCGGAGCGATGGGGGCGGCTTTGGCACTGCCATCAAAATGCAGGTGTGACGCGCCGAGAAAGCGCGATAGCTAGACTAGGCCCGCCACCAGTGCCAAGCCGCGACCTTTCGTCCGTGTGGTAGTCCTTTCCGATGATCGAAAGCTTAGTCACATCGAGCGAGGCGCTTCGGAGCTTCGAAACCGCCCGCTCCGCCACATCGTGATCTGGATAAATGGCGACTACGTTGGTTTTCTTCGGTCACAATTGTCGGTGTTAGGATCTGTGTAAAGGTATATTGGCGTTCGGAACAAACTGGGCCCCGGTGGGGCCGAATTCGGAATCCGCGAAAGCATGGCCGCCTAGAATCAGAGACTCCGGCGAGTCGTCTCTGTCCATCAGCGCCTCCACGAATACCAGCCCTTTGTGAGGGGCATCCAGAGCGCGCTGAAGCTCCTCTATGGTCGCGACCGTAAAACATTCGGCCGTGCTTTCGCGGCAGAACACGGAAGCCAGCTCGGCATACCGCCAATTCGCGACGTCATTGTATCGTGCATTCTTGCCTAGAATTGCTCGCTCGATTGTGTAGCCGCCATTGTTGATGAGAAAGATGAATGGCTTGAAATCATGGCGCAGAATGGTGGACAACTCCTGCGCGGTCAACTGAAAGGAGCCGTCACCGATAAATAAGATGTGCCGGCGTTCGGGAGCGGCGCATAAGGCGCCGAGCAGAGCCCCCACTGTATAGCCGATGCTGCCCCATACGGCTTGCGTGATGAATGAGCAGCCCGCCGGAAGTCTCATTTCCGTCGCGCCAGAGTTGGACGTTCCGTCTTCGGCCAGGATGACGTCGCCTGGGCGAAGGAAGTTTTCGAGAGCTTTCCAGTAGTGCGCCTGTGTTAGTGACTCCTGAGCGGGCTTCACGGCGCCAGCCGCGGGCTGTGCCGTGTTCCGTATGCTTCTTCTTAAGGCGGGCGCCGAACAGTCGATCAGTTTTTCGAGTAGCTCCCGAAGATTAACGGCTTGATAATTGTCGAGGCCGAGATTGATTGACCGGGCATTGAGATGAATTGCGCTCGTGGGAATCGCGTCGGTGAAGAACGCGGATGTTGAATCAAGGCGGCGCAGCCCCACGGTGAGAAGACAATCGCTCTTTTCAACAGCGTTTCGGGTAGCAGGCGAACTGGCAACACCTAAATATACGCCGGCGAACAGAGGCGATGTCTCGTCGAAGGCGGCCTTGCAGGTGTTCAATACGGCCACGGGCATTTCCAGCTTTTTCGCCAGTCGCTCTATCTGGCCGAGGACGCCGAAACGGTCGGCGTCCAGATCGAGCAGAAACGCTGGGCTTTTGGCCGCGTCCAGCCGCGCGAGAATCGCCTTGGCAGCCGTTTGAAGGCGTTCCTGGTCGCTGCCGGCGTCCGTCAGTTGTAGCGGCTCTTCAGGCACTTCAATTTCGAGGTAAGCGATGTCGGACGGCAGCTCGAGGTAGACCGGAAGCTTGCGTCGCCATGAAGTGAGAATCAGCCGGTCGACCTCCAGCACAGCATTTTCCGGGGAAAGCTCCGTGCATCAGCTCGCTGCGTTCGCGGGATCGCAACGGCAGCGACCCGCAAATGCAAATTACCGGTACGTGCTCGCTGTAGGCGCCGGCAATCCCATTCATCGCGCTCAGAGATCCTACACCATATGTGACCGCGAGCGCGGCCAAGCCGTGAATTCGGGCATAACCGTCGGCGGCATAGGAGCCGTTAAGCTCGTTGCAAGTGCCGATCCAGGTAGGGTCGCCACGATCTTCCAGTTGCTGCATGAATTCCAGGTTGTAATCGCCAGGAACCCGGAAGATGTGCCGGATGCCTGCCTCATGAAGCCGGCGGAGCAAGAAGTTTCCGATGGATTGTTTCATGTCGTCAGCCTTTCCATCAAATTACGCGACCAGAGACACCCCGTTAGAAACGCAGATCAGCTTCTTGTTGACGAATTCCTGAATTCCGAGATCGGAAAGCTCCTTTCCATAACCCGACCTCTTGATCCCGCCGAAGGGCAGATCCGCTGTGCTTACCGACGGGTAGTTGATAAAGACCATGCCGGTCTCAATTCTGCTGGCGACCCGTTTGCCGTGCTCGATGTTCTTGGTGTAAATGGAGCCGCCCAAACCGAAGGGAGTATCGTTAGCGATCGCGATCGCTTCCTCTTCATCCCTGGCGGGTAAGATGAGGGCGACCGGGCCAAAAAACTCCTGTCTATACGCGGGGTTGTCGGACGTTATATCGGTAAGAATGGTCGCCTGCATGAACGAGCCCTTGCGGTTCACTCGCTTACCTCCGGTCAAGATCTTCGCGCCGTGAGCGACTGCCTCATCCACCTGTTTTAAGAGGAGGGTAAGGGCGGCTTCCGACGAGAGGGGTCCAAGCGTCACGGTCTCATCGAACGGGTCGCCGACTTTGAGCGACTCCAGCGCGGCGCGAAACATTTTAAGGAACTCCTTAAGCCTGGGTCCGACGAAAATGAATCGTTTCGCGCCGATGCAGGTTTGTCCGGTATTGCCGATCCGTCCTATGACGGCCAGCTTCACGGCGTCCTGCAAGTCATAGTCTTCCAGGACGATGAACGGATCGCTTCCGCCCAGTTCCATGGTCGATTTCTTCAGATTCTTGCCGGCACGCGACGCGAGAGATTCGCCCGCCCGCTCAGATCCCGTCAACGCAACTCCTCTGGTACGTGGATCGTCAATGAGCTTCGCGACCTGATCGTTGGAAAGAAATGCATTGGTATACGCGCCGCGTGGCGCGCCCGCCTCGATCAGAAGCTGTTCAAACGCGACTGCGCACTGCGGCACACCAGGGGCATGCTTCACCAGCATCACATTTCCCGAGGTGAGATGCGGGGCGGCGAAGCGCGCAAGTTGGTAATAGGGATAGTTCCAGGGCTGCACGCCGACCAGCACTCCGAGCGGGGAATATTCGATGTACGCATCGCCGGCGATCGAATTGAGCGGGCGAGGCGCCAGAAAGGTCTCTGCACGTTCGGCGTAATATTGGAGGATCGAGGCGCTGAGTTCCACCTCTCCCCGGCTCTCGGCGATCCGCTTCCCCATCTCGAGCGTCGCGAGTCGCGCGAACTTCTCCTTCCGATCGAGCATCAGCGAAGCGGCCTTGCCGATCACCTGTGCCCTTTCGCGGAGGGGTTTCCTGGACCAAACCTCGCGAAATGTCCGCTCGGCGGTTACGAGCATCTCTTCCATCTGTCGATCGGTGTGTTCGTCGAAGGTGCGTAGCAGCTCTCCGTTCGATGGGTTCACGCTTTGATAAGCCATACCGGTCGCTTTCCACTCTCCCAGGCAACAAAGAGCCGCTGCCGGGCGAGTTTGTTGGCGCGAAGAGCAGAGTGCAATGTACGATCTCGAAAAGTTGCCGCAAACTGCAGGGCACACCGCCTGATTCCTGTCATTGTTGTCTCGCGTGATTCGATGGCTCAACCTCAAGCGTGAAATAGGAATGCACTTCAGCTTTAGCGAGCGCCGGGGTCGCGCCCAAACTGCACGGGCAGTCCCTGGTTCTCAAACGGTTTGACGCTCGCCTGTTTCACCTTCTGGCTTACGCGCTTCACGTGGTCCAAATAATCGTTGAACAGAATGTGATTCAGACAGAGGTATGGCTCCATCCCCTGGATCACCCTCGACTGCAAAATCGGATGCCAGGCGGGCGATCGCTGTGCTACTACTGAACAGGTGAACCGGCGTCTCCCCATCTGGCTCCGCCAGGCCATGTACAACCTGCGCGGCGGCTTCCTGGTTCGTCCGCTCGCCATCGCGCTCACGCTCGGCGGCGCCGGCGCCGTGCTTTCGTCGCTGGAAGAATCGACGCCCGCCTTCGGCGCTTCGCACGCCGACCCGCAAGTAGCCCAGATCATTCTCGCCGGCATCGCCGCCTCCATTATGACCGTGGTCTCCATCGTGTTCGCCATCCTGCTGATGTCGCTGACGCTGGCATCCATGCAATTCTCGCCGCGGATCATCATCAGTTTCTCCCGCGACCGCGTCACGCAATGGACGCTCGGCATATTTCTCGGCACCTTCTGCTACTGCATGGCGGCGCTTCCGGCGGCGCGCTCACTGCCCCACCCGGTGGCGCCATGGCACACGGTTCTGGGCGCCATGGCGCTGGCGCTGGTTTGCGTGGCCTGGCTGCTCTTTTTCATTCACCACATTTCGCACGCCATCAGCGTGAGCCACATTGTGGACCGCATCGCTTCCGAGACCGAGGCCGTGATTGACGACGTAATGCCGAAGCCGCGCCGGCAAGCCCATCTGGCGGCCCCTCCCGATCTTTTCGCTCCAGGCGCCTGGCATACGGAAGTCTTGAGCGAAACCTCCGGATATGTCCGTTTCGTCGATGTCCGGCGGCTGATCGCCATTACCAAAGCGTGCCACGTCAAGGCGCATGCGGCGCGGCGCGTGGGCCAGTTTGTCCCCGCCGGCGCTCCGCTGCTGACAATCTATAAGGGCGAGCGCCTGTCGCCCGAAGCTGCGGGCGAGCTTCGCGCGGGGTTCGACATCGGCCCGTCGCGCACCTTGCAGCAGGACATCGAATTCGGCGTTCTGCAGATTGTCGACATCGCGCTGAAAGCAATCTCGCCGGCGGTCAACGACCCCACCACCGCCATCAACTGCATCGACCAGTTGAGCCGCATTCTGATTCGCGTGGCCGCGCACGAGCCTCCCGAGGGGCACTATTACGACCCTCCGGGCGTACTCCGCGTCACGCTGCCTTGGATCGGCTTCGAGGGCCTGGTCGATTCCGCGTTCGAGCAGATCCGGCTCTACGCAAGAGCCGATATGGCCGTGAGCCTGCGATTGCTGCGCGCCCTTGCGGATATCGGCTCGTCCACGCCTGTGCCCGAATTCCGCGCCGGGATGGCCGAGCGCGGCCGGCGCATTGTGGCTGGCTGCGCGGAAAAGCTGGGCGAACACGAGTTGCGTCAGATGCGCAGCCGGCTAGAGACGCTGGAGAAGATCGCGGCGGCGCCGGAGTAGATAACGGCCGGCAGGATGCGCGCCGGGTCGTGTAAGGAAAGTCTCTGGCGCCAGAAATCCGGCGAGATTCGGGGACGCAAGCGCGCGGTAGTGGCCGCATGCGTACGCGCGCACGCGGCGGGCGTGAACGCGCCGCGGGAGTACGATGGCGGATTCACGAGTAGCCGCCGATTCCAGAGCTGCCCGGTTGTCATTCGTGGAGCCGGTAGAGGTCGGCGGTACCCACTTTGATGCCGGTGCGCTTGAGGAGTTCGAATAACTGGCGTTTGTGATTGATCAGATGCTCCAGGTTTCCTAGCAGCAAAGTAAGCAGCGTCACTCCGGCCGGGACGAAGACGGTGGGAATGCTGCGCGCCAGGTCGGCGTCTTCGAGCAGGGCGAAGCCTTCGGCGATGTGGGCGCGATAGACTTTGAGGCGCGTGCGGAATTCGCCGGGACCAATAGATAGATTCACCGGCAGCTCGCGCAATTGCAGGAAATGCGCCAACTCGTCCGGCTCGGCGGCGTGGAGCGCGGCGCAGAATCCGGCCATGCAATCGAGCAGATGACCAAGCAGATCGCCGGCGGTCCAGCCGCCCTGGGAGTCTGACGGGCTCTCCCACAGATTCTCGGGAAGCAGGCCGGCAAGATGGGCGGCGCGTTCGATTTGCTCGTCGATTTTGGCGAGCAGAGAGCCGCAGAGAATGCGGGGCATTATACGGAAGAACTGCGATTGGCCGGGGATCCCTTGAAGAACTTAAAGCGGCCGAAGATCACGACGTACCGATACAGGCAGCGATGGCAGCGCAGGGTTGGCATCCTCCAGGCGCCGAGCAGCGCCTCAAACCAGGTGCTTGCCCTCGATGGGTGCACATACGGGACGCCGCAGACGGGACAATTGATTTCACTGACGGGCGGCCCCACAGTATCGACATCTTTGACCGCCATGAAGCCGACCGCCATGAAGCCTTCGGGGGCAATTGGCGTGAAAAGCCGAGCCGGCGCGCCTCGCCTTTGGGTGCCGGAAGCCGGCCGCCGGGGCCCGGCAGGCGCTAAAGCGCGGCGCTCCAATCCCCCCCACGCCCTCAACGGCTGGAAGGCTGCGGGGCTCTGCCGAATTTCGGACTGCAAGCCGAGGAGGCGCACCTCGGTGAGCACTTTCTGCATTTCGGTAAAGGAATCAGACGTAGAGCGCAGGCATTTCGATGCCAGGCGCGTGGCGGCGAGGCGGAGGCCTTTCGGCGTGTTGCGCGAGGCGACTGCGGGGAAGGGCGGCGTGGCGCGAGGCGAAGGTTTTGCGCCGGCCACCATCTCATAGAGCAAGGCGCCGAAAGCCGCGACCTCGGCTCCGGCCGCTGTATAGCGAGCACGGTCGTGGGGCGGGAGCAACCGGGCGCCGGTATTGGTGACGACGACCGACTGGGCATTTACCGAGCCGTGGAGGCGGCCTTCTTCATGCAAATCCCGAAGGCTGGCGGCGATATCGGTGGCGCATCGCAAGGCATAACCCAGCGGCAGCGCTCCCTGAGACAAGCGCCTGGCTAAGGTCTCCGGTTGGACTAAGCCAACTGATGCGGAGTTAGTGAGTGAGTCTTCCAAACTGGTCCAATTATACCTGTATCATACCTGTCTTATCACTTACAAATACAATACCTGTACCCGCACTTACGATCGGAGTGAGTGCAACCTTTCGAGCCGGCAATCTCTCCGATTGGAGTGTTGGAGATTTGGGACCTAGTACAACGTTTCGATAAAACATTTCCATAATGCTTTGTTTTGTGATTCGAGCATCATTCACACGGGAAGGCAGAGACCAAAAATCGAAAAGAGGCA
>JBEKNN010000159.1:0-21229 GCA_049522755.1 Bryobacteraceae bacterium | reverse complement strand
CCAAGTTCGCGGTTCAGATGGTAAACGCCTCGACCGGCGCCGACGATATCGGCGCTTCGGGAACTGCCTTGAATAACAACTCGGGCAACTGGCGGTTTGACAACGTCACCATTTCGGGTCAGAGTATTCTTACCGGCGTCATCTCGGCGAATCTGATGCTCTCGCGTAGTGTCTATACGGGCGATCCGAGCACCGTGGTCGTCGGCTCGGTATTGCCGCCGGTCTGTCCGGTGAGCGCCAACGCCGCGTCGGCCGGCGCCTGCGGCGCAAAGGCCACGAACAACGGAGCGTATCCTTCCACCAGCAGCTCCAACAACGTGTGGAACAACGACTCGGTCGACGGAAGCTTCGGAGTCACGTCGCCCATCTTTCTCGATCAGATTACTCTGTCCGGTACTACTGTCAGCAGCTTCGCCGTGCCCAGCAACATGATCGTGACCAGCTTCAGCTCCAAGTCTGAACTGGCACTGAATCTGTCGACGGACGGAAGCGTCCTCACGTTCATGGGTTACGTGGCGGCGCCTGACACGGTGGATGTTTCGAACGCCAACACACCCGAGGTCTACGATCCGACCAATCCCTCCGGAGGCAGTTACTTCCGGGCCGTCGCCCAGGTGGGCGCCAATGGAGCGATCCAGGTCACGCCGACCAATGCCTACAGCGGCAACAACGGCCGGGCGGCGATCCTGGCGAACGGGCTGTACTATATGGTCGGCAACTCCAACAACGGAACCGCGACGCCGACCAATGTGGTGGGCTCAACCGGCGTCCAAATCGCAACGCCCGGGCAGGCGGCAAACACGGCGCCGACAGAGGTCGGAAACTTCAGCATCGCTCAGGTAACCAATCCCGCCACAGGCACGCCTTACGCCGCGGACAAGCTCGGCAAGGATAATAATTTCCGCGGACTCACCATCTTCAACAACACGCTGTACGTCACCAAAGGAAGCGGCAGCAACGGCATCGATACGGTTTATCAGGTGGGGAACGCGGGTAGCCTGCCTACGCTGTCCACCGCGGCCGCGGCTCCCATCGCCGTCCTGCCGGGATTTCCCACCGCTGCCGCCAAGACCGCGGGCGCCACCAACGATTATCCGTTCGGAATCTGGTTCGCCAACGCCACCACGCTGTACGTGGCCGATGAGGGCGACGGCGTAGTCGCCGACGCCGCCGGCAGCGCCACCGCCGGCTTGCAGAAATGGATCCTGTCGGGCGGCGTGTGGAAGATGGCCTACGTACTTCAAAACGGCCTGAACCTGGGCCAGCCCTACTCGATCGCGAATTACCCGGCCGCGATCAACCCCGCCACCGACGGTCTGCGCAACATCACAGGCACTGTGAACTCCAACGGAACCGTGACCATCTTTGCCGTCACTTCCACGGTAAGCGCCAATGGCGACCAGGGCGCCGACCCCAATAAGCTGGTGTCCATCACCGATACGCTGGCCAACACGACTTCTGCCGGCGCCGCGGCGGAAACCTTCACCACTTTGCGCACAGCCGTGGCCGGCGAGGTCCTGCGCGGCATAGCGTTCGCCCCCAGCTCGACCACGATGGCCAATGCGCCTTTGATTCTCTCGGCCGCAAGTCCCAGCGTGACTGCGATTGCACAAGGCGGACTGGCCTTCGCCATGGGTCAGAATCTCGCGCCCGAAGGCGACGAAATCCTAGGACCTTCGCCCACCACCTTCGATGGCGCTTCGGTTTCCATCAAGGACGCCGCGGGAAACATCACAAGCGCTCCGCTGATCTTCGTCTCACCCAGCCAGGTGACGTTTCAGGTTCCTTCGGGCGTGGCCGCCGGAGCGGCTGCTGTGACGGTGACGGCGTCAGGATCGCCCCAGACGGCAAGCAACGTTGTGATCGCCCCCGTCGCGCCCGCGGTGTTCACTGTGAACGGGAACGCCCTGATAGCGGGCTATGCGGTCCGCATTTCGTCGAGCGGGACGCAAACCGTGGAGCCGGCCTACGCCGTGAACGCGCAAGGCTCATTCTCGGCTGCGCCGATCAACATGGGCTCGGCGACCGATAAGGTCTACCTGACGATTTACGGCACAGGCATACAGGCGGCCGGACTGGCCAACGTCGCCGTAACCGTGAACGGAGTCGGCACACAGGTGGTGTATGCCGGCAGCGCAGGCTATAGCGGCGTGGATCAGATTAACGTGCTGCTGCCGGCATCGCTGGCGGGTTCGGGAACGGAGGCGCTGCAGGTCACGGCTTCGGGCATCGCAGCGAACACCGTGCAGATCGCGATTCAGTAGAAAACGCGCTGGCCTGTAGGGCGGGATATCATCCTGCCCTACACTCCGAGCATCGAGGTTTTCGCAATAGGTTCAGTAGCGTTCAGTAGCCTGGTAGCGATAAGGGCAGCCGTTGATGGCGTTATGATCCGGGTCGATAGCGGTCCCCTGGTTTTGTCGTCGCGCCTTGCCCGTGCGCTTTAGTGCGCGGCGTAGCGTTCGCGCCCGTCGAACGTCTTTCCTCAAGCTGCGCGGCGTCTCCACGCGCAACCCGGGCGCGGGAGTAACCCATGCGGCGTGTCGATCGAACATTCATTTCCCCGCGTATAAGGTCGGAGGTGCGCGGTTGCGACAGGTCTCTTCTATCTCCCTATTACGGCATGACGAATGATGAACTGGCCGGCGCCTCGCCGCGCGGCATCACTCCTCGCATCACATAGACAATCTATGTCATCTAGGACGCCGCGGCAAGCAAAACGTTTGGCGATTGAGTTGCTCTATTCGGAATGGGAGGTAAGTCAATGTTGCATTGGTCCTTAGTTTTTCTAGTGATTGCGATCATCGCCGCGATTCTGGGTTTCGGTGGAATCGCCGGCACGGCGGTTGGTATCGCCAAGATCCTGTTCTTCGTATTTCTGGTGATCTGGCTCATCGCCTTTATCGGCGGCCGGCGCGCAGTGTGACTTGGTACCGATTTGCACAATTCCGATTGCACTTCTGTTCGGCTTCGTCCGAGGACGGGCGCAACCAAAGTAAGCTTCGGCGGACAGGGCTGCGGGAAGAGGATCCTCCTTTCGTAGCTCTGTTCGTCATGCGTATTTTTCTTAGCTGACGGGCGTTGAATAACGCCGGCCGTCAGCGATTCCACCGCAGCCGACCGCTGGTTAGCCGCCTCAGAAGAAAATTCACGGAGCATGTTCTTTTGGCGGCAGGCGCCTGGTTTGTCGGCCAGTCGAAAAAACCGCGACCGAGAATTGAGGCGGACGCAGGGTTAGAATGCAATCATGTTTTGTTCCGAGTGTGGAAAGGAATCCAGCGGTAAATTTTGCTGGAATTGCGGCGCGCCTCTTCACACCGGTGGCGAAACTCAGCCGACGCCCCCGGCTGCCGTTCCGTCCCCGGTCAACGCGGACTGGCAGAACGAGGTCGACTACGCAACGTTGATTCGCAATCCGGAGGTTCGCGACCTTCTGGCGAAGCAGAAACCCGCCGCGGTTCGGATGACCGGCGAGGAATTCGTCGAAACGTTTGGTAAGATCCTGAAATCTCCCGCCTCTCTGGTTCCCGCCATGGCAATCATGCAGGATGTATACGGCCGGCTCGGCGTCCACACTGGCAAGACCCGCTCGCAGAGCTATCGGCAGCCGGTGGGTCGCGTTACCGTGTCTGCTTTATGCGCGCTCGCAAGGGGCGGTCACAAAGTGCAGGACGTGCGCCAGGCTTCCGATGGCTGCATGCTGATATGTGAAATTCCGTCCGATATGTTCAGTCTAGCCGGGCAGTTGCTGGTCACGATTCAACGCGAGCCGGACGGCGCGTCGGTGCATGCGGATACGCGCATTGAAGGGCAATTTTTCGATTGGGGCAAGAGCAACGCCTGCCTCAACCAATTGTTCCACGGGATCGAAGCGGGAGCGTGATTGCGCTCGGGCGTTGTGTTCGAGTGGGCGACGCGTCGCGCAAACGAACGGAAGTCGCATCCGCGGCGGAGCAGGCGGCGCAGATGAATTCACGCTTACACAAGACGATCTTTCAGAATCTGTTTTACGTTGCGTTTGCCTCGTAGCACCGCCATGACGCGAACCGTTTCGTCAGATCTTTGCGAGTGTGCCCTTGACGAGCGTCCGACCTAATGACGCAAACAGATTGTAGAACTCGCCTTCGATACGGTTGGCCAGGTCGACGCTGTCCTCCGCCACTCGCCGCCAGATTTCAAACAGGTCATTCTGCGCCTCGGCGGAAAGTTCGAAAAGCTGCGTCATCAGCGCTTTTGTTCACGAAGCCAATCCGCTTTGCGCTTCGCCATGTCAGTTTGCGATTCGGTGGACGAAAGAAATTCACCACGCTCAAACTGCCCGAAAGCCCGGTCGATTTTTTCGGCAATCTCGTCCTTGTGGCCACAAAGCCATTCGTCCTCCGCGCGCAGCACTTCGAGGGCCCTGCCGATGACTTCATCGGGGCTCTGGTAGGCGCCGGATTGAATCGCCTGCGCGATAGCCTTCTCGTGTTCGGGACGTAAAGTAATCGTCATGACGCCTCTACCCGCTATTCTCGCAATTTCCCCCTGCCATAGGCTGTTGTTTATTCAGGGCTACCAGGGCGCCTCAAGATTCGGCCCGCTGATCATCTGGAAATGCTTCCGGTTCCTCGACGCGCAGACGATCCTTCGGGAGCGTCTAGTGCGCTAGAAAACGCCGGGTGCGGAGGCGAAGAGAGCCACTGAGCGCCGGGCAGAGGAGATGGGAAACAGACGCAGCAGTAGGAATCGGCACCCTGTAAGCTTATGTTGCACGAAGCCTGCGGGCGCGCCCCCACGCCGCCCCGGCCGGCACGATGAGAATGCACAACAACGCGGAAAAGGCCCCGTTGTCACCGAGCATCGGGACCAGGTTGTAGATCGACGCGAGGATCGCATACACCACGCACGCAGCCAGTTCCCGTCTGGTCGCCCAGTGAGCCAGCATCCGACCGATTAACAGCGAACTAACCACCACCGGCGCCGTGAACCAGAGCTTCCAACCAATCGAGTCCAGGTGAAGTGGATGTCCGCTCGCCATGGCTGCCCGGAAGAACGCGGCTCCACTGAGGCCGGCAAAGACCAAGTCGATCCCAATGTAGACGGCGAGGCCGAGGCACGCTAGCCCCGTGACACGCGCGGGCTGTTCCGCCACATCGCGCCAGAGAAGTGAGGCCGCCGTTCGTAAAACGCCAGACCAGAACCAAACCACGCCGCGAGTCGCCGCCAATTCCGTCAGATCCCCGACAGTGGACGCGGCGCGATCGCGAGTCGTGACCAGAGCAAGAATCCATTCTGCGATGTTAGCGCTATGCATAGGTAAGTCCTGGGAGTTCGCAGCCCTCTAGTAACCGCCGATAGGATTGTTGTGCGCGCGTGATCGCTGCGAGACCCTTCGAGTTGAGAACAAAATAGCGCTTCGCCCGTCCCCCGCGCTGGGGCGTTGGATCGCCCAATCGGGATGTAACCAGCCCCTTGTCCTCCAGGCGGTCGAGAGTGGTATAAAGCGCGCCGGGCGCCGGCTCACGACGTGTACATGCGGTAATTTCCGCACCAATCGTCACGCCATAGGCGTTGTCGCGCAAGCGCAGAACCGCCAGCAGGACGATCTGCTCGAATTCCCCTAACGACGGTGTCGCGTGCATTTCAACTACAGAATAGAGGAAATTGTTCAGGGCTGTCAAGTCAATTGTTCCGTCTCAGCATGGACGCCGGATCCGCTTGGATATAACCCATCCGGCTACCAGAATCACCGCCACCAGCGCGGCATCCACCGCGTACCGCGCCATGTCTGAAGGATGCAGCGTGCGCATCACGACCGGGTCGCTCAGCGCCATATCTCCGCCCACTTTGCCCAGGATCGCCGCGCCCAGATATACGATCGCCGGGTATCGGTTCATCAACTCCGCCAGCAGGTTGCTCGACAGCACCACGAAGGGAATGCTCACGCCCAATCCAAAGAGAATCAGGCCGAAGTGACCTCCGGATGCGCCGGCGATCGCCAGGATATTATCGGTGGACATCGTGACGTCCGCCACCACCACGTACCAGATGGCCTTCATCAGGCTGCCTGGGTGGACTTTGGAGTCGAGCGGCTCGCAGGCGTCGATCAGCACCTTGAGCGCGATCCAGAGAATGAACAGGCCGCCCGCCAATTCGACGAATTCCACGCGGAGGATTTTCGCCGCAACGAACGTCAGCGCCACGCGCAGAACCACCGCCAACGTGGCGCCGCAGATGCTGCCGATGCGCCGCTCGCGCGGGGGAAGCGCGCGCACCGCCAGGGCGATCACCAGCGCATTATCGCCGGCCAGCAGCAGGTCGATCAGAACCAGCGTCAGGCCCGCGATCAGGAAGTGGCCGGCGGGCATTTTGAGGCGGTCCACGCCTGGTTCGACGCTTGGGTCAACGCCTGGGTCCACTCCTGAGCACGGCGCAAGTAATTCCGGGCCGCGCGAACGTCCCGCAGAATTTGCGCCTTGAGAGCCTCCGGCGACTCGAACTTGCGCTCGCCCCGCAAACGCGCCAGGAACTCGATGCGAATATGACGGGGCTCGTCTTCCGTCAATGGGTCCAGCAGAAAACTCTCGATGGAGAGTTCGTCGCTTTCGCCGAATGTCGGGCGGTAGCCAACGTTAGTGACAGAAGTCCAAGCGCGCGCGGAATCGAGATCGCGCGTGCGCGTCACATACACGCCGCGAGCCGGAATCACCTCGCCGGCGGTGGCCAGATTCAGCGTGGGAACGGTCTGCTTCGATCCCACGCCGCGGCCCCTGACCACTGCGCCTTCGAGCGTGTAGGGACGCCCCAGAAAGCGATTCGCCAAGCCGATCCGCCCGGCGCAAAGCAGGTTTCGAATGCCGCTGCTGCTGACCACTTGTCCGCGGCAAGTCACCGCCGGCGCGATTTCCACGTCGAACCCCAGTTCGCCTCCAAGCGCCTCCAGCGTTCGCGTATTGCCCGCCTGGCGGCAGCCGAAGCGGAAGTTGTCGCCCACCAGCACGGCGCGCGCGCCCAGGCGGTCCACCAGCAGCTGCCTGACGAATTCTTCGGGCGACCACTGCGCAATGCCGCGGTCGAAGGGAAGAATCAGAATCTGCTCCACGCCCGCGGCCGCCATCAACTCGGCGCGGCGCTCGGGAGTAGTCATTAACTTGGGCGTGCGCTCCGGCGCTACCACTTTAGTGGGGTGCGGATCGAAAGTGAGTACCGACGCCTTCCATCCGCGCGCATCGGCCAGCGCTTTTACGCGGCGCAAGATTTCGCAATGTCCCCGATGCACGCCGTCGAAGTTGCCGATGGTGACGGCGCTCGGTCCGAAGTCCGCCGGAAGCCCGGCCAGGCTGCGATAAACGCGCATACTACTGGGGATCTCCGACCGCGATTTCCAGGCCGTCATAAGCCAGACGAATGTTCGGCGGCAACTGCGCTTCGGTGCGCGCGTGCGGCAAATCGTGGCAAATATGGGTGAAGAATGCGCGCCGCGGAGAGAGCCGCTCCACCGTCTTGACGGAACGCTCCACCGTGGAATGCGTGGGGTGCGGCTTGTGGCGCAGCGCATCGAGAAAGAGCACATCGAGCCCTCGCAGCTGCTCCATGGACGATTCCGGAATCTCGCTGTGATCCGTCAGGTAGGCTGCGCCGCCGAAGCGAAAACCGTAAATGCCCTGCTTGCCGTGAAGGACGGGGATGGGCAAAAATTCCAGGCCGAACAAGTCGAACGCCGCGCCGTCGATGATATGCGTTTCCAGTTTGGGGATGTGCGTTTGGCGCACCACGTCTTCGAAGACGTACTGGAAGCAGCGCTGAATCGAATCCATGGTCTGCGCCGACGCGTAGATGGGGATGCGTTCCTTCTGGTGGAAATTGAACGGGCGCACGTCGTCGAGCCCCATGATATGGTCGGCGTGCGAGTGCGTGAACACGATCGCGTCGATGTGGCCGATTTTCGCGCGCAGCGCCTGGGTGCGGAAATCGGGCGTGGTATCCACCAGCACGTTGCGGCCTTCGTAGCCGATCAGAATGGAAGGGCGCAGGCGGTTATCGTGCGGATCGGTGGAAGTGCACACGTCGCAATGGCAGCCGATGGTGGGCACGCCGACGCTGGTGCCTGAGCCGAGAACCGTGATGTTCAGCGGAGACCCCATTCAGGAGGTCTGCGCGGCCGCTTTGGCGGCCTCATCGGAGACCTGGACGAAGCGGAATCGCAGCTCGGTGAGAGAATTCTCCAGCAGGCGCTGTTCTTCGAGCGAAAGGTTGCCTTTAGTCTTTTCGAGCAGCACGCCCAGCATATCGATGGTATGGCGCGCGATGGGTAGATCGGGCTCGGGCTTGGGCTCCGGCCCGAAGTGCATGAGGCCCAGTTGAATTTCCGCCTGCGCGCGCAAGGAGAGCACCAGGAAAGAGAATGTCGCCGGCGGCAGCGGCATGGGGGTCTCTGGTGGTGTGGATTGTTCTACGTCGCTCATCAAATCTATTTTACAGCCACCGTCCGCAGAAACTCCGCGGCCACTCTGGAAACCGGCCGGTGGTCCACGTCCACGGCCGCATTCAACCGGCGCATGGCGTCATCGGTGAGCTTGCCGGAGAGCTCCTGCAGCGCCGCGCGCAGTTGGGGGACACGCTCCAGCGCGGCCTCGCGGACCACGACCGCGCACTGGTAAGGCGGAAAATAGTGCAGGTCGTCTTCCAGAATAGAGACGTCCATCTTGGAGATCATGCCGTCCGTGGAACTGGCGGCGATCATGTCCACGTTGTCGTGTTCCAAGGCGGAGTAGAGCAGGCCCAGATCCATCGATACGGGGGGCGCCGCGGGATGCAGATTATAGGTCTTCATCAAGCCTTCTAATCCGTCGGCGCGCTGGGCGAATTCGTAGCCCATCCCCATGCGCCAGGCGTGCGCGCGGGCCGCGTCGGACAGCGTGACCAAATGCTTTTCGCGCGCTTCCTTGCCGTGAACGATTATGGCGAATGTGTTGTTGAAGCCCAGCGGATCGAGCCATTCCAGGTTCCATTGGCTGCGATAGAGCGCGCGGACGGCGCTGAGCGCTTCGGCCGGGTCGTTGATGGCGCGCTGTTTCAACACCGCGGTGAGTGCGGACCCGGTGTACTCGGGATAGAGATCGATATCCCCCTTGACCAGCGCTTCGTGGGTGAGCAGTATACCGCCAAGATCGAGTTTGCGCTCCACTTTAACCGGCAGGCGGCGCTCGATCTGCTGCGCGAGAATTTCACCCAGCAACACCTGCTCGGTGAAATTCTTCGAGCCCACCACGATGCGGGGTTTGCCGCCGGGTTGGTTTCCGCATGCCGCGCCAAGCAGCGCGATCAGGCAGGCGAGAGCTTTCGTTGAATCCATTCCAGTACCTCGTCGGCGATGAGGGCCATGATCGCAGCGGGAACCGCGCCGGCCAGTATAGTGTTGGTATCCGCCATGGCAAGGCCCCGGAAGATGAAGACGCCCAGCCCGCCGCCGCCGATTGCCGCGGCGATGGTGGCGGTCCCAATGGTGGAAACTGTGGCAATGCGAAGCCCGGCGATTATGCAGGGCATGGCAAGCGGCATTTCCACCTGCCAGAGAACCTGGCGCGCGGTCATACCCATGGCAACTGCGGATTCGCGGACAGCAGCATCGACTCCCAGAATACCCGTAAGCGCGTTGCGCAATATCGGTAACAGTGCGTAAATGCACAACGCGATAATCGCGGTGCGCGGGCCGATTCCACCGATCCCGGGGATGGGCAGCAGAAAGCCGAAGAGCGCGAGGCTGGGAATGGTCTGCCCGATATTGGCGAACCCGACCGCCCAGCGGCGCGCGGACGGACGGCGCGCCAGGAAAATAGCGCCGGGGATTCCCAATGCCGCGGCGATCGCCATAGTGATCAGCACCAACTCGAGATGCTGTATTGAGAGGTCCAGGATTTCAGAGAATGGCGGCGTTCTCATTCGCGCCTCCATGGCTCTTCGAGACTGTTAAGAAATGCCAACGCTTCAGGCGTGCGGGCGGCGAGAAACTCGTGCGGCGTCAGCACCAGATCGAGCGCGCCATCCTTCAGCAAAGCGATGCGCGAGCCCAGCATCAAGGCTTCGCGGACGTCATGGGTGACGAACAGCGCGGACTTGCGCACGGTGCGGCGAAGCTCCAGGAATTGCCGTTGCAGATCGAACCGCGTGATGGGGTCGAGCGCCGCGAAAGGCTCGTCCATCAGCAGCAGCGGCGGGTCGGCGGCCAACGCTCGAGCGATGCCCACGCGCTGTTTCTGGCCGCCGGAAAGCTGGCGCGGGTAGCGGCGGCTGAGTTCGGCGGCGGGCAGTCCCAGCGCCGCCAGCAGTTCGGTGGTGCGCGCCGCGGTCCGCTCAGGCGGCCAGTTTTCGAGGCGCGGAACCAGGCCGATATTGGCTTCCACGGTCCAGTGCGGAAACAGGCCGCCATCCTGAATCACGTAGCCCATGCGGCGGCGCAGGCGAATCGGATCTTGCCCGGCGGCAGTCTGCCCCTGGAACAGAATCTCGCCGGAATCGGGGCGGATGAGGCCATTCACGGTCTTGAGCAGGGTGGTCTTGCCGGAACCGCTGCGGCCCAGCAGGACTACGATTTCCCCCTCGGCGACGGTGAGCGAGATCTGGCGCAGCACCGGCCGGCCGGCGATGGCGCAGGAAAGGTTGCGGATTTCAAGGATAGGCGTATCGGACACGGGTAGCTTGCCAGTATGTCATATCCGCCGAGCCGGGCTTGCCCTACCTCACCGCTAGCCAGGCTAGAAACAGGCCGTCCGGCTCCACATCTTCCCAATAAGAGATGAACCGGCTCTCCACGCTCCGGCAGTGCCCGCCCAGCAACTGCTCCAGCTCTTTGCGCGTGAACCAGCGCTCCCACTCCGGCGTTTCAAAACGTCCCCAGTGCTCGGCGTTCTTATCGATAATCGCGATCCGGCCGCCCGGCTTCACCACGCGGCACATCTCGCTCACCGCGCGGCCGGTCTCCACCGCGTGCTCCAGCGATTCGGTGGCGTATGCGCCGTCGAAGAACCCGTCTTCAAACGGCAGCTCCGTCATGGACCCGGCCCGCGTGTGAATGCCCTCGGGAACGAACCGCAGCATCTCCGGCGAAATATCGAGACCCCACAATTCCGCCGCGGGCTCATGCTCGCGAAGGATGCGCGCGAAGCGGCCTTTGCCGCAGCCCACATCGAGTACGCGCTTGCCGCGCAGGTCGCCCAAGTGTTCGCGAATCAGCTTGACGTGATAAATGCGCGGATCTATGGTCGCCGGAAAGTGCTCGTCGTCGCGCGACGATTCGTCGAAGCTTGCCTGAATGCGCGCGCGCAATTCAGGTGTGAGTTGCGCGGGCGTAAGCTGCGCGGATGTATCCTGGGCAACCACCGGCTTCGCGAATAAACGTTTCCAGTTCAAAGTCCGGAGTGGGTGAGGAAGATCGGCATCCCGGCCTTCCTGTCGTACGTCGGCCGGTAGCGCTCCTTGTTGTACATGATGTCGATTTCCACCTTGCGCGGCCCCAGCGCCGAGTCGGGGATTTTGGTCAGCGCGTAGCATCCGTTCTGAATCGCGGTCATCAGGCCGTGCTTGCCTTCCTTGATCGCGTCGAGCGCCATGCCCGCGAACGTGGAGGCCACCATCCGGTCCACGAAATCGGCGCTGCCGGAGCGCAGATCGTAGGTGAGGTCGCTGACAATGGTCTCTTCGCCCGTAGCGCGTTTGATTTCGCTGCTCAGGTCTTCGGCCACGCTCATCTTTTTACGGTGCCCGAATCCATCGGGATCGCCGTATTCCTTCACCGTGTAGCCTTCCCACTCGGCGCCCTCGGAGAGGATCACCAGCGCGTAGTTGCTCGGGTTGTTGCGCTTGTCCGTCATCACCAGGTCGATCAGTTTTTCCAGGTTGACCTTGAATTCGGGAATGCAGCAGCGCACCGAAGTGACGTAGGCGGTGTAGAGCGCCGTATAGCCCGCATCGCGTCCGAACACGCGGAAGATGCCGATGCGCTCGTGTGAGCCGACCGTGGTGCGCTGCCGCTCGATGGCGTCCATGGCGCGCGTGATGGCGGTGGAAAATCCGATGCAGTACTCGGTGTTGCGCACGTCGTTGTCCATGGTCTTGGGCACGGCGATGACGCGCATTCCCTGCCGGTCGAGATCGGCCGCGTAGCTCAGCGTATCGTCGCCGCCGATGGCAATCAGGTAATCGAGCCCGATGGTTTCGATATTCTTCAGCACCGCCGAAGTGATGTCGTAGGCCACGGACGTGACGCCCTTTTTGGTGAACTCCTTCTTGGGAAACTCCTGACCTTCGAGCACGGGCGGAATCTTGGCCATCTTAGCCGGATTGGTGCGCGAGCTATGCAGGTAGGTGCCGCCGGTGCGGTCGATGGTGCGCGTGTTTTCGCGATTGAGCGGCTGGATGTAGCGCGCGCGGCTGGCCGGGTCCTGCAGGTTGACATGCGTGAGCCCTTCCCAGCCGCGCCGGATGCCGATGACTTCGCACCCCACCTCGCCGCCGCGGTAGACCACCGTCTTGATAACTGAATTGAGCCCGGGAACATCGCCGCCGCCCGTGAGGATGCCGATACGCTTTAAGGACATGAAAGATCCATTATAAGCGGCAATGGTAGCCTTGCCATGCGCTTTTATTTCTTGCCCGAAGAGCGGGTCCAGGGGGCGGGCTGAAGCGTCATCCAAAGAAAGATGCGTGAAGTGCGTTTCGGACTCAAACTCATCGCATCGCGCGCTGGATTTGCGGATACTGGAGGATGAGGTGGGCCTACGCTGAAACGAACGATTCAGGTGCGTATCCGCAGAGGTGACCGCCTTTTTGCGGCCGAGTGTCTGGACCTGCCGGTGGTCACTCAGGCAGCGACCCTGGACGAACTGGCGTCTAATATCCGCGAGGCCATCGGGCTGCACCTGGAGGGCGAGGATCTGGCTGCGCTCGGTTTTTCTGCCAACCCGACGATTCTCGCGACGGTGGAGCTTGAAGCCGTAGCCTGATACCCAAACTGGTGTTCTCTCCGGACGTGAGGTCCTGACGATCCTTCGTGAATTCGGCTTTCAGAAATTCGGGCAGAGAGGCAGTCACCTCAAAGTCCGGCGCGTTCTGGAGGGTGGTCAGGTGCAGAGCTTGACTGTCCCCAACCATGACGAGATTGATCGCGGACGCTGCACGCGATATACCGTCAGGCATCCCGATTCATTCCGGAGAGGGAATTACACGACTGGTTTTTCACGGAGTGAGGCGTTGACGCATCCGAATGTTCGCGGGCAGCGCCGGTCTTCCAGCTCGCCGTAGTGCCAAGCAGCGTCCGCCCGGCTGGACGAGAAGGGGGTGCGCCGGTGGCGGACTCCCGCTCCAGTCTCCGATAAGCCCGTTCCGGCGCCTAACGTCCATGGTGTCATGCTTTGCATATACAATGGAGATGCGGTGTTCGATTGGGATGAAAACAATCTTCGTAAGATCCGTGCCCATCGGATCAAGCGCGTCGACGTGGAATTCGCGTTGTCAAACGGCCCCATTCTGATCTACGAGCAAAACGTTGGAGGGGAACTGCGCTTTGTGTACTACGGCGAGACCGATACGGGACGACTGCTTGCGGTTGTTTTAACGGAGCGCGATGGTCGAATCCGCGTCGTTACTGCGTACAAGCTTGATGCCGGGCAGAAGAAGGACTATTTTGCGCTGCGGCTTCGAGGGGAGTAAGCCATGAAAAAGACGATCCAACCACCGGCGTTTGCAAACGAGGACGAAGAGGCCACTTGGTGGGCCAGTCGGCAGGGACGGGATTTCTTGAAGCAGAAATCGGCGGAGCCTCAAAAGAAAATGGCGAAGGGGTCGCGTCTCGTCGGTAAATTGAACCGGACCGCAAGCGTTCAGATCGCATTGCGGTTGCCCAGTCCAGACGTAGAGAAAGCTCGAGAACTCGCAGCACGCAAGGGCATCGGCTACCAAACTCTGCTCAAAATGCTCGTCCACGAAGGTCTGCTCCGCGAAGCCAAGCGAGCGTGACAGCTCGAGTCGAGGTCCTTGACCGCCGTCGCTTGCTCGGCTAGGGTCGGCTAACGCCGTCTTTCGTCCAGTGCCGTAGACCAGGCTGTCCCGACGGCCCGGGGAACTACGAAATGATGACCGGCAAGCCGAATGGAACCTGCAACGCCGTGAACATTCTCAGGCTCCGGTGCGGGACTTCCACGCCAGCGGTATCAGAATTGGATCGATAGCCAAGGAACACATCCACGGTCAGATTCTGTTTCAAATTCAGGAGATGATCCTTGTGCGGGCGGATGGCTCCCCACAGCACGTCTATATGTTCATGTAGCCTGCGCGCCGGGTCCATGGGAGCCTTGTACATCCACATGTCGCATTCGTAGGGAACTGACGATGGAGTGCGTCGCTCACCTTAGCGGTGGCTGTGGGTCGGAGTCAAGCCGAGATTTCGGGTCAATTCGTCGAGGTCGGAGATCGCCCGAAGATGCGAAGGCTCGCTGAATAGCGGAACCGAAAGAGTTCGTTTTGCTGGTCCGTTGCCTCGGATTCGAGCCTCGCTCCGCACCAAGGGCAGAAGCTAATCTCTATGACGGACGAACCCCCGTCATGAACGATTAGCCCGTAGCGGCCATGAACGACATTGACCAGCGCATCCCCGGCAGTCATACCGGAACTCATGAGAACCGCATTTATGACTCAGGTCGTAATCCATTCTGTCGCAGCAGTGTACGCTCATCCGGCTCAAGTTTAGAGCACGGACGGGGTCGCTTGCCGCGAGGTGGGCTTTCCTTCCATTGACCTCGGCTGGGCAGTCGGCGCGATGGACCCGGCCGGGGTAGTTACCGATATGGCCGTTTCTCGGCCTCACAGGAAAGCGGTGGCATGGTCAGCGTGGCGTCATCTAGGGCCAGTGGTCTCTCGGCCCGGATATGAGTTTGAGCAACTCGACGAATCCCCATAGTGACAGCGCTCGGTTCTGGTACAGATAGTCCAAATCCTGTGGCGGATATGACTCAATTTGGATGTTGTAGTGTCGCTCCGGAAGTCGGCCCTCGACGATGACTGAGAAAGTCGCAGGGATGCCGCGAATCCTGAAGCCGACCGACCGCGGATCATCCCAGTCGCCATATGGTACGACGGAGTGAGGACCATGCGCTTCCCGTACCACGTCCAAAAGCTCCTCAATGTCTTCCGTCTTCCTGTTCATTGGCAGACAAGTCTTAGAATACAACGAGAGGGGGCCGAACTGGTCGGAGGTGGTCAGTGCTCGATATGTGGGCTTTCCGGACACTGGCCCCAGACGGCGATCTTGGAATGACGCATCGGCCGGCCACCTGTTCCGCAAACCCGTTCCCACAAGCAAAAGCCGATGACGTCCGCCTCAAGGAGGTAACGATCAAACAACGGAGATTGGGTGTATGCCCAAGGCCGAACCTCGGCAGAGGGCCTTTTTCACGCCTATAATCGCGGACCGGGGGGGCCTACAATTGATACATGAAGTTCCTCTGGTGCGCCGCCTTCGCTGCCACCCTCTCGGCCCAGACCTTCTCCGGCGCTGCAGCCATCGACGACACCCTCGCTCAAGCCATCGCGCAAAAGCGTCTCCCCGGCGCGGTGCTCATCGTCGGCCACAACGGCCAGATCGTCTACCGCAAAGCCTATGGCGACCGGGCCCTGGTCCCGCAAACCGAGCCCATGACGCTCGACACCATCTTCGACCTCGCCTCATTGACCAAAGTGATCGCCACTACCTCTTCGCTGATGAAGCTCTTCGAGCAGGGCAAGTTCCAGCTGAACGAGAAGATCACCCAATACATCCCCGAATTTCAAAACGGAAAAAGCGACATCACCATCCGCAATCTCTTCACTCACTTTTCCGGCCTCAAGCCCGACGTGCCACTCACTCTGCCGTGGAGCGGCTATGAAACCGGCATCCGCCTCGCCTGTACCGATCCACCCGCCGGGCCACCGGGCGCACATTACGTCTATAGCGACATCAACTTCATCCTGCTCGGCGAGTTGGTCCGTCGCCTCAGCGGCCAGATGGTCAACGACTACGCGCGCGAGAATGTCTTCCAGCCGCTGCGCATGAATACCACCACGTTTCTGCCGCCTGCCGCGTGGATTCCCCGGATCGCGCCCACCGAGCGTCTCGCCTCGACCGGCGTCCCTTTGCGCGGCGTGGTTCACGACCCTACCTCGCGCAACATGGGCGGCGTCGCCGGACACGCCGGGCTCTTCTCCACGGCTGACGACCTGGCCCGCTTCGCGCAAATGATGATCAATGGCGGCGAGCTCGATGGCGTCCGCCTCTTCAATCCGCTCACCATCCGCAAGTTCACCGAACCGCAAAGTCCGCCCGACCAGCCCATTCTGCGCGGCCTGGGATGGGACATAGATTCGCCGCTTTCCGGCAACCGCGGCGAGCTGTTCCCCATCGGATCTTTCGGCCACACGGGCTTCACCGGCACGTCCATCTGGATCGATCCGTCCACCAAGACCTACGTGATTTTGCTCGCCAATAGCGTGCACCCCACGGCGCGCCCGGCGCTCACCTCGGTGCGCTCGAAGGTCGCCACCATCGCCGCCGCATCGGTGGGAATCGCGGTGCAGGGCGTGACCCTCACCGGCTACAACGAAACCTTCACCGCCGCCGGCGTACACCGCGAGATCGGCCGTAACGCCAAAACACTCACCGGCCTCGATGTTCTGGCGGCCAATCGCTTCCAGCCGCTGCAAGGCAAGCGCGTCGGCCTCATCACCAATCAGACCGGACTCGATAGCCAGGGCCGCCGGAATATCGACCTGATGCGCCAGGCCGGCATCAAAATCGCCGCGCTATTCTCGCCCGAACACGGCTTCAGGGGCACGGAGGACCGGCCCGGAATTCAGGATGCCACCGACTACGCGACGGATCTCAAAATATTCAGCCTCTACGGCGCCACGCTGCGTCCCACGCCCGAGATGCTGCGCGGTCTCGACGCCCTGGTGTTCGATATTCAAGATGTGGGCGCACGATTTTACACTTATGAAACCACCATGGCGTATGCCATGGAAGCCGCTGCCAAAGCGGGCATTGCGTACTACGTTCTGGACCGGCCCAACCCGATCACCGGAACGCACGTCGAAGGTCCGCTGCTCGATGCGGAGAACAAGTCGTTCGTGGGCTACTGGTCTGGTTTACCGGTGCGCCATGGCATGACCATGGGAGAGCTGGCGCAGCTTTTCAACGGCGAAAACAAGATCGGCGCGAACCTCACCGTGGTCCGCATGACGGATTGGAATCGCGGCGATTGGTTCGATTCCACCGATCTCCCGTGGACCAATCCCTCTCCCAACATGCGCAGCCTGAAAGCCGCCACGCTCTATCCGGGCCTGTGCCTGCTGGAGTTCGCCAGGAACTATTCCGTGGGCCGCGGAACCGATGCGCCGTTCGAGCAGGCCGGCGCGGATTTCATCGGCGGCCGCGAGTTGGCGGCGTATCTCAACGCGCGCCAGATCCCCGGCGTGCGCGTGTATCCCACCAGCTTCACGCCCACCGAATCGAACTTCAAGGGCGTGCGCATCGAAGGCGTGCGCTTTGAGTTGCTGAACCGCGACCTCTTCGATGCCACGCGCCTCGGCCTGGAAGTAGCGGCGGCCATCCAAAAGTTGTACCCCGGCAAGATCGATTTCGCCGGCGGCGCCAAACTGATCGGCAGCAACGATGTAATCCGCCGCCTCGCAGCTGGCGAAGATCCGCGCACCATCGAGGAGAGCTTCACCACGCAGTTGGCGGACTTCGCACAACTGCGCGCCAAGTACCTGCTCTATCCGTAAGTGGGTGGGACAGACGCTTCCGTCTGTCAACCGCCCTACGACCCAGTCCGAAAGATGCATCTAGCCGCGGTCCGTGCACGCTATCATTGGCTTATGGGCCGCACACTCCGCCACGTCACGCTAGTCTGCTCCGCCGTTCTGATGGCGGCGCTGCCCGCCGCCGCGCAGGTCGCCAGCAATGCCAGCTTGAATGGCTCTTATTGGGTCCGCTATCTGGGGATCATCGGATACCCAACCGATCAGGCGGTGAGCTTCGCCGGAAGCATGACCTTCGACGGCAATGGGAATTTCACCGTGACAGGCGTCGGCTATTACTTCAACGGAGCGAACACCGCTCTTACCTTCAGCTCCAGCGGCGTTTACGCCGTCTACTCCGGCGGCACGTTCGCGATTAACAACCCATTCACCCAGAATGCCGACAACCTGTTTGGCGGCGTGGGCGTCAATGGCATCGCTGTGGGCAGCAGCACGGATTCGGATCCGCAATATGAGGATCTCTTCGTGGCGATTCCGCAAAGCTCCGCCGCGACGGCATCGACGCTCAGCGGAACCTATCGCGTGGCGGGCTTGGAGTTCGCCAGCGGCAGCCTGTCCGGCATGCGCAACCCGTTCTTCAATATCACGGCCGATGGCAATGGCAACCTGGGGAATGTGACTCTTACTGGAACCTCCATGGCGCTGAATAATGTCCCGGCTACGCAGACGTCTCCGGGCGCCACGTATACCATGACCGCGACCGGCAGCGGGACCATGACCTTTCCGGCCCCGGGCGGCGTCACCACGGCGAACCAGTTGATCTCGGGAGCGAAGAATCTCTACGTGTCGCCCGATGGCAGTTTCTTCATCGCCGGGTCGCCCACTGGATACGACATGCAGGTGGGCGTCAAAGCCATATCCACCGGCGCAGCCGCCGAGCTTTCGGGACTCTACTTCACGTCCACGGTCGAGAACGACACTCCAACCGGACCGTTCTCCTATCAGGGCGCTGTCAACGAGATCCCCTCCATTCAGGAAGAGCTCTGGCATTGGCGCGAGAATTTTGACAGCTATGCATCCAGCGATTTTACTTTTTCGGATACCTTCGCCCCAAATGACAACGGCACATTCTCCGGAGACAGTTATCTCTATGCGGAGGGCGGCGGAGGGAATTACTCCATCCAATCGGGCACGGCGGGCTATTACTTTCTGACCGTGAGTGTGAAGGTGCCCACTTACTCTGGCACTGGCGTGTTCCTGAATCCTTCGGCCGTTGTCAATGCGGGCAGCAGCGCGCCCTTTACGGCGCAGATTTCACCCGGCGAGGTCATTACGCTTTACGGCTCGGGATTCACTTCGAGCGCGACGCCTTTCTCGTCATCGGTACCGGTTCCCAATACCCTGGGCGGCGTCCAGGTGACCGTGAATGGCGTCCTGTCGCCGGTCTATTATGTCTCTTCCAGCCAGATCAACGCGATTGTTCCGTATTCGACGCCGGCCGATGGCTCGCTGCTGAATATCCAGGTGCTCGCCAATGGCGCGCAGTCCAACTTGGTGCAGGAATACAGCGGAGAGACTTCTCCCGGCGTGTTCGCCGTGACCCATGCGAACGGAACGCTGGTGACTACCAGCAGCCCCGCGACGGTGGGCGAAACGCTGGTGGCCTACGCGTGCGGATTAGGCGCGACTAATCCAGCGGTAGTGGCTGGCACAGTTGTTCCAGCCAACCCATTGGCCAACCTTGTGACTGTATATCTCGACGACAGCAACGGCGGCGTAACCCAAGCCACCGTTCCCTACCAGGGCCTCGCGCCCGGAGGTCCCGCGGGCCTCTATCAACTGAACTTCGTAGTGCCTTCCGGTATGACGCTCAACGCCACGGGAGTCACCATGTCCCAACTGGACATCCTGGCATCGAGCGCGGATTATTCCGAAAACATCCAGGCGCAGGTTCCGGTTTCGCACTAAGCGCTACCGCTCGGTAAATTCGTCTACCGCCCGGCCGTCCGCCTCTTCAATCCGCAGTATCAAATTCTTTCGCGCTTGCACAACCGCATCCGAAACCTCAAAGCGCGCCGATGTCATGCGGTCCACCGTGGTGTGCGGTGGAATCAGCTCGCGCAAAATCAGGCTCGGGTTGTACTTAGGTCCCAGCAGCGGGATGGCCTCGAATATCCGCCTGGCGTCGATTTCGGAAATCGTGTCGCCCTCGATTTGCTTGCCATGCGCATCCACCACGATCAGCGTTACCTTATTGACCAGAAAACCATAGTCGGCCGTATCGGTTACGCGAAAGTCCGCCGCCACCACCGCCGCATTATCATCCAGGGGCGCCGTCCGCACTTTGAGAATCTTGCCCGTCACCTGAATGTGCGCGCCGCGCTGCATATGGAAAATCATCGCCACCGCGATGGCCACGCACAGCATCCCGATACCCGAAGCGATCAAAATGTTCTTCGACATGTCAAACCTCGTTCACAATGCGCAGTATCTCTTCCATGGAAGCGTGCGCCGCCTGGATCGGCGTTCCATCGAACAGATGCGTCTCCAGGCCGATCTTATATGGGTACCCATCGCGCATCAGCGACGTCATGATGCCCTTCCAATCTTCCTTTTCGGGGCTCGAAGGCATCACGCCGTTGCCCTTCACCTGAATGTTGAGGATGCGCTTTTTAGGCAACAGATTGTAACCGTCCGGATAGGACGTCTCTTTCCCGTAAGCATTGTGCGGGTCCCAATTCATGCCCACCCATTTCGTCGAAATGAGTTTCATGATGTCCGCCAGCTCGGCGGACGTGGCGATGTTCTGCGACCCCTCGTTCTCAATCAACAGGTAGACCTTTTCGCGCTCCGCCGTCTTCGCCATTTCGCCCAGCGTATCGGCGATCTGCCGGTACATCGTCTTGGGGTCTTCCACGCGCGCGCCGGTGAACACGCGCACCTTGTCGCAGCCCATGATTTGGGCGCAGCGGATGGCCTTCTGCAAATCGCCCATGCGGCCATCCCACCGCGACTTTTCGGCAGCCAGCCGTTTCTCACGCGCCGCCGGTTCCTCAGGCTGCTTGCGGGCCGGCTCGCTGCCGGGCCAGGCGAACTTCAACAGGCTGGTATTCACGAACGAAACTTTCAGGCCCTCTCTGGCGAACCGCATCGCGTCGGTCTTGATCTCCGCTTCGGTCAACGAGAAGTACTCCTTCTTGCTGCCGGCGGGGTTGCGGATTTCGACGAACTGCAATCCATATTGATGCGCGAATGCGATGGATTCTTCGGTGGACAGGCCGATCTCGTCGGTAATGGCGCTGATGCGCGATTTATCCATGCGCTCCCGCGCCCACAACGGGGAGGCGCACGCCGCGCACGTAGCGGCCAGAAGCTCGCGTCTGGTCATACGGTAATTCTAATGCTTTGAGCCGCGGAAGTCCCGCACAGTTCCAAATCGGGTGCTTAACCGTTTTGGGGG
>JBEKNN010000158.1:0-21921 GCA_049522755.1 Bryobacteraceae bacterium | reverse complement strand
GCAGGTCGTGCCCCTCTTCACGAAACCGCTCTATGTTCTCAATAGTTACAGTTGCATCGTCCACTAACACGCCAACCGCCAGCGCCAAGCCTCCCAGTGTCATGATGTTGATGGTTTCGCCCAGGAAGCCTAGCACGATCACCGATGTGAGGATGGACAATGGAATAGAGACTGCGATGATCAGCGTACTGCGCCAGCTTCCCAGGAATAGCAGGATCATCAGGCCGGTCAGTGCAGCCGCAATTACCGCCTCGCGAATGACTCCGCTCACAGCGCCCCGCACAAAGATCGATTGATCGTTGAGAGGTTCAATCCTTAGCTCGGGCGGCAGTGTGGTAGCTACCCGCGGGACCAGCTTCTTGATGCCCGTAACTACATCGAGCGTGGAGGCAGTCCCAGATTTCACGATGGTGACTAAGACGCCGCGCCGGCCATCCTGACGGACGATATTGGTCTGCGGCGCAAAGCCATCGGCCACGGTTGCTACATCGCGGAGATAAATCGTGTTTCCATCGATGCGCCGGACGGGCATATCGTTCAACTCATCCACGGTTCGCGGGCTGTCGTTCAGGCGGACGTCATATTCGGTGGGGCCCATCTTCGCTGTGCCGGAGGGCAGTATAAGGCTTTGCAGGTTCACCGCCGCCAGCAGGTCCTGCGGAGACAGTCCCTTAGATTGCAGCAGGCCGGCGTTCATATTGATCATCACTTGCCGCTGTTTGCCGCCGTACGGATAAGGCACCACAGCTCCGGGAACCGTAACCAATTGAGGGCGCAGAAAGTTCATGCTGAGATCGTTCAGTTGATCTTCCGAGAGTCCTTTGCCGGAAACGCCCAGTTGAAGAATGGGAACGCTGGATGCGCTGAAGTTGATAATCAGCGGCGGCTGGGTTCCGGGGGGAAGCTGGCGAAGCAGGGCTTGCGACGCCGCGGTCACCTGGGCGTTGGCGGTATCGACGCGGGCGTTCGGTTGAAGGAAGAGTTTGACTACTACTGTGCCGTTATAAGTCGTGGACTCCAGGTGCTCAATGTTATCCACCAGCGCAGTAAGTGACTTCTCATAGGGTGATGTCAAGCGTCCTTCGAGCTCTTCCGGGTTCAGTCCGGTATAAGTCCATGCGACCGAGATCACGGGGATATTAATGTTGGGGAAGATGTCGGTGGGTGTTCGGAGAACAACTACCGGGGCGACGATCAGGATCAGCAGCGCCAGGACAATGAATGTGTACGGCCGATCGAGAGCGACTTTGATGATCCACATAGTTTCAGTTCCTCCTATAGCGGGGCGGGCCAATCATGGCTACAGCCAGCTTTTAGCCGGCACTCACTCGTGCCCCACGTGCAAGCCTTCCAGTATGTATTTCATGTAGGCGCGGCTGGCGATCAACCGCGCGCCTTCGGCCGCCATTTCAAGCAATGCGCTTTCGCCGGTCTGGTCGACGGAAATCACGTCTTCCAGATCGACCAGGCAGGTGCGCCCCGCGCGCGTGCTCCGGGTTGCTTCCCACGTTTCCTTGAAGTCGGCGGCCCATCGGCCACAAAGCCGGCCTTGCAGGGTCCATTTCTGCTCTGACGGCGATTCGGTGATTATGGTTCGCAACATCGACAGCCTTCTCTGCCTGCCCAAGCCGGCCAGGGGGCCGGCTGCGGACCAGCGGGTCCGCCCTACTTTACCGGCTTCTGTGCTAGTAAGAGGCAACGCACGGGCCAAAACTGGCGGCGCTTTTGACGCGAGCTAAGTGACTAGTGGAAAATAGGTTAGATGAGCGGACAAGTGCCGATTCAACGGAGCGTGACAGTGTCATAGCGTGTCATGACACTGTCAAAGACTAACTCACGACGGAGCGCGAGCTGACGGTGCGCGGGTCGATGCCGAGCCGCTTCAGGTGAGCGATCAGCGTGGTCCGCTTCATCCCCAGACGAGCCGCGGCGCCGTCCGCTCCGCCCACTCGCCCGCCCGTCGCCTTGAGGGCTTCCAATACCCGATCGCGATCGGGCGGCGGAGCGTCACTTCTCTTGCGCCTCGGTGCCGCTCCGCCGCTTTCGCCGCTTTTGCCCGGCGTGTGCGCGCCGCTTTTCAGATCGGTGGACGACACCCTTAGTACGCCGCCCGCCGACAGGATCACGGCGCGTTCGATGACGTTCTGCAGCTCGCGCACATTTCCCGGCCAATCGTACTGCACCATCGCGCTCATGGTCTCTGAGGGAACGCTGTGAATCGCCTTGTTGATGCGGCGGCTGAACAATTCCGTGAAGTGCTGTACCAGCAAGGGCACATCTTCCGGGCGCTCGCGAAGCGGTGGGACAACGATGGGAATCACATTCAAGCGGTAGTACAAATCGGCGCGGAAACTCTGGTCCTCCACCATCTCCGCCAGATCGCGGTTGGTGGCGGCGATCAGACGCGCCTCGCTGCGCAGAGTCCGCGAACTGCCCAGCCGCTCGAATTCGCGTTCCTGCAACACTCGCAGCAGCTTCGGCTGCAACTCGAGCGGAACCTCTCCAATTTCGTCGAGAAAGATGGTCCCGCGATTAGCCAGCTCGAAGCGCCCGATGCGCTGCGCAATGGCTCCCGTGAAGGCGCCTCTTTCGTGGCCGAAGAGCTCGCTTTCCAGAAGCCCCGACGGAATCGACGCGCAATTCAGCTTGACGAACGCGTTGTTGCGCCGCTGACTCAAGTTGTGGATGGCCCGCGCGATGAGTTCCTTTCCCGTTCCTGTCTCACCGTAGATGATCACCGTCGAATCCGTCGAGGCCACGCTTTCCACCTGCTTCAACACGTTCCGCAGCGCATCGCTTTTGCCGACGATTTCCTCGAACATCGAAGTCTCGTCGATCTCCTGCCGAAGCGCCACGTTCTCCCGATAAAGCTCGTCCTTGAGCGCCTTGATTTCTTCAAACGCCTTTTCGAGCGCAATCCTCGCCTGATACTGCTCGGTGACATCCATGTGAGTCCCGACGAACTCGACTAACTCGCCCGCTGCATTGGTCACGGGGTGGGCCAGCACGTGGAGGTGGCGAACGGTTCCATCATCCAGAATGATGCGGAAATCGGTCTCATATTGACTCCGCTCGGAAATCGCCTGCCTCAATGTCCGCTCAAACGAAGCCCGGTCCTCCGGGTGAGCGCGATTGAGGATGACATCGAGCGTCGGCTTAGTTCGTAACGGATCGAGGCCAAAGATGCGAAAGCTCTCCTGACTCATGAAGACCTCGCCGCTGGAAACACTGCGAGCCCAGCTTCCGGTGTGACTCATTCGCTGACCCTCGGCCAGGTAAGCTTCGCTACGGCGCAGCGCCTCTTCCGCGCGCTTTCGTTCCGTGATGTCCCGATAGATGCCGTAAATCTCAGGGGGTCCGCTATTCGCCGAAACGGGGGACGCGACAAACGACACGTTCAGAAGCGTGCCGTCTTTACGGCGGCGGATTAGCTCGGCGTTCACGCGCTCGCCTCGTTTCAGCGCTTCGCGCAGGCGCTCCGACTCATCCCACATTCCAGGGGGCACGATCAGGTCGCTGATATTCCGGCCTACCGATTCCTGGAGGCTGAAGCCGAACAATTTCGTGAACTCGCGATTCGCGCGCAGCACGCGATTTTCGGCGTCGCGCAGGACGATGGCCTCAGGCGCCAGCTCGAAAAGCTTCTCGAAATGGGCCTTCTGCTTGCGCAGTTCGTCCTCGACCTGCTGCTGCTCGTGGCTCCGTAGGGCGATGTCCACCGCCAGCGCAACCTGATCCGCGACCAGCGACAGGTAGCGCGCGTCTTCCTCGGAATAGCCATTCGGTTGCTGCAATCCGAAGCTAAGACCGCCCAGGCGGCGATGCGCGGTGGAGAGTGGAAGCACGCACGCGGACTGCACGCCGTAGTTGCGGAAGATTTCCATCATGAGCGGGAAACGCGTCTCTTCGTCCCGCGACGGAATGACCATCGGAGCCTGATGCCGATAGACCCACCAGGTGATGGTTTCCTCCGCCGGGAAATCGGCCGGGATGGCGAACCCCGGGCCGTTGACGGTTTCGAGTACGGGATTGCTGATTTTATGCGATGCCTGGTGGTAGAGAAAGACGGCGACGAAATCGAAGTTGACGGCATGCCTCAACTCACCCGCCAGGACGTGGAACAACTCGGCCGGGTCGCGATACGCGCAAATCGCCCGCGACACTCGGGATAGCGCTTCATAACGCGCCAGGAGCGATAGTCCGGGTCCGGATTGCGATGGTTGACTCATGTGAGGCGCCGGACGCTGTATGCCAGTATCCCTATTATGATGCGAGAGATCGCTATATGATGCGCGAGATCGCTATATATGATGCGAGAGGCCCCGATGGCGCCCGCTGCGGAAAGTGTCTGCAAGTTGGCTGAAAATCGAGCCTTAATGCTACCTGCCGGTCGCGGCGCCTGGGGTTGCTTCGGTGGTCGCGGGCGGCTGTCCGATTTTGGGATTAGGTTCGTTTGGAAATTTGGCTTTTGGGGCCAAAAACGCGTCTGATGGATGGGACCGCCCATGGCAACGCGTCACCCGCCGGTTGCAAAGTTCATTGGAAGGACAAGTAGTTGTCGGTGTAAACTGCCGATTGGCTCATCTTCTACACCATGAGCCGGCGGATGGCTCTGCAACAGCGAGATGCAGGGCGTCGCAGGCCATGGGCCCGCGCCACTGGCCGGCTCCGCCTTGCCCGCTGACTGGTGTCGATTTATGCAGTTGTCAAAGATCCGAGGCGCGGCAAACGGCAAGGTAGAGACGAGCCGCGGGCGCAAAAGTCCAGCGCAAAATTATATGTGAGTCCTGCGGGAGTGTCGCAAGGAGCAACTTCGGGTGAAGCGAGAGCCCCTAAATCCATTATACAGGAACGAAAAAAGCGGCTTCGTAGTTTGATGATTGTTTTCATGGAGATACAGCCTGTGACTGGGTTTCCGGGAGAAAATACGGCGCGGAGAAACCTGCGAGTTCCCGGTATCACTGGCGGAATAAAGTGATCGGAGAGATGGGGGTTAAGGCGGAAAGCCTGCCTATTCCGGCGGAGGCGCGTAAGGATATCTCGGCGCGGCTTGGCCTGGCGTTAGAATGGTCATGCAGGTTTACAGACGCGATTCTATATCGATCCAGCAACCGGGTTGCCGCATATCTATGGCCACGACGTAGATGAAGATGAAGTGACAGAGGTTTTGGAGAGGCCTGGTGAAGATCGAGCAGGACATGAAGGCTCAAGGATCGCATTGGGACAGACGGCCTCGGGCCGATACTTACGGGTTATCTATGTTCCCGGCTCGGAACCGGATGGCGTGTTCGCGATCACGGCCTACGAACTGGCACGGAAACCCCTCGCGGCATTTCGCAGGCGAAGAAGGAAGAAACACCAATGAGTCAAGGAAAATTGCCAGCCGGATGGACCGAGGACAAAGTGCGGCGTGTGCTAGCGCATTACGCGGAGCAGAGCGAAGATGACGCGCTCTTGGAAGACGAAGCCGGCATTGAGCCGTCCGAAACGGTCATGAACGTCCCTTACGATCTTGTGCCCAAAGTCCGCGAGTTGATTGCGAAGCAAGGCAATTGACCGGCTGGGGGCGCATCGCCTGATGCGCGCGATATGGCCGGCTAAGTCGCCACAGCTGACAAGTGCCCCCAGAAACGCCGTTCGAGGTCATCTGGCCGAAGCGCTCTCGCAGGGCGCGCGGAGCTCGGTTCCCGCCGGTTTCGTCTATGATCAAAGTGCCAGATGGCACAGGAATATATAGAGCAGCGCGGCTCCGGATACTACTTCAGCAGTGGCCGTGTTTCTCTGGATTCGGTTGTTTACCAGTTCCTCAAGGGCGAGTCTCCAGAGGCGATTGCCCAAGCTTTCCCATCGGTATCCCTACTTCAAGTCTATGGTGGAATCACATTCTACCTGGAACGGCGCCCAGAGATCGATGCATACCTCAGGCGGGGTGAAGCCCGATTCGAGGAACTCGCCCGAGCCTCGCGTGAGGCCAATCCGCTGCTATATGCCAAGCTGGAGGCCGCGCGGCGGGCAACGCCTGATCGAAGCTGATGCGTCCCAGATTTCGGGAAGACGAATCCCTGAACGTGAAGATTTGCCGACTTGGCGAAATGAAAAGCAGACCCGCATGACGAAGAACGCTATTACCGAGGAGATGGCCGACTCCATCAACTTCCATCTGGCGTCGATCGAAGACGGCATCACGCGAATAGTCAACGGGCTCGAAGACGGTGATCACGCAAAGTCGCCAAGTCGCAAAGAGGTTGGGGAGAACTCGTCAGCCTCTCCTTATAGGATGTCAGGCGTAACCCTCGGCTGTGTCTAGGGATTGCACCGGCTACAGATTCCTCATCGCCTGATGAGCATCTGGATGTTTGGTTCGATAAAGACCTGCTCATCGTCTGAAGCAATTCTGTTCAACCTGAAAGGCTGCTAGCCTGAAAGCTATGCAGTTCTCAGATTCCTTCTTCGCCCACCGCTTCCAGATCACCCGCCACGACCTGGAAACTCACCTGGCCGAAGCGCTCTCGCAGGGCGGCGATTATGCCGACCTCTACTTCGAATACCTGGCCACCAGCTCGATCAGCATCGACGAATCCATGGTGAAATCGGCCACCCAAGGCGTTTCCATGGGCGTCGGGGTGCGCGTCATTTCCGGCGAGCGGACCGGCTACGCCTACAGCGACGACCTTTCCCCGGAGAAGATTAAGAAAGCCGCGCGCGTGGCGGCGTGCATCGCGTCGGGGCCCAGCAAAATCGAAACTTTCGATCTGAACGAAGGCGCCAAACACAATCTCTATCCTGTGATCATCGCGCCCACTGAGACGGCGTTCGCCGACCGCGTGGAACTGGTGAAGCGCGCCGACCGCGCCGCGCGCGCCTACGATCCGCGCGTCTTTCAGGTGCAGGCATCTTATGTGGACAACTTGCGGCAGGTGATGGTGGCGACCAGCGATGGAACGCTCTCTTTCGACCGGCAACCGCTGGCGCGGCTGAGCGTGTTCGCCACCGCGCGGCGTGATGGCGGCGATCCGCAGCGAGGCCATGCGGGCGGCGGCGGACGCGTGGAGCTCGATTTCTTCCAGACGCAAAAAACGCCCGAATACTTCGCTCGCGAATCGGCGCGCGAGGCTATCGCCATGCTCGATGCCGTGGAAGCTCCGGCGGGCGAAACCACCGTGGTGCTGGGTCCCGGATGGCCGGGCGTGCTGCTGCATGAGGCCGTCGGGCACGGCCTGGAAGCCGACTTCAACCGCAAGGGCGTTTCGGCGTTCACCGGACGCATCGGCCAGAAAGTCGCCAGCGAATTATGCACGGTGGTGGACGATGGAACCATCGCCAGCCGCCGCGGGTCGCTGAACGTGGACGACGAAGGGCACGCCACGCAGCGCAATGTATTGATCGAGAACGGCGTGCTGCGCGGCTACCTGCAGGACAAGCTTTCGAGCCGCCTGATGGGGCAAGAATCCACCGGCAGCGGGCGGCGCGAGAGCTACGCACACATCCCCATGCCGCGCATGACCAACACCTATATGCTCGCCGGCGAAAGCGATCCCGATGAGATCGTCCGCTCTGTGCCCAAAGGCCTGTATTGCGCCAATTTCGGCGGCGGCCAGGTGGATATCACCAACGGCAACTTTGTTTTTTCGGCGTCGGAAAGCTATCTGATTGAAGACGGAAAAATCACGCGGCCGGTGCGCGGCGCCACGCTGGTCGGCAACGGTCCGGAAGCGCTGAAATACGTCAGCATGGTGGGGCACGATTTGAAACTCGACGAGGGCATCGGCATCTGCGGCAAGGGCGGCCAAAGCGTACCGGTGGGCCTGGGCATTCCCACCATCAAGATCGACCGCATGACAGTGGGGGGCACGGCGGGGGGCACGGCTTGAGCGCGAACCATCTGGCGGAACTGGCGCAAGACATCGTCAAGCGCGCGCTGGCGGGTGGCGCCACGGACGCCGAATGCACCATCTCGGAAGGCGAGGAGTTCGGCGTCAACGTGCGCATGCGCGAGCTGGAGAAACTGATCGAAGCCGGGTCGCGCGGCGCCGGGCTGCGGATTCTGATCGGCAAGAACACGGGCGCTTCCTACACCTCAGACCTCTCGCGCGAGGGTATCGAGCTGCTGGTGAAATCGGCCATCGAGCTCGCGGATATCACCACCGAAGATCCGCACGCGGGCCTGCCGGAGGCCAGCGAGCTGGGCGCCATCGAGGGCGATCTGGGCCTCTACTCGGCGGACGTGGCGGATCTGGAAACGACGGTGAAGATCGACGCCGCCAAGCGGGCGGAAGCGGCCGCTCTGGCGACCGACCCGCGCATTTTCAATTCCGAAGGCGGAGGGTTCGACACCTACACGGGCCGCCATATTTTCGCGAATTCCCGCGGCTTTGCAGGCGAGTACCGGTCGAGCTACTGTTCCATCGACGCCAGTCCGGTGGCGCGGGAAGGCGAATCGATGGAGCGCGACCATTGGGGCCACGCCGCGCGCCGGTTTAAGGACCTCGAAACGCCGGAGTACGTGGGACGCATGGCCGCCGAGCGGGCGCTGCGCCGTCTGAATCCGGTGAAAGTGGAGACGCAAAAGGTCCCGGTGGTGTTCGAGCCGCGGACCGCGCGCACGCTGCTCGATAGCGTCTACGAAGCCGTGCACGGCATGTCCATCTACCGGCACGAATCGTTCCTGGCGGGCAAGTTGGGCGAGAAGGTCGCGGGCGAAAACGTCACCATCGTGGACGACGGCACTATCCCGGGCCTCTTCGGCACGTCGCCCTTCGACGACGAGGGCGTGCGCAGCCGCCGGACTTCGGTCATCGAACGCGGTGTCTTGAAGAACTACCTGCTGAACACGTATGCGGCGCGGAAGCTGGGGATGAAGACGACGGGCAACGCGTCGCGCGGGCTGACGGGGAACGCGGGGATTGGCCACGGGAACTTTTACCTCGAAAAAGGCGTCCAAACGCCGGAGCAGATCGTGGCGGGCGTTGGCAACGGGTTTTACGTAACGCAGTTGATGGGCTTCGGGGTGAACATTGTGACCGGCGACTATTCGCAAGGCGCCAGCGGGCTGTGGATTCGCAACGGCGAGTTGGCGTTCGCGGTGTCGGAAGTGACCATTGCCGGGAATCTGAAGGAAATGCTGATGGGGATCGAAGCCATTGGTGCGGATCTGGAGTTTCGCGGATCGCTGGCGGCGCCTACAATAAAGATCGGAGAAATGACCGTTGCCGGCAAATAAGACCGCTCCCGCGCCGCGGAAAAAGGCGCAGATTCCGCCGCTCATGATCGTGCTGGGCCTGTTGGTGGTCTTAGGCGCGGTGGGATTCGTGTTTCTGGACCGTAAGGCCAGCCAGCCGCCTCCGCCGCCTCCGCCGCTCACTACCGAAGCGCGCGCTTACGTGCACAATTTGAAGCTCAGCGGAGTGCAGATGAATGCGCACACCAGTTATCTGGGACAGCAGATCGTGGAGATCACCGGCAGCGTAGCCAACGCGGGCGAGCGCAAACTCGCGGTGGCGGAAATCAACTGCGTGTTCTACGACGCATATGGCCAGTTGGTGCTGCGCCAGCGCGTTCCCGTGGTAAGCCGGAAGATGGGCGGCCTTGCGCCCGGCGAAACCAAGCAGTTCCGCCTGCCGTTCGATAATATCCCCGAGAGTTGGAACCAGGCGATGCCGCAGCTGGTGATTGCGCAGATCCAGTTCCAGTAGGTTAAGCGCAATACCGTTCACTAGCGGCTGCGATTCGAAGCGCGTTCACACGAGTGTGAACGCTGCACGCATGAGTGCGTGCGCCACGATTTGTTCCCTATCGATTTGTGCGAGCCGCACGGCGGCGGAACGCAAAAATCAGAACCCCTACGGATACTAAGTCTGCCGCCAGAATGGCTGGAGTGGCCACTTCGGGCATTTGAACCGGCGCCACCGGGGCTCTAAGGACATCCGGCTTGCTCTGGGCGCGGGCCAAGGGCGCAAAACTCATCATCGCGATCACGGCAGAGTAGAGCAACTTCCGCATCGAGTCTTTCATATCCCCTCACCTCTGCGGCGATACTGAGCAGATGGGTGGCCAATACCTAAGTGGTTGAAAAATCAATGATTCTTCCTGGGCTTCAGGAACATAAATGAGGCATAGATCCTACTCTTTGGGGCAAACGCCGGATGCCCGGCTCCGCGCTCTGCCAGCGTGGCTTGGCCCGTAGCGGGCGACGCGCCGCGAGTGCAGTAGAAAGGACGCTCGCGGGCGTTCTACAATTGAGGCTCCCATGCCTCGCGAGCTCCTTATCCAAGGCCCCGATGGCCAGACCAAAACCGTGCCGCTGAGCGGACGGCTCACTGTAGGGCGCTCGACTGCCGCCGAGATCAGCTATCCGGAAGATGGCGGGCTCTCCCGACAGCATTTCGCGTTCGAGCCGGACGGCGAAAACTGGACGGTGCAAGACCTCGGCAGCAAGAACGGAACCTTCGTCAATAGCATTCCGCTGAAGGCCAAACTGGCGCTCAAGCCCGGCGACCGGGTCACGGCCGGGCACCTGATCATTGTGTTCTCGCCGGATGGCCGCACACCGGAACCGGGCGTGGTGGTGTTCGAAGGCGAAGAGGAGAAGGCTTCGGCCACTACAGTCACGACCAGCCTGGAAGGCGCCCTCAATCAGACCATCGTGCTGGAAAAAGCCGGCGCCAAAGCCTCGGCTCCCATGCAGGCATTGATTCGAGCCGGCCAGGTGCTTTCGGAAAACAAGCCTCTGTTGGAACTGTTCCCGGTGATTCTCGATCTGGCGATTCAGGCGGTGAACGCGCAGCGCGGCGTGCTGCTCATTCTTGAGGGCGAGTCGCTTGTGCCGCGGGCCCACAAGGGCGACGGATTTCGCATCAGCACGGGCGTGCGCGACCGGGTGATCAACGATAAGACATCCATTCTGGTGCGGGATGCGCAGATGGACGAGGCGTTCCGCGGCCGCATGAGCATTGTGGAGCAAAAGGTCCACACCATGATGGCCGTGCCGCTGCAAACCAAGGACCGCATCATCGGGCTGATCTACGTCGATTCGCCGTTCATCCTGCGCGAATTCACCAAGGACGATTTGAGCCTGCTGACGGTGATGGCCAACGTGGCCGCGATTCGGATTGAGAACGCGCGCCTGGCGGAAGTGGAAGAGGCTGAGCGCATCATGGTTCGCGACCTGACGCAGGCGGCCGAGATCCAGGCCAGCGCACTGCCCAGCCGCGCGCCAAGATTGCCTGGCGTCGATCTGGCCGGCTACAATGCGCCTTGCCGGACGGTGGGCGGCGACTATTACGGTTTCTTCCCTTACGCCGATGGCAGGGTGGCGCTGGCGCTGGGCGACGTTTCCGGGAAGGGGATGCCGGCCTCGTTGATGATGATGGGGCTGCACGCGCGCGTGCATGTGCTGGCCGAAGAACCGGGCAATCTGGGCAGCTTCATGTCGCGCCTGAATAAAGCCACCTGCGCGAACTGCCCGAGCAACCGTTTCGTCACGTTCTTTTTCTGCGTGATCAACCCCGCGACGGGCGATACGGTTTTCGCCAACGCGGGGCACAATCCGCCGATCGTCGTGCGAGCGTCCGGCGCGACCGAGTTGCTGGAAGGTGGGGGCCCGCCGCTGGGGATTATCGCCATGGCGCCGTATGCCGAGCAGCGGATCAATCTCGCGCCTGGCGATCTGCTGGTGCTCTATAGCGACGGCGTAACCGAGGCGAATAACGCCAACTATGACGAGTTCGGCGAGGAACGTTTCATCGAAGTGCTGGGGCGCAACCGGCTGCAACCGGCGGAGGCGATCGCTGAGGCCGTAACCAACGCGCTCAACGCGTTCGCCGCCGGCGCGCCGCCCGCCGACGACATTACCCTGGTAGTAGCGAAACGATTGTAACGGAAGCGGTAACCAGCGGCCCCTCCTCGTCGCCTTATACAGTCAGTAACCAATGAAGTTTCCCCTTTCTTTCGCCTTAATTCTCGTAATTGCAGCCTCTTTGACGGCCGCTCCGCCGTCCAAAGAAGCCTTGGATCTGCTTGCTCAAGCCTCGGTGGCATTCGACAGCAATCACCTGCGGGAACAGCATTGGAACTGGACGGCCACGGAGAAACGGCAACTGGCCGGCCGTTCCGGCGATATTCTGCAAAGCTTTCCGGCGGTGACAGCCGAATCGATCATTCGCAGCGATGGGAACCGTTGCAATGCGGTGGTGAAATGGGGCGACGGGTTGACGCCCTATAAACTGCTCGCCGATTCCGACGAGCGCTGCCGCGCCATGGACGATTTCCGCGCTCCGTTCGAGCTTCAGGAATTGCTGAAAAGCACGCAGGCAAAAGTGCTCGAAGAGTGGGAAGGCGGAGTGGCGCTTTCCATTTTGCCGGACAAAACGCGCCAGCGTTCGGACGATCCAGCGGTGCGTTGCGCGGCGTCCATTCAAGCGGTAGTGAAGCTCGACCTGGCGACGCATTTCCCGCAGTCGATTGAAGGCAAGGTTGTCGACGGCGGCTGCGAACAGCGCGCGGAGCCGGTGGTGCAATACGGCAGGGCCGCTGCGACGCCGATGCGCACTATCTTCCGCAAAGGCGCTTCTTTCCGCATGGAGTTTAAGCTTCAGAAAGATAAGTTTGGCAACGCCAACAACAGCTTCTGGGTCTGCACTAACCAGCATTACCTGATGCCGTGGGATGCGGACAATGGCTTACTGGTCTACTGGGGGCGCCAGCTTCCGGTGAAGGCCGGCGGCCATCAGTTGGTGAAGGACATCGAGACCAGAGCGCGGGAATTCGGCGCGGGGTCTGAGGTCCGGTTCGACGATATAGGTCAGTAGCGGCCACCTACTTTTCCGAGCGAAGAAGCGGGTCCAGGGGGACCCGCGCGGACCAGGGGGACCCGCGCGGACCAGGGGGACCCGCGCGGACCAGGGGGACCCGCGCGGACCAGGGGGGTCCGCCCTACTGGACACGCAATTGCGGGCGAAATTGGTGGTTAGGTTTTGCTGAAACGATGTACTAACGTTCGCGGATGGCGATTATTTGATCGGCAGGTAGCGCGGTTTCGGTTTGCTTTCCGCCGGCTGGCCAGGTGATCTCGATCTTGTCCACCTTCGCGGCTCCGCCTAATCCGAAGTGCAGGCGCAGGTCGCTCTGCGAGAGATAGCTTCCTCCGCTTCGTACTTCCGCCGTCTGAACGAGCCCTCCCGCAGTGACCCGCACGCGGGCGCCGATCGCGCTTCGGTTCGATTTCACGCCTTCAAGCTTCAGTCCGATCCAGTGATTCGCCGGTCCCCGATCCGACGGCTTAGCAAGCCGCAGCAGCGATGGCGCCTCGTTCTGATTGTTCACTAGAGCTTCCACCGACCCATCGTTGTCGTAGTCCGCGAACGCCAGCCCGCGCGAGGAATGCCTGTCCATGATTCCGGGGCCGGCCGATTCCGAAATATCGACAAACTTGCCGTGATCGTTGCGATAGAGAATGGCGCGGTCCCGATAATGGATGTCGATTTTCAGGCGGTCCACTTCGGGGAACGCGTGGCCGTTCACCAGAAGTAAATCGGGCCAGCCATCGTTGTCGAAATCGAAGAAGCCGCATCCCCAGCCGACGAAGCGCGTGTTCCGGCCCATGCCGGCTTCCACGGTGACATCCTGAAACTCTCCCTTGCCCTGGTTGCGATACAGGGTCTCTAACTCATCCGAGAAGTTAGTCCGGAATATCGAGGGGATTCCGTCGTGCAGATAGTCCGCCGCGGCCACGCCCATGCCGGACAGGGCCTTGCCGTTATCGTCGAGCGCGACGCCACGGATCAGAGCCTCGTCCACGAACTTCCCGTTGCCTTGATTGATATAAAGGATCGAAGGAGTCTGATCGCTCGCCACATAGATGTCGGTGAGTCCGTCGCCGTTGAAATCGCCGGTGAGAACGCCGAGTGAGTAGTTGCCATCGGGTTTCGAGACGCCGCTTTCGTCGGAGACGTCGCGGAAAACGCCGCCTTCGTTGTGATACAGAATATTGCGATCGAAGGGCAGCCCGCGCGGGCCGCAATTCACGGCTATGCCGCGATAGAAACAGTACGGATTGGCGCCCGGCTTGGGCGTAGTATCGAAATCGAATTTCAGATAATTCGCGACAAATAGGTCGAGCTTTCCATCGTTATCGTAATCGATGAAGGCGCAGCCGGTGTTATAGCGAACGCGGTCCTGGGTGAGATGAACTTTCGCGGTGACATCCTCAAAGCGGCGCCCGCCCATATTGCGATAGAGCGCGTTCTGCCCCCAGTAGGTGACGAACAGATCGGTATAGCCGTCGTTATCGAAGTCGCCGGCGCAGACTCCCTGCGCCCAGCCTTGGCGGGTGAACCCCAGGGATTCGGTTACGTCGCGAAACTTGCCGCCGCCTTCGTTGTGATACATGCGGCTGGGCGATCCTGGGCCTGAGGCGATGAAAATATCGGCGAGACCATCGTTGTCGTAGTCGATGAAAGCCACGCCGCTGCCGGTGGTCTCGATGATGAACTGCTTCGAAGCGCTGCCGCCATTGGGGATGGGCGTGGTCAATCCCGCCTGCTGCGCGACGTTGCGGAAGTCCGGACTCTGAGCAGTGGCGAGGAAAGCCGCCTGAAAGGCGGTTGCAGCCAGGATTGGCCGCCCCACTAAGCGTCTCACTTTTTGTCGCCAAGGCGTTTCAGGAAATCCGTGAACTCGCCTTCCGGCGGCTTCTGCAATTTGTCGAGCTCGGCTTTTTCACGCTGCGCATCAGCGGCACGGCCCGCATTGCGATAGGCGATCATGAGGTTGTAGTGCGCGGTTTCATTACGCGGCTGCAGTTTCACGGCGCGTTCCAGCAGCGCGATGGCGTCGGCATATCGCTTCGCGTCCGAGCGCAGCTTGGCCACGGCAATCAGAGCTTCGGGAAAATCGGGACGCAGTTCGGCCGCCCGCTCGAAGTGCGCCGCAGCTTCGGATTTCTTCTGCCCGGTGGTGAGAACCTGCGCCACCTGATACTCGGCTACGGCGTCGGAAGGATTCAGCGATAACTCCGCTTCGAATTCCTTGAGGGCCTGGTCGAGAACCGCGGGATCGTGCGATTGCTGCAGCAGCGCGCGGCCCAGGCGATAGTGGAGATTGATCGCTTTCGGATTTTTCTCGATGGCTTTGCGGTATTCGGCGATGGCTTCGGTGTACTTGCCCTGGGTCTCGAACACCTCAGCCGAGAGCTGGTCGACGCGATACGACGACGGCGCTTTCTGGTACATGCGGTAGATGGCGTCGTTCCAGGCTTTCATGTGGTAGTCCGCGGACACGTAGAGGACGTCGGGGTCGGCTGGGAATTGTTTTTCAAGCTGCGCGACAATCGCGCCGGCTTCGGGGAAGCGCTTGGCCGCGATATGGCACTGGGCCAGGGCGAGGCCTGCCAGACGACGGTTTTCGCCGGTGGAGAATCCTTTTGCCAGCTCGGGAATGGCGGCATCGCACCCGCCTGTGGCGGCCTTGGTCAATGCGAGGAACAGCCGGGCTTGCGGATCGGCGGGGCTGCGTTCGAGATTCAGGCGCGCGGCTTTGTAGTCTCCGCGATTGAACGCGGCGATTCCGTCGGCGACGGAGTTTGGCTGGGCGGAGAGTAATGCGGCGGCGAATAATAAGGTGAGGAGGGAAAGAGTAGTACAGACCATCGCATTTCGTGGTCTGTTGTGCCTTGCTAGTGTGCGCCCGGTACGACAAAAAACGATCGTCTGTCCCACCGAACGAGCCGCCTGAAAGGCTGCTGCAGGCAATATTGCCTGCCCCACAAAGCCATCTGAGAAGATGGGGAGTCTAGTGGCCGGCATCGTCTGTCATCAGTCCCAGGTTGCCGAAGCGACCCCGGTCGGTTGCATCGAAATAGCGGAAGCTTAACACCGGCGGCGATCCGGGCGCAATCAGCATCGGCGGCGATAACCTTTCCGACGGCGGCTCGCTTATGTCCACTACGCGCCCCGATAACGCAATCGCTTCGATGAGCAGAACTATCAGTGGAATCATTTGGCATCCAATTCTCTGAGCGCTTTGGTCGCGGTCGCGTTTCCCGGCTTCTGTTCCATCAATGCGTTCAGCACCGCGCGAGCCTGCTCCCGTTGGCCCATAGTAACGTAAATCCGGGCCAGATTCAGATACAGCTCGTCGTCGTCCGGATTCATCTTGATGCCATAGCGGAAAGCGGCGATGGAATCGTTGGGCTGACCCATTTTCGCGTAAAGCACGCCGAGATTGTTGATGGCGCCGGGATGATCCTGCTGCGCTTCAATAGCCTGCTGGAACCAACGCCGCGCGCCCGGCAGATCGTTAGAGCCGGCCGCCAGCAATCCAAGTTGATTCATGGCGTCGGCGCACTTCGCATCGAGAGCCAGGGCGCGCTGGAACATCCGCTGCGCATTCGCCTTGTCGTCCTGCTTCGCGTAAACTTCGCCGGCGCCCACAAACGCCGGTGGATAGTCGTTCCTTATATCGATCACTTTCTGGAAGGATGCCAGCGCGTCTTTGTCGCGGCCCAGTTCCAGTTGAATGCGCGCCATCGCCTGCAAGGCTTTCCAATTGTCGGGACGAGTGCGCAGCGTCTCGGCAAGATAAGGCAGCGCGAGCGCCGGATAGCCCGCCCAATAGAAGGCCGCGCCCAGCTTGAAATAATTGCGCCGCGGATTCAGATAGTATGTGCCGGGGAACGGAAGCGCGAGCGCGTGACTCTGGTCGATCCGCGCCAGGTCGGCGTGCATCTGCGCAGCAGTGGGGATATCCACATAGACCTTACGAGCCCGGCTTTCGCCGTCCACCAGCAGCACCCACGGCACCGAAAGATCTACGCGGTATTCGAAAAGGTATCGCCGGAACAACGAATACGCGGCTGCCACATCTTCTTTCTCGGCTTTCAGATCGATCAATTCGGCGGGGATGCCAGGGGGCATCTTGGGAGGCTCGCCCGCGTGCAACACGACGAATCCCGCTACGCCCTTGGCCGTCCGGCGGTCGGGCGTGGGCACTGGCTCCAGCAGCCAGGTATCGGCAAACGCAGGCTCGTCGGTGCTCCCGGGTAGCACGTCCGCAGGCAATAACCTCGGAAAACGAAACCGCGTCCGCGCATGCTCGCCGGGGCTTTGCACGATCCCTTCCACGATGGAGTAAACATAGCCCGGTTCGAGTCCCGCCGCCTCCTGCACGGCGCCCGATGGCCAGGTGATCTTTACGTGAGCTACAGGCTGCCCGGCAAGGCCGAAATGCAGCTTCTTGGAATGCTGGGACAGGAATCCGCTGCCCGCGGCCAGATACTGCGTCTGGCCATTCACCTCGACGCGCGCCCCAATGGCATCGCGGTTCGATTTCGTGCCGCGTAAAGAGATCGCGATCGCTTCGCGCGTGCCCGAAGAATCGTTCTGCATGGCGCGAATCTGCGTACCAAATCGGTTCTTCAGCACCAGATCCGGAATGCCGTCGCCGTCGAAATCGGTGACCGCGAAGGTTCGCGTGTCATTCGCAAAATCGAGCCCGCTCACCCCGGAGGCATCGCGATAGGCGCCATTTTGCTTCACATAAAAGACATTCGGCTCGCGCCCATTCCAGCTATAGTCCCCGCGGATCAGTTGATTCAGCGCGTTCCATCCGTTCTCGTAGTCGGGCGCGGCGCGTTGCTTCTCGGGAGTTTTTGCTACTACCTGACGCCAGAAGAAGCTATTCAAATTCCCACCTGAATAATTATTGGTCACCATGCCCGTGCCGATCAGGATCTCGGGAGTGCCATCCAGATCCCAATCGAACCCGCCGGAACCCCACGCCCAGCGGCCCATTTCGACTCCCTCGAGGGCGCCAGTCTCCTCGAACGTGCCATCGCCCTTATTGCGATAGAGGCAATTGCCTTTAGTGTGACGCCGGAATGCGTCTGCATCACGCGCCGCCGGTTTGAATGCCGGGTCTCGGATCACTCGCTGACCTGGCGCGCTCCAGATATCGGAAACGTAGAGATCCGGCCGCCCGTCGCCATCGTAATCGAACCACGAGGCGCTCATGCCAGGACCTGCGCCGTCCAGGCCCGCCTTCGCGGCCTCGTCGCGGAAATGGCCGTTACGATTCCGATAGAGATTGCCGCGTCCAAAGTCGTTGGCGACGAAAAGATCGGGCCAGCCGTCGCCATCGAAATCGCACCAGGCGGGCGCGAAGCTGAACCGGTCGTTGTTTTCGTTCATGCCGGTTTCGGCCGTGACATCTTCGAACCGCAGGCCCGGCCGGTCGGCGACAGCACCGGGCGCAGCGCGGTTGCGGAAGAGAAAATTCGGCGGGCCGTTGCGCGCATCCTGGTAGGGCGCGGGATATTGATATTGGTCCTCGCTCTGGAAATAGATATAGCAGCAGAGATAGAGATCCAGGCGGCCATCGCGGTCGAAATCCGCGGCCGCCATTCCCGTGAACGAACCCTGCGGTGTGGTTTTGAACTGGAACGCGTCGCGCTGCTCCGTGAATGTGCCATTGCCGCGATTCAGAAAAAAGAGCGGCCCCGAGGAACGCAGAATCACCACGTCCTGGCGTCCCGAATTGTTGAAGTCGGCAAAAAGGGCGCAGGTCGTTTCGTCCAGCACGCCCAGGCCCGAGCGCTCCGTAATATCTTCGGCGGTCACGTCCCCGGCGGCATCGGCGCGAATCTTGTACAGGCGGTTTGGCAGGCCGCCCGGCTGGCACACATAAATCTCATCCACGCCATCGTTGTCGATATCGGCGACCGCGATTCCCTGGTTCCCGTAAACGTCGATGCCGCACGCCGAATCGAGCCGCGACCGCCAGTACGGATTTCCGTAAAAGAGCTGTTCACGGAATGAATCTACGGCTAAGAACACATGCCGGGTGACATCGCGAAAATACGGCTGGGACGAGGTCGCGGTGTTTTCGGTGACGACCTTGAAATCCGGCAACTGCCAGACGCCGGTATGATACTCCTCTTCGGTCTTGACCTCATAGCGGACGCGGCCATCGGGCAGGGCATACACGCGGGCTTCGCGAATTTCCCCGAGGCCCGCCACCCATGCGCTTAAAGCCGGAGGCGGCGCGACGTACCTGGGGTTAAGCTTGCCAGCAAACATACGACTCAGACGCAATTCGAGCTCCATCGCGTCCTTCTCGCCTTTGAACTCGTCGCTGCCCGCGGCGACATAGCGCAGCACCGCGTCGTAGGGATTGGGCTTCGCGTAATGAACCGGAAACGGCGTGGACGCGGGGGCCCTCGAAGGCATCAGCCCGGCGGCGCTCACAGCGGCAATAAACTCGCGCCGCGTCATCGAATGGGTTCCTGCGCCTTCACCAATTGTGCGTGTTTTTCACGTTCGGCCTGGGCGGCTTCGTGCTTGCCGATGCGGTCGTAATCGCGCGCCAGGCGGTAGTGCGCGGCTGCGTCCGACGGCGCCAGTTCCGCTGCCCGCTGGAATTCCGCAACTGCGTCCGCGAAGCGCTGCAACCGATCGAGCACCGTCCCCATTTCAAAGTGCACCGATGCGTCGCCGGAATTCATCGCCATCGATTTCTGAAGCAAGCGCAACGATGTCTCCGGTTCCAGCGACTGCGCGTCCAGAGCTTTGGCGTGGAGCAGATACGCGGCGGCGCTGGCCGGATGCGCCGCTTCGTATTCGGCGAACCGCTGGGTCACTTGCGGCAGCCGGCTCGGAATCTGATCCAGAATCCTGCCGAGGAAGGTGTAGGGCTGCTCGGTTTCCGGGGCAATTTCGATGGTGCGCAGAAAGGCATCCGCGGCATCGTCGAATCGGCGCAGCCCGTAATCGGCCACCCCCAGCGCCAGCGCGAGTTGAGCGTTGTTGGGCAGCCGCGCGGCGCCCTCCTTGAGAATGACGACGGCCTCGGTAAACTTTTGTTGGTCGAGCAACGGCCGGGCGGCATCGAAATAAAGCCCGGCGGCGCGCTCGCGAGCATCGCCGTTTTCCGGAACCTTGGCGGAATACTTCGCAGCCGTCTGCGCGGCCTTCAGAGTTTGATTGGTTTCCGAATAGTAGATTGCGAGCCCCTGGAGAACGGCGGGGTCCTCCGGCGCCAGTGTGGCCGCTTTGCCCGCGGCGTCTTCGGCGGCGGCGTTATTGTGCAACCTCCAATATGTTTGGGAGAGCGCGACCCAGACGCGGCCATCGCGCGGCGCCAGCTTGCCCGCCGCTTCGAGATTGGTTTGCGCCGAGGCGAGGTCGCCGCGCTGCAGGGCGAGCAGGCCGGCTCGAAACGAATCGTCGAACGAGGTAGAAGCCGCGAACAGCAATAGCAGGGCAGGAAGCACCGATTCGGACCTGGCGTTATCCCCGAGTTTATCCCGAACCCGACCGCCCGTGCAATCGGCGGGGCCCGAAAACGGCGAGCGATGCCGGGGGAATTGCGAAATTGACGGAACGAACCCAATTTCGTGGAAGTGGCTATGGATTGTTGGGGTTGCAAGAGTTTCTAGGGCGCGGAGCGGGCGTTCGAAGCGGAGGAACGGAGATTTCGAGATCGCGCGGAGTTGCATAAGAAGTCTTGACGATAGCGACAGCTGATCGGGACGAGGGAGCGCCGGGATCCCCAGGGTGGCGTGCGCGGGCGAACGGCCTATATGGTTACAGCTTAGCAGGCCGAATCAAGCGGTGGAGGCTCTGGAATTTCGTAAGTGATTCGTGGATTGGGAGATAGAAATGTTACAGATCGCGTGACCCGCGAAGCACGCGCTCGGCGATTCGGCTAAGCAAGCGCGTTCACACGAGTGTGAACGCTGCACGCATAAGTGCGCGCGCCACGATTCAAGCCTCGGCTGCTCTCGCCGGGCGGTTGGTCCCAGCGGCCAAGAGGTAGCCGGCGTCCCGCAAGGCGCGCCGGAATGCCGCTTCCGATGAGGCGGCCACCACCAGGTACCGGTCCCCGGCCAGCATGCAGTGCTTGCGGGTCCGCGTATCGTTGGCGATCAGGGCGGCCAGGGCAGCGTCGGCGCACTCCACCAGGCGGGCGAGCCCCCGGTCGTGGACTTTGGTGGTTCGCTCGGCTACGTCATCGAGCATACGCGCGACCGTGCCAGGGAGCGCCTCGCCGCTTCGCGCGGCCAGGAATTCGCGGATTTCCTCCATTTGCCTGCCCGCCTCAATGGCGGCCAATAGCTTGCCGGCCTCCAGCCGCCAGACGAAGTCCGAAACGCCGGTGGCATACGCGTTGAGAGCCAGGCGGTCGCTCGGTTCGAGATCGGAACCGGCTGCCACAATCTCCAGGTTCGGCAGCACCCGAAGCACCGGCTTTACCTCGACGGGCGGCGCCTGGTAGTCCGATTCCACGTGCAGACAATAGGCCCCGAGCGGCGTAAGACGGAAGTACATCAGGCCGTCATAACGGCTGAAGAAGGCGAGACCGTCCGTGCCCCATAACCCGCGGAAGTCGCGGCGGGCGCCGGCGGGCGGGATGAGCGCGACATCGATCATGCCGAGCGTGGCGGCGTACTCGAGCAGCAGGGCCAGGGCGTAGCGCTGGTCGAGGATTCCGGCGCTGCCGTCGTAACCGAGCGAGCCGTACTGTTGCTCGCAGATGTACAGGCCCCAGGCATCGTGGGTCGCCGAGAAGCTATTGCCCGCGGCTTTCATGTAGCGCAGAAACTCGTCGGTCGCGATCCATCCGCCGGGCGGGCATTCGGCGAGGCTGCCGGCGATGGCTTCGCGCCGCCCGGACACGGCGGTGAGCCCGCGCTTGCCTTTGCCGGTTTGACCTTTGACACAGTCGATGCGCGCCAGCTCGTCGAGGATGGTCGTGTTCCTCCACTTCGTCCATAGCGTGCGGATGGTTGCGAAAGCGGGTTCAGCGAGCGCTTTTCGGCCCGCACGGGTGAGTTGCAGCTTGGTCCCCGAGAGTTGGGCGAGCCCTCCCGCCTGGATGAGCATGGGCCAGGCGAAGGCGCGGATGGGTCCGGCGTTTTCGTCATACCAC